>JASJCJ010000007.1 GCA_030066045.1 Calothrix sp. MO_167.B12
GTTGATGGTTATAATACCATATTTTGTAGTCATAATATTTTTGAGGGAAACGCTCGTGATAAATCCCTTTGAGTCGGGTTTCATCCCCTGGTTAAAAACGAGCGGGGTTCTCACCCTCCCATTATGCTTTGATAGAAGGGGTCACAAACCGCGAGATTTAGGTGCTTATCTCGGTAGATTGATTGTCACTGGCTCAACGGCAAAACCAATTTCTCAAAATTAACATTTCCGTAGGGTGGGCAATGCCCACCTTACCCCAAAACCCGTTGAAAGTAGTGGCGATATAAATTACACCGAGGTATGACATGATTATCTTGCCTCTCCACCAAACCCATACTGTGCAATTTATAAATCTGCACTGAATTCAATTCCACTGGTTCAGGTGATTTAACCACAAGTTGAAAAGCCTGAGCCAATTTTGGACGTTGTTGGAGTAACTGCAAATGTCCCCGTAGATGGTTGCTATAAATCCCTGCTTCCTTGGGAGCATCTTCCAAGAGTCGCTCTAGGGTGAGATGACTAGAACTAACTTCATACATTGCTAACCTGACTAGGTAAGGATGTCCCCCTACCATATTCATTAATTCTTCCACCTGGATATTGCTCCACTCTAGCCCGTGGATATTTGCTAAATGTATCACCTGCTGTTTGTCAAACTCCCGTAATTCTACTGGTACTCCAGCATTAAAAGGAGATTGATTCATATCCAAAGGGATGTAAACTTCAGTAGAGTGAGCGATCGCTAAACGTAGTTGCTCCCAAATTGGATAAATTTTCCCTTTTTCATGCCAACTACGCAGCATTCCCAAAAAGTCTTCAATCACATCACTACAGGTAAATAGTCGATCCAGATTATCTAATCCTAAGACTACTGGAGTATCTATTGCGGGTAATAAATATTCTTCAAAGTAAACTGTGCAATTATCATTACTACCTAAAATTTCCGTATCCCAGTAATCGTTTAATTGATTTTCTAATTTTAATTGCCGGCCAACTTGGCAACAGAACCAGCGTAAAAATTTATCTAAATTAGCCACAATATTTCGGTCTACGCTGTTAAAATCTAAATCAACACTTATATAATTATGATGGTGTGTTTCGGTTAAAATCCTCTTCATTAGAGAAGTTTTGCCCATTAATTTAGGAGCCTTAATCCGAATTAAAGCACCTGGTTTACAAATTGTCTCATAACATAAAGATTCGATTCCATTGCGTTCTAAATAAAAAGGCGAATCAATGGGTACTAGTCCTTCTGGAAAAGATAAATGAGTCTCTGCAGGGAAGGCTGGTATAGCTAAATTATTCTGAATTAATAAATGATTTTTGTTTGACCAAGCTCTTCTGAGGGCTGCTTGAAAATTTCTTTTTGTAACTGTCTCTGCTAAGGCTGCCGAAAGTTTGCGCCATAATTTATTACCAACATCTTTATTTAAATATTCAGGACTATAACCATACTCTATTGCCATATCATCATAGGTTTTTCTCTCCCAAGAACCCTGAAGTACTTTAATTTCTATATCGCTCAAGTGTTTTCCAGTATGCTGGTAAATAGCATCATCTGCTGCTGCTTGAGCTTGCATCCACGAAAATGCGGATTCAGCATATTCGTAATCGGATTGGTCAAACATTTGAGTCATCATGAGGTGTTCCACCGGCTTGGCAATGAGTTGAGATACAGTTGTAAACACTATGATTCCGTAAAGTAGATCTAAAAATTAGAAATTTACTACTGTAACCGCAACTTCTCACTGATAACCGAAATGACATATTAAGTCTCTACATCATTTTCTCTGAATAAGCCAAAATAACTCATCCCATTCTTAAGGCAGTAAATTAATATTGAACCAGTAAAAAATAAAAATCATATTTATTTATCGCACACTCTCTTGATAGGTAAAAACTATAGAAATCATATTTGATTTTTGAAAAAAACGAGCGTACACTTTCTGTTAATAGTTCCCTGTTTTCAAGTTAGTCTCTCATGAACTTTGGTACACAACCAAGGATCTGAAAATAATTCCCTCACTCTGGGCGGGGAAACCCCGCCCCTACTCCTGAACTCCGAACTCCGAACTCCGAACTCCGAACTCACTATTTTCAAGTTAGCTCCCCACGGTCAAATCCCACAACCTGCGTATCTGAAAATGCTTTGTGACTAACTCCTCAAGGGCGCACGCAATGCGCCCCTACATCGCACCTCCGCGCCTATTTTCAAGCTAGTCCCACTCTGCTCAAAGCCGCGCTTCGCGCGTCTACATGGACAATGTTTTGTCCACAACCAAGGATGAAAATAATTCCCTCACTCTGGGCGGGGAAACCCCGCCCCTACTCCGAATTCCGAATTCCGAACTCCGAACTCCGAACTCCGAATTCCCTATTTTCAAGCTAGTCCAAATGAAGTAAATTATGATTCCAGCAACACGGGTTTATCTTTTATTGATATTGGGAATTGCGATCGCTCCCATTACAGCTATTTTCTTTGATATTGCCACCAGTATCAACCTAACTCTGGTTTTTGATGTCATAGTACTGATATTAATGTTGGTAGATGGTTGGTTGGTGAGGCGGAACCGAGTTGAGGTAACTAGGGAATTGCTACCGCGATTATCTATTGGTAGGGATAACTTGGTTGTGTTGCGGGTCAAATCCGCTAATACCAATGCCATTGTCCAAATCAGTGACTATTACCCCAGTAGTTTTGATGTCTCTACACCAGTATTAACAACCACTGTGCCTAGTAATAGCACCCAGGAATTAGATTATACAGTTCACCCCAACAAACGGGGAGAATTTCCTTGGGGAGATATTCAAGTGAGACAATTGGGTAGTTGGGGGTTAGCCTGGGACAATCGCAAAATTCCCCAGAGCTTGAAAGTTTGGGTATATCCAGATTTAGTGGGATTGCGATCGCTATCTATCCGCCTGACTTTACAATCATCTGGTTCCATGCGTCAATTTCGCCGCCAATTGGGTATTGGTACGGAGTTTGCCGAACTGCGTAACTACCGAGTCGGTGATGATTTACGATTTGTGGATTGGAAAGCTACCGCCCGTCGGGTAAGTACTACCAATGCACCCCCATTAATTAGGGTACTAGAACCCGAACAGGAACAAACCCTATTAATTTTGCTGGATCGGGGCAGATTAATGACTGCTAGGGTACATGGCTTGCAGAGATTTGACTGGGGACTGAATGCCGCTTTATCCCTAGCATTGACAGGATTGAGAAGGGGCGATCGCGTGGGCTTGGGTGTATTTGATCGACAAATGCATGCTTGGCTACCTCCAGATAGGGGAGAACACCATCTCACAAGTCTGATCGATCGCTTGACACCCATTCAACCAGTACTACTAGAATCCGATTATTTAGGGGCGGTGACTCATGTTGTCCAACAGCAAACCCGGCGAGCCTTGGTAGTAGTTATTACCGACTTAGTGGATGCCACAGCCTCAGCGGAACTGTTAGCAGCACTTTCTAGACTTGCACCCCGTTACCTACCATTTTGCGTTACCTTGCGCGATCCTTTAGTAGATGAGATGGCTCATACTTTTACCGCAGATGTAACAGCAGCATATAGCCGTGCAGTAGCCTTGGATTTACTCGCCCAAAGACAAGTAGCTTTTGCTCAGTTAAAGCAAAAGGGTGTATTAGTATTAGATGCACCTGCAAATCAAATTTCTGATGGATTAGTAGATAAATATTTGCAGCTCAAAGCGAGAAATTTACTTTAAATCATAAATAGGAATTAAAGACATGGGTGGAACAAATCAAGAACACTATCAAAAAATAGGCAGCATTTATGATGATTTATGGTCTTACTCGGACGAATATATTCAATTTATGGCTACAAATATAATTGAATATTTACATTTGAAACCAACAGATACTTTAGTGGATTTAGGCTGTGGTACAGGGATGTATTCCAAAGCAATTCTGGAACAGATACAGTTAGATAATCCGATTATATGTGTGGATTGTTCTGAAAAGATGCTCGAACAATTACCATCCAGTGATCAATATAAAACTATGGCAATAGATGCAATTGATTTTGTCTCCCAAGCCGAAGTTTATAATCAGGTTTTCATGAAAGAAGTAATTCATCATATAGAGGAGCAAGAATTACTATTTAGTCGTTTGTTTCAAAGACTACCTATTGGGGGAAATTTTTTGTTGATACTTCTGCCTCCAACCATTGATTATCCTTTATTTAGCAAAGCTTTGCAGCGATATGAAAGGGGTCAACCTCACTATGAAAAGTTGGCAAAATTACTTGAGAAAGTAGGTTTCCATGTATCAGTTAATTTTGTGGAATATCTTCAGGTGATTCCTAAATCCAAATACTTTCACATGGTGAAAAATCGCTATATGTCCTTACTTTCATTCTTTGACGATCAACAATTAGCAGAAGGTCTGGCAGAAATGGAACAAAAATATGCTCAACAGTCTATTCTGGAATTTCCTGACCGCTTTGTTTTTATTACAGCGAATAAGTAATTAGGGCTTGCTGTTCGCGGAGCGTGCCGTTAGGCATAAAAGTCTTTTGGTGTGGGTAGGGAATAAGGAAGAAGGAACATGGGACACGTAGGGGCGGGGTTTCCCCGCCCAGAGAACAAGAGACAGGGAAAAGTTTCAGTCTATTTTTTTTATCATCAAAAATTCTATATACAAGGATTTTTAAACCTAAAATTCCAATTGACTTGCACTTATTACCCAAAAAATAGCCTCAAAGCATTGATAAATCAATATTTTTCAGTTATTCAGCAAGCCCAATGTAGTAGGAGCATCTCGCTCCCTGCTGTAAGAATGTAGTGGGAGCGTCTCGCTCCCTGCTGTAAGAAAGCGGGCAAGATGCTCCCTGTTTCCAGAAAGCGGGCAAGATGCCCGCACTACAATAAATTATCAAAATTAATGGAACAGACCACTAGTTAAGATTCATGGGATGCTTCTAATAGGTCTTTACTATTGGCAGACACTGACATTTGCGGTGACTTTTTTTTCTCAAATGTCAACCCATTTTTACCTTTATCGATCGCAATTGTATCCCCAGCAATAAAGGTATTTTCTAATATTTTGGTGGCTAGGGCATTTTCGACTTCTCGCTGAATTGCCCGTTTGATGGGACGTGCACCGTAAACTGGGTCATATCCGACTTCTACTAGGTAATCACAGGCTGCGTTGGTTATTTCTAAGGAGATTTTTTGATCGGCGAGGAGGTTTTCCACCCGCTTGAGTTGGATGCGGATAATCCTTCCCATTTCGCTGCGACTGAGGGGATGGAAGATAATTAAATCATCTATCCGGTTGAGGAATTCGGGTCTAAAGTGCGATCGCAAGGCATCCATTACCCGATTCCGCATTTTATCATATTGGGAATCATCTCCAGATATATCCAGGATGTGTTCGCTACCGATGTTACTTGTCATCACAATCACGGTATTGCGAAAATCGACGTTGCGCCCTTGAGAATCAGTAATCCTACCGTCATCTAAGACTTGCAACAGTATATTAAATACATCTGGGTGGGCTTTTTCCACTTCATCCAATAGCACCACGGAATAGGGGCGACGGCGGATGGCTTCGGAGAGTTGTCCCCCTTCTTCATAACCCACATATCCGGGAGGCGCTCCCACAAGACGAGATACGGAGTGCTTTTCCATGTACTCGGACATATCTAACCGCACCAAGGCATCATCGGAGTCGAAGAGGAATTGAGCCAAGGCACGGGCCAGTTCTGTTTTACCCACACCAGTAGGTCCCATGAATAAAAACGAACCAATGGGGCGGCCGGGATCTTTCATCCCCGCACGGGCGCGACGAATTGCCGCAGAAACAGCTTCCACGGCTTCCTGTTGCCCTACCACCCGTTTATGTAGGTGGCTTTCTAATTTTAATAGTTTCTGTCTTTCTGATTCCAGGAGGCGATTAACCGGAATACCCGTCCACTTGGCCACAATTTCGGCAATATCTGCTTCCGTGACTTGTTCCCGCAGCAGGGTAGTACCTTGGCTCTGGATTCTCAGCAGTTCCGTTTCTTTCGCCTCTCGGTCGTGCTGAACTCCTTCCAACTTACCATACTTTAATTGTGCCGCTTTATTGAGGTCATAGGCGCGTTCTGCTTGCTCTATTTGTACCCGCAGATTTTCTTCCTCTTGCTTGAGGGCACTAATGGCTTCCAATACCTGCTTTTCCCCTTGCCATTGCCCATTTAACTCATTTTGTTTTGCCGTTAATTGGGTGATTTCTCCCTCAATTAAGCTCATCCGTTGTTGGGTTTGGAAAGTGGCCTTTTCTTCCCCTGCTAAGGATAGCTTTTCCATCTCCAACTGCATCAAACGGCGATCAATATTTTCTAATTCCGCAGGCTTGGAGGTGATTTCCATTTTCAACTGGGCTGCGGCTTCATCCACTAAATCAATTGCCTTATCTGGCAAAAAGCGATCGCTAATATACCTAGCAGACAAGGTAGCGGCTGCTACCAACGCCGAGTCAGAAATTTTCACATTGTGGTGGACTTCGTAGCGTTCCTTCAAACCCCGCAAAATAGAAATGGTATTTTCCACGGTTGGTTGATCCACAAAGACCTGTTGAAAACGCCGTTCTAAGGCTGCATCCTTCTCAATGTATTTACGATACTCATCCAAGGTACTCGCGCCAATACAGCGCAATTCTCCCCGTGCCAACATGGGTTTGAGTAAGTTCCCCGCATCCATAGAACCCTGTTGTCCTGAGCCTGCACCGACAACGGTGTGTAGTTCATCAATAAATAGGACAATTTGACCATTAGATTCCGTGACTTCCCGTAAAACAGATTTTAGCCTGTCTTCAAACTCACCTCGGTATTTTGCCCCAGCAATCAAACTACCAATATCCAGGGCAATTAATTGGCGATTCTTCAAAGACTCCGGTACATCGCCCTTGACAATTCTTTGTGCCAAAGCCTCAGCGATCGCAGTTTTACCTACTCCCGGTTCGCCAATTAAGACGGGGTTATTTTTGCTACGACGGGATAGGACTTGAATTAGCCGGCGAATTTCATCATCCCGCCCAATTACTGGGTCTAATTTTCCCGATTTTGCTTGCTCGGTTAAATCCCTGCCAAACTTTTGTAGAGCTTCATAGCGGGATTCGGGATTTTGGTCTGTGACCTTTTGACTACCGCGCACAGCTTTAATAGTACTTTCTAACTTGGCGGTATCTAAATCCAAACCCTTACAAATTCTTCTGCCAACCCGTTCATCCTCCAGAAATCCCAGGAGCATGTGTTCTATGGAAATATAGGAATCTTGCATCCGCACCCTGGCATTCTCGGCTACATCCAGCATCTCATCCAAGGCTCGGCCGAGGTAAAGTTGGTCACTTTTACCAACCTTGGGTTGGCGGCGGATAAACTCCTCTAGTTGTTGTTGTAAACGGCTAGCATCTACCCCAGTGCGATTTATTAACCGCGCAGCTAGTCCATTTTCCTGTTGTAGTAGAGCAATAATTAAATGTTCAACATCAAGTTGTTGCTGTTGATAAGCACGTACTATATCCTGAGATTTAACTATACCTTCCCAAGCTTTATCTGTAAATTTATCTGGATCTGTAGGCTGCATATTTACTGTTTCGGATTTAGAATTTTAGATTTTAGACTAAGTCAGTAATTTTAGTTATCATTTATACTATTTTTTCTTTGGGTTCCATCTCACAAATAAATCTGGAGGATTGGCACCCTTAATGAGTATCCCATGTTCTAGTTATATTTATTCTTACTCGAATTGAAAAATCAGGGGAACGAAGAGCAGGGAAATTAAATAAATTTTCATGCACTATTAGTTTGTACCATTGAGGATGGCAACTTGGGGTATAATTTCCATGATAAAGAGTAAAAGAAAAATATAATTACAACTTATAGCATTTTGAATTT
Organism: Calothrix sp. MO_167.B12; assembly: GCA_030066045.1. Classification (GTDB taxonomy): domain Bacteria; phylum Cyanobacteriota; class Cyanobacteriia; order Cyanobacteriales; family Nostocaceae; genus Calothrix_A. The sequence goes on from JASJCJ010000007.1 coordinate 7,908, forward strand.
TAGAAAACAGATGATCCGACTACATGACAAATGTCTATCTTTCTTTGCTATAATTGCCTCTTACATTATTGGGTTTGGTTTACTTAGGTATAGTATTGACTCTGCCAATAAATCAGTCGAAGCTTCTAATTGGTCATCTGTAACGGGCACAATAACCAATTTGTCTCTTGAGGAGAGTTCAGTTAGCCATGACGGAACAACTTATGAAGTATATGAAGTAAAGGTTGAGTATCGTTACTCTGTCATGGATAGAACATACACTAGTTCCCGATTGGCATTTGGATATGCTTCGACTGGTCGCAGACAGGTACACCAAGATATTCTCAATAAACTAGAGAGTGCTTCATCAGTAAAGGTTCGATACAATCCACAAGATCCCGAAACATCCACTCTTTCATTTGGAATTCATAACTCAATAAAGCTTCGCTTTATTGGAGCTATTATATGGTTAGCACTTACTTTTAACTTTACCTTTTTTTCATTTGAAACTCATGGTCCAATAAGGCCTATCTTGTTTTCAGTTATTATATGTTTATTTTCAGCTATTATATGGTTAGTAATTATTTTTAGCTTTACCTTAATTTTTTGGATAGCATATCAACCAGACTCTGTTCTCCTCAACAATATGGAAGTGACCCGAAAGTGATTATCTTACTGATTATTTCTAGCATATTAGTCCAGTATGACTCCATTCCTGATACAAATCTAAAATGAAATCACGGTTCTCAGGGTAGTTTGCCAAATTGTATCCTGGGTGCGATCGTTATCTGGGTTAGTTACCAAGGAAAATGTGGGGGTAATACTGAAATTTTCTTTCAGTGATAAATTATAGAACACCTCAAAATTGGTTTGAGTCGCGTTTCCCAATCCACTGGTAACAAAAGGCTGTCCCACAGCTATACCAGCCACACTACCAGGAATTAAGAGATTGCGAAATCCCACACCTAAGGCCCAGGTTACAGGATGTAAATCTAAATCTTCACCGATGGCGGTGTTAAATCCTTGGTAGCTACCAAATCCCAAACGAGTAAAAATTCCCGTATTTTGATTGAAAGCATATTCGGCATTAATACCAAAGGCATTAATATCAGTATTATTAACTAAAGCATTAGTAAATTGTAATTTCAGTGAAAAGTTATTGCTAGCTAAATATTCCACCTCCATACTGGCTTGATATCTGTCACCAAATAAACCACCATTACTATTTCCATTAGTTTTATCAGCATCCGCAGCAATGTAGAGCGATCGCCAAGATAGTTTACTATTATCAGGATGCCAGACAATAGCCACCCCCGCACCACCAGCACCATCAATTTGGTTTTGTACTATCAGGGGATTGTTGAGAAAAAAACTGGAACTAAAATCCACCCCTTCATTATTGGCATAGGAATTTCGATCAATAAAATCTCGCGGTGACATCTTGGCTCCCACCACCATCTCCACATCACGGGCAGGACGAAAACTATAGTACAATCGCCGCAACCGCACCCCCGATTTTACCCCAACAATATCCAGTCCCCCACCATTAGCAATCAAACCATCGGTTCCCAATAAATTCAAATTTTCTTGCTGGGATTTAGCAATGGCATCAGTTCCATTATTACCAACCTCTAACTGAGTCACCAGTAAATCTTTACCTTGGAAACTCGTATTCAGATTCAACCGGGTGCGACTAATTACCGTAGTACTAGCTTGGTTTCCATCAGTGAAGGCAAAAATTGATTCTCCTTGGAGTTTAGTGGTAGGAGAAAATTGTTGTGCTTGCAAACGATTAGCTCGTTGTTCCATCAAATGGGTCCGCAACCGCAATTCCTGTAAATCCTGAGCAAATTCCCTTTGTAGCCGTCTAGCAACAACCGCATCACTTTTGAGAAATTCTTCACTGATATCCCCCGTCAATCGATCTAAATTATCCAGGGTAGCTAATAAAGCACTAGCAAATTCGTGACGGGTAACAGAGCGAGCCCCACGAAACGTATTATCTGTATAGCCAGATATTACACCATAACGTTCCACCAAAGACTTCAAAGCTTGATAAGCCCAATCAGTAGGTTGAATATCCGCAAGTTGGTCAACAGATGGTTGTGGGGCTACAGGTTCAGAGTTGGGAACTTCATTATTATTAATTATTTGGGTTTCTAAAGATAACGGAGAGTTACTGGACTCTTTGCTAGGTGAAAATTCTGCGATGGAGAAACTGTTCTGGGTTTCTGGTGGCGATACTTGTAAGGTACACCCTCGTCTCTTGTGCAGTTCCCTTTGGGAGCATCGCCAATTAGTATTAATTATGCCTGTAGTTAATACAGTATTTTGATCAGTAATTGTTCTGGGAATGTAAGTGTGTTTAGTGTCTGAAGTTTGAGCTGGAGTCGTAATTGGTACTGAATAAGCAGCAGATAAGCAGCACATTGGACTCAATATACTGCAACCGACTAAACCACCTGCCAAAAACTTATGAGAGTTAATTTTCTGCTCAAAACTTTTTTTGACACTCAACTTTATCACCTGCATTCTCGTTCTATATTAAGTAGCCATCATGAACTGCGTACACATGAAAATCTATTTTCCCCAACCCCTAGGGCGTGTTTTCAAACTATGTATGGTGTAGGTTGGGTAGAACGAAGTGAAACCCAACTGGGTGTACGGAAAATGTTGGGTTTCGTTCCTCAACCCAACCTACAATTGATGCTAATTTTGGGTTTGAAAACAGTCCCTAACCCCAAACACCTAACCCCTATTTTCAAGTCAGTCTCCCACGAGAAAATCTCACAACCAAGCATGAAAATACCTCGAGTGCGACTCCCACACCTCAGCTGTCAACCATCAACCATCAACCATCAACTAACAACTAACAACTAACAACCATTTTCTAGCTAGTCCCCCATGTACATTTGTACGTAACCAAACATAAAAATAATCCCCTCACTCCGGGCGGGGAAACCCCGCCCCTACTCCTTCCCTCCGAACTCTCTATTTTCTAGCTAGTCCTGCATGAATTGTGGTACACAACCAAACATCAAAATATTTCGAGTGCGACTCCCACTCCTAAGCTGTCAACCATCAACTAACAACTAACAACTAACAACCATTTTCTAGCTAGGTAGGCGTAAGAAAATGTAAGACTTAACCTCACCCCTGGTCCCTCTGCTTACTAAGGATGCTGCTGGCGAATAGTGGGCATGACCCCTGATTATGCTAAAAACTGGGGATTACTGTCATAATTTGAGCTGGGTTTTTTCTACCCCCACTCCCAAGAGGGTGATACCCCTGATTCGCCATTGGTATCTTACGAAGGAGAGGGGTGCCGTCAGGCGAGGTGAGGTTTTATATTTAATTTGACCCAGTTACTTACTGAGACACAAGCTGCTGTTGAGTTGGTTCCCGGTTAGCAGAGTCTTGAGTCTTGGTTTGAATGAGTTCGACTTTATACCCGCTAGGGTCTTCAACAAAGGCAATTACCGTAGAACCATGTTTCATGGGACCTGGTTCTCGCACTACTTTTCCCCCGCGTTTTTTGATTTCCTCACAGGTAGTGTAAATATCATCAACTCCAATGGCAATATGTCCGTAAGCATCACCTAAGTTATAATCTTCTACACCCCAGTTATAGGTCAGTTCTAAAACTGTATTGTCAGCTTCATCACCATAACCAACAAAAGCGAGGGTAAACTCACCCCCCGGATAATCTTTTCTGCGTAACAACTTCATTCCCAGAACATCACAATAAAATTGTAAAGATTCTTCAAGATTGCCAACTCGTAGCATTGTGTGTAGTAAGCGCATTATTTACCTTTTGCCTCTTGAATTTGCATATTTTGATCTGACAACAATATTCTACAAAGACATTGGCAGGAGTGAAGGAGTACGGAATGAAAGAGGGAAAGAGTGAGGGGATGATGAGATGAAGGGATAATGAAATGAGGGAAGTATAAACAATAACCCCGATTGTTTGAAACAATCGGGGTTATCAGGGTTATAAGAAAACAGGCTGAAAACCCTTGAGTCTGAGTCTCTTCGCTTGGCGAAGAGATTCAGGCGTACTTCAGGTAAGGGATGAAAGCCGTTAGAGGCGTTTACGCCTCAGTCAATTTGTAGTAAAATTCAATCTAACAGGAACGGTAATCAACCTGTATAAAAACCCAACTGCCTAAGGGCAATCTGTACCTTGACAATTGAAGATATGGGGTTCTATTTCATAGTTCTAGCTCTTTTCCAGAAATAGGTAAAATCTTCATGGAGACTAGACGACACAGAATTCAACTCAAACAAATTTTGGAGCAATCCAACTACCGAGGGGCACTCGGAAAGTCAACGCTTGAGGAGAGAACCACCTCTGGGCTAGATACCGCAAGGGGTCTAGTTTAAGTGGACTCGTTGAATCAAGAATCTCCTCGCCTTTAGGCAGGAGAGTGTCAATTCACCAGCTAAGATCCACCATTACTTTCTCTTAGGTGATATCTTCGTCTGTGCTTCTCAATGGCAGGAGCCATTAGCTAGGGTTCATTATGAAGCGATGGCAACAGGTCTATGTACCATTACGACTTTACGAGGTGGTAATCCTGAAGTTATTATCCCACATCAAAATGGTCTACTGGTAACGGACTACCAAAATCCTGATGCTTTTGCAGCTTCGATAAATTACCTTCTTTCTAATCCAGAGTGAGCAAAAACCATGGGGCAAAATGGGCGTGATTTGAGTGAAAGATATTACACTTGGTCTCGGGTTGCTTCAGATATTCTCAAAATTATAGAAAAAAATTATTAATTGAAGTTTTTTGTAGGGAACGAATAAAATGCGATACGCTTTGCATCAAGCCTGGGGCTTATCACATCCTTTTGTTTTTATATTTTCTCCCTAAAACTATAGCTGTAGCCATCTTGATTAGGACAGTATTGCTTGACTCAATGACTCCCACCTGTCAACTGTCAACTGTCAACTGTCAACTGTCAACATCAAAAACGTCCTAACTTGACTGGCTATAGCTATATCTTTATGTTGAGACTTGATATCATGTCCGGTTAAAGACTTATCATTAGGACTGCAATGGGGCTTACTATATCACAACTCATCAGGCGGACTTGATATGAAAGGTCTTTTGTTGTTCAAATAATTTCTGTTTTCTTCATATTTTATGTTGGGTTCCACTACCCTACGGGAACACTCCGTGTACGTTCCACCCAACCTACGAGGGATTGCTGTCTTGATTGTCAAGGGATAGCTTGTGCTGAGGGAGAGGTTCCCTAAAAATTAGGTAACGGGAATTTGAGATGATTGGTAAAACTGGAAATTTGTCCCAGATACCCCACACCAAGCCAATTATAAATGCCACAGATAGACCACGTTCGCCTTTTTAAAGAACTCCTTTCCAATTTTTTCCCGGAATTTATCGAGTTGTTTTTCCCCCAAGTCAGCACATACTGGGAACGGGATTCCCTCGAATTTCTCCCCCAAGAAATATTTACCGATGTTACACAAGGAGAGAAAAAAGTCCTTGATATCGCAGTCAAAGCCAAATTTAGCAACCAAGAAACTGTATTTATTATCCATGTCGAACATCAATCTTACTCCCAGGAAGATTTTGAACGACGTATGTTTATATACTTTGCACGTTTACACGAAAAATACACTCTCCCAATTTATCCAATCGTCATTTATTCCCACGATTCCCCACTCACACCAGAACCAAATTGCTACCGGATTGATTTTCCCAACAAAATAATTCTGGAATTTAACTACGAAGTGGTGCAGCTAAATCAACTACAATGGCAAGCCTTTGTAAACCAGCAAAATCCCGTAGCAAGTGCATTAATGTCCAAAATGGGAATGGATGCTGGAGAGCGTCCCACAGTGAAGCTGATGTCATTACAATTGCTAGCTAGCTTGGGGTTAAACCCAGCCCAAATACAATTAATTTCTGGATTTATTGATACCTATCTGAGATTAAGCCCCTCAGAACAAGCAAGCTTTGAATCACAACTTGCTAGGATTGAACCAAGACAGCAGGAGGATGTTATGCAAATAGTCACCAGTTGGATGGAAGAAGGTATCGAGAAAGGGAAAAAGCAAGGAGAATTAGCTTTGCTAAACCGTCAACTTAACCGTCGTTTTGGCTCCCTATCTTCCCAATTGCAAGAACAGATTGAGAATTTATCAATTCCTCAATTGGAGGATTTAGGGGAAGCAATGCTTGATTTTACCAGTGTTGCTGATTTAGAAGCTTGGCTTGCTGGGAAGTAGTATATTGTAGGTTGGGGAGCCACTGCAGTGGATGGGTTTCCCGGCATATAGCAAGTGGCGTTGGAGCGGAGCGTAACCCAACACAGAACCATCAAACTTTTTTAGCAAGCCGATTTATTTTCTTCGCCACAAACTCTGAATAAAATTAAATACTGTGACAATTTTTTCTTCCAACCACAGCATACCATTATCCAACCATGCCAAAACTTTTTCTAGGGGATGTTGAGCATAACCCACCATTTTGGCTTGGGTTTCTATAAAGTCTGGATTGGTTTCTATTTGATTGTTGGTAGTGCCTAACTCAGATAGGGATGACGTGTCATTGGATGATGTTGACGCAGGAGTGATATCGACGTTTTCTGGTTGCTGCTTGACTAATCCCACATCTGTTTGTGGTTGTCGTAAAAACTGCTTGTAAATCCTCAGCCAATTTCGGGGAGATTTTTCGATTGATGGGTTAACAACAGCATTATTTACTTCTATTTCTGCTTCTTCTGGTAGTCTTGACTGGGAATTACCAAACAAATCATTGAGGGTAAGCCAAGGATCTGCAATTTCTCCGCTTTCTGGGTTAGGGGTTGGCGATTTTTGGGAGGGAGGAGGAGTTAAAGGTATTTGTTTAACAGTATTTATACTGATTTTATTTGTATTGTTTTTATTGCGATCGAATAAAGCATCCAATGCAGCAGAGATGAATTCTTGAATTCCATGTCTTTGTTTGTTCTCAGATTTTTCAACTGCTTTTTGCCCATAAACAAAGATTTTGAACTGAGTTTGTATAAATGCAAAGAATCCTCCAGTAACCTGAGAAACTGGTACTAGAGCATTGGATTCAAATTTTGCGATCGCTGTATCTAAAAATACAATTGTTCCTTTGGGCTGATGTACTATCTGTGTCTCAATTGCAATTTCTCTATCGTCAGTAGAACCAGTAAGTGATGGGTTGATATTCCCCTGACTATTAATTAACTCTTGCTGTTGATTATCTGTATATTCTGTGGAAACTGTCGATGTATCCTGCTGTTTTCCCGATTTCAGCCTTTTACCACGGGATTCAATCACTTTCCGCATCATTAACACCGCAGAATGCAGTAGTGCTTCTACTGACCAGTTGGCGTTAACTTTAACATGACGAAAGGTACGTTGAACTTTTTCCCCCCAGCGTCGCGTTTGCTGATGGAAAAAGTTAAACAGTCGGCTTTGATATTTTTCGGAGTCAGCGGCAGGCATGGTAATTAGGTTCTAATTGAGATTTGTGTTTACGTGTTGAGACTCCCGCTAAACAATAAAAATACTCGGTAAATATAGCAATAGATAGATTAAGTTTCAAGTACTTCTGTTACTAGAGGTGGAGATTGCTATTAGATAATGAAAGTAGGGATTTAGAATCTGATTTTAGCGAAATATGCTCGAAAAGTAATCTGTATCCTTACCAGCAAATTCCATACCCAAGTTCTTTGAGAGAAATAGTTGTTAGTTAGTGGTTGTTAGTTGTTAGTTGGTGGTTGATGGTTGACAGTTGACGGTTGACAGTTGACGGTTGACGGTTGGGATTTAATGCATTCCTCCTTCCCTCCTTCCCTCCTTCACTCCTTCACTCCTTCACTCCTTCACTCCTTCACTCCTTCCCTCCTTCCCTCCTTCCCTCCTTCCCTCCTTCACTCCTTCCCTCCTTCCCTCCTTCCCTCCTTCCCTCCTTCCCTCCTTCACTCCGGGCGGGGAAACCCCGCCCCTACTCCGAACCCCGAACTCCGAACCCCGAACTCCGAACCCCGGTTTTATCTGTGGAGACAATCGAAAATTTAAAATCCAAAATCTAAAATTGTATGACTACCCCAGTATCACCAGCAAATACAGAAATTATCTCAGATGCCATTGAGAAGTTACGCTCTTACAGTCAGGTTGATATCTACTCTGGTTGGCGATATTGTGCGGATGCTGTAGAAGCCAGGGATGTCACAGCAGCGAATATTTTTAGTTGGAATATTCCCCAACTGAATAACCAAGGAAATATCACTTGGAATGGAGGTAAAAAGGTTCTATGGTTGGGGCAACACATAGTTATTCCTACTGATATACAAGGTTATCAAACAACTGGTTTATCACTACGACTGGCATTAGTTTGGTGGGCTGATAATGCTCAGGTATATGTCAATGGAAAGTTAGCAGCAGAGGGAGATTTATTTGATTTTTCCCCCAGGGTATTACTCGAACATCAGGTGAATCCAGGGGATGAGTTTATTGTTACCATCCGTTTGGTAAGTCCCGGACATTGTGATGGAGCTTTGATGAGTTCCCGTTTAGTTTATCAATCCACTGATGATAGTCTCCCAGAACCGGGATTTGTAGCTGATGAGTTGGCAGTACTGCAACAGTACCTGAAAACATTTGCTCCAGAAAAGTTAGAGATATTAGCTGCAATGGTAAAGGATATTGATGGTGTAGGCTCATCCAAAGCAGAAATAGATTCCTCATTAACTTTACTACGCGATCGCTTAATTCAAACAAACATCTTCCATCCCCAATCAAAAATCTATCTTTTAGGTCATGCACATTTAGACATGGCATGGTTATGGCGGGTGAGTGAAACTTGGAAGGCAGCACAAAATACTTTTGAGTCGGTGTTACGGCTGCAAAAGGACTTCCCAGAGCTGATTTTTTGCCACTCTACCCCGGCTCTGTATGCATGGATAGAAAAACATCGTCCCGACTTATTTGAAGGTATACAGGCTGCTATAGATGCCGGAGTTTGGGAAGTGGTAGGTAGTTTTTGGATTGAGCCAGATTTGAATTTAATCTCTGGGGAATCCATTGTTCGTCAATTACTGTACGGACAATGTTATGGGATAGAAAAATTTGGCAAACTCTCAACGGTGGTGTGGGTTCCCGATAGCTTTGGCTTTTGTTGGACTTTACCCCAATTTTTACAGCAGGCAGGGGTAGAGTACTTTGTTACCCAGAAATTGCGCTGGAACGATACTACCAGATTTCCCCACGATTTTTTCTGGTGGCGATCGCCTGATGGGAGTCAAGTATTGAGTCTGATGTCCTCTGCCATTGGTGAAGGTATCGATCCTATGAAAATGGCGGCATATGACTGTGAATGGCAAAGTCAAACAGGGTTAAAATCATCCCTATGGCTGGCTGGTGTGGGGGATCATGGCGGTGGACCCACCCGTGATATGTTAGAAATCGCCCGACGTTGGCAAAACTCCCCTCACTTACCTCCTCTAGAATTTATCACTGCCGAAAAGTATTTACAGCAAATAACACCAACACAACAACTTCCTGTAGATACCAACGGCACAGAAACCACATCTCCCTCTGCCTCCCCATCTCCCCATCACCCCATACTCCCCATCACCCCATCACCCCATCACCCCATCACCCCATCACCCACACTCCCCACATGGAACGACGAACTGTACCTAGAATTCCATCGCGGCTGCTATACCAGCCATGCAGATCAAAAACGCTGGAATAGAAACTGTGAAAACCTGTTATACCAAGCCGAATTATTTGCTTCTTTTGCTAACATCACCAGTGGTATTACTTATCCCCAAAAAAAATTAGAAACAGCTTGGAAGCAGGTTTTATTTCACCAATTCCATGATATTCTTCCCGGTACCTCCATCACCGAAGTGTACCAAGATGCCCTACCAGAATGGCAACAAGTAGAACGGGTAGGCACAGAAATATTACAACAGTCCTTAGATGCGATCGCATCCCAAATTAACCTGCCAGAACCACCACATCCCCATAGTTTACCTGTGGTAGTTTTCAACCCCCTCAACTGGGAGCGATCGGAAGTAGTTGCAGTTTCCTTACCTGAAATTGGTGCAACTCATTCGGCATGGCAAATCATTGATACCAACGGACAACCCCAAACTTCCCAATTAGGTGCAGATGGCAAGCTATTATTTTTAGCAAAAAATATTCCTTCTGTGGGCTATGTTCTTTTCTGGTTATCTCCCCAAGAAATCGAAAAATACAATACAAGCCCGCATTATGAAAATACCATATTAGAATTACCATCGCAACCAGGAGAATTTTCCGCCCCTGGAGTCACCTTAGAAAATGAATATTTGCGAGCGATCGTTGACGAAGAGACAGGTAACTTAGCGAGTGTATTTGACAAAATTAATCACAGGGAAATAATTGCAGACGGAGCAGGCAATCAGCTCCAGGCATTTCAAGACAGCGGTCAATACTGGGATGCATGGAACATAGACCCCAACTATCAAAAGAGTCCCCTACCATCAGCAGCCCTAGAATCCATTGAAGTACTGGAAAGCGGTTCCGTACAAACACGAGTGAGAGTCATGAGAACAATAGGGAAATCTGAGTTTTGCTGTGATTACATCCTTCAGTCTCAATCACCCATACTGAAAGTAGCTACAACCGTTGATTGGCAGGAATCTCATGTCTTGGTCAAAGCTGCATTTCCCCTTAATCTCCAATCAGAATTTGCTACCTATGAAATTCCTTGTGGAGCCATTCGCCGTTCCACCAAACCCCAAACCCCAGCAGAAACAGCAAAATGGGAAGTACCAGCTTTACGTTGGGCAGACTTGACAGAAGAGGGCATAGAATCCCCATCAGCAACCAAAAATGATTATGGTGTCAGCTTACTTAACGATTGTAAATACGGTTATGATAGCCAACCGAATCTATTGCGTTTAACCCTGTTGAGAAGTCCAAACTGGCCAGATTTAGAAGCAGACAAAGGTAGACATGAATTTACCTATGCCTTATATCCCCATACTGGAAACTGGCAAGCAGCACAAACCGTGAGACGGGGTTATGAATTGAACATACCGTTGCAAATTGCCATCAGCACTTTGCCCCAGCCAGGGGATAAAAAGGCTTTATCCCCCATAGGTAAGTTTTTAGACTTATCAGCAGGCAATTTAATCTTGATGGCATTTAAGCAAGCAGAAGAAAATCCACAGCAATGGATTCTACGTTGCTATGAGTGCCAAGGAGAAACAGCCGATTTGAGTTTACAGAGTGATTTGGGATTGAGTTTGGGCAATTCCGTAGATTTATTAGAGCGTTCTTTATCCCAGCCAGAAAATTTACCAGCCAAGGAAAGTATCACCATCAAGCCCTGGAAAATTACCAGCTTTGAGCTGAAGCAATCAGTAGTTGGTGGTTGATAGTTGGGAGTTAGGATTTTTTATCTTTCACTCCTTCCCTCCATCACTCCATCACTCCATCCCTCCTTCCATCCTTCCCTCTTTCTCTCCTTCCCTCCTAATCCTCATGATCCTCAAAAGGATCACTAAGTTGTTTAGACGGTGGTCCAAAGGAAGTATAGATGGAGAGGACGGTGACTACAATCAAGACAACGCCGACAGAAATGCTAATAACTGTTGCGGGTTCCATATTTTCCATAATAAAAAAGTAGATTACGAATAGTATTCTTTTGACACTTTCACCACCTTAACGCAGCCATGCACGACAGGGCTATAGCTGACGCTTTGGCGGGAGATTCTTGTTTCTGTGAAACCTGCTTTTTGGTACCAGTTTTTGAAGAAGTTACAGATTTCATTTTGCCATGAATGCTTTTGGAAAGACTAGCTAGAAAATAGTTGTTAGTTATTAGTTGACAGCTTAGGAGTGGGAGTCGCAGTCGAGGTATTTTCATGCTTGGTTGTGGGATGTTCTCGTGAGGGACTAGCGTCAAGAAGAGACGCACCAGACGCGGAGAGAGGGAGACGCACTCCTCCACCTATGTGGTGGGGGCTTGAGGTGCCCACCAATCGGGAGCCATCAAATCGCAGATTTTGATGGGGGAGGAGGACCCTTGGGGCTTATCGCCCCGACACAGAGCGCTCCGCGTCCGGTGTGTCCCCGCTTAAGCGCGTCATCCGGTTGAAAATAGGGAGTTCGGAGTTCGGAGTTCAGGAGTAGGGGCGGGGTTTCTCCGCCCAGAGTTAGGGAATTATTTTCATCCTTGGTTGTGGGATTTTCCCGTGGGGGACTAGGGCGTGTTTTCAAACTATGGTGTAGGTTGGGTAGAACGAAGTGAAACCCAACTGGATGTACGGAAAATGTTGGGTTTCGTTCCTCAACCCAACCTACAATTGATGCTAATTTTGGGTTTGAAAACAGACCCTAGCTTTAACAATACCAAGTTTAGGAAGTTTTAAACCACTATTCTTAATTGAGCAGCTTTCAGGGTAACGGGTTGATTGTTTAGAGTGCTTACTGTTTACAGATTTAACGTCGAGATCCTATTGGTGGTAGAATACCGCAGAAAAGCATTCATCTCACGGTTCTCACCCAGGGTGCGTGTCAGCGCGTAACCCTACGGGTGTAACGGGTGTTGTGCGTAAAATAAATCAAACTGCCTTTGCTAGCCCTATGGCTGCGCGGGTTCCTCCTTGAGGGGATAAAGGCAGAAATGCCAGAGACGCTGTGTAAGACTCAGACTGGATTTAGTTCCGGATACCCATTTTTTGGGAATACCCAACGGAGCAACGGCTAGTGAGACGCGTAAAGCCTACGGTATGGCTTCGCTTAACGCGGAGCGTGCGCGTCAGCGCTTAGCCCCTAGTGTAGCGTTAGCGAAGCTATGCCGAAGGCTATAGCGAAACTAGGGGTAATTCACGATAAAATATTACCGAAAAGTTAAAAAAACTTTGGCAATATAGTCTTAGGTGAAATATGGCACAAAGGACGCGGTTAGGAGATATCCTCAGACCCCTAAACTCTGAATATGGTAAAGTTGCTCCAGGTTGGGGTACTACCCCTCTAATGGGAACTTTTATGCTTTTATTCTTCGTTTTTCTGCTGATTATTCTACAAATCTATAACAAGTCACTCATTCTTGATGGCGTACCTGTAGATTGGTAGAGTTTAGGTAAATTAGTTCTATAACCCGGTATGTCCGGGTTTTTTTGTCTTTCTTCTGGTACAAACCTGATCCAGTAAAACTTTGCACAATCCCGGACAGTTGTTCATGGGAAGCCCACATGCTCACTGCTTGCAGTTAGTGTGTGGAGAAGTGACGGAACTTTCTGGAAATGCAAAATTGATTTGATTCTAAATGGTTAAGATTTTTGGATTAAACTACAAATGTGGGTTGCTGCGGCACTGTTAGAGTTGATAGGAGACACAATCTGATGAATATATTTGGTATAGGACTCCCAGAGATGGCTGTAATTATGGGTGTAGCACTACTGATATTTGGTCCCAAGAAGTTACCAGAAATTGGACGCAGCATGGGAAAAGCAATTCGGGGTTTTCAAGAAGCTTCTAAAGAGTTTCAAAATGAATTTCAAAAGGAAGCAGAGCAATTAGAAGAGGCTATGACAACCACTGCGGAGCTGGAAACTAAACAAATTGAAGCAGGGACAAAGGAAAAAGGTTAATTAACAGTATTTTTTTGCTAACTATTGCTCACAATAAATCACATATGCTCACATTAGTGTATTGTTATATTCCCAAGTTTGCTGTTAATCAACATGGGATATGTTACACAATATTAGGCTAATTGAGATATAAAGAAGACTTGCCACAAACTTTCGGTGATTAGTACTTGCTTATGGTGAATACTATTTAACAATGCCGGAGGAAGTACAACAACAACGAACCGAGAACCAAGGGCGTGTAATTGCCTTAGATACAGGTATTAGAACATTCTTAACTTTCTTTTCTGAGACTAATTTTGGTGAGCTTGGCAATGGTGCAAATACTGATAACTGATAACTGATAACTCAAATGACAGAGACTGCTACCAAAAAAGCTTTAGTAATTCCCCAGCTAATTGTTGGTTTGGGGAATCCAGAACCTAAATACGACCAAACTCGCCATAATATTGGGTTTGCGGCAGTGGATGCTTTATCCCGTTCCTGGCAGATTAATTTAGCCGGAAACCGTAAGTTTCAAGGAGATTATGGAGAAGGTTTTGCACCCGTTGACAGAAAAAAAATCCGCTTATTAAAACCATCAACTTATATGAACCTTTCGGGACAGGCAATACAGGCAGTCGCAAATTGGTATAAATTGTCTCCTGAATCTGTACTGGTGATTTATGATGATATGGATTTACCTTTAGGCAAAACTAGGCTACGTTTATCTGGTTCAGCTGGGGGACACAATGGAATGAAAAGTACTATTTCTCATCTGAACACACAAAACTTCCCTCGGTTGCGTATTGGTATTGGTAAACCAAAGGGTGCGGTGAAGGAAGATGATAGAAAGACAGTTTCCCATGTACTCGGAAAATTTTCAGTTGCGGAAAATCAACTTATGTCTGAGGTAATCCGGTTTGTTGTTGAATGTGTGGAATTATCTCTCAAACAAGGGGTAGAGAAGGCAATGAACCGCTGTAATAGTAATGATTTCAGTCTTTCTGAGTCTGATAAATCATAAATTGCAACCTAATCCTTTACCTGTCATGGCAAGACATCATTTTAAGTAGAGTCTGCTAAATAATTATAAAACATTGATAAATCAATGCATAAGGGCTGTTTTCTCCGGAGAAAGTACAATCAAACAGGGGTTTGATATTTAAAACCTTGCATTGACGAGCGACCCCGCGACGACGACAGTCGCTCTGGGTAGCGCGAGTCGTGATCATTTTTTCTGGTAAAAAGAATAGAAAAAATCAGGGATGAAACTGTTGCCTGTTGCCTGTTGCCTGTTGCCTGTTCCCTGTTCCCTACCTCCACCAAGGGACTTTTTCAGCAAGCCCTAAGTATTGGGAGAGGGAGGATAGAAAAAAATTATGGTTGATAGGTAGGTGTTCATCCTATCCTATTCAACCATGATGCCATAAGCGATCGCCTCACGGGATATTTACCCAATGGTGGCTATACTGTAATTTTTGTAAATTTGATGCTCAACCGCTTGTAAAAACTTACACATATTCCGGCATAAATCCGCAAATATAGGCAAGTCCAACTTTACGGTATAAATTCACTCAATTAGAAATGCCGAAAGGCTTGGTTCCTTTGCTTTGTAGCAAATGGTTCCTTGGTCACTAATCTGCTCTGTAAAGTCTAGAGTTGCCGGACATTACTTCCTACTTCATAAGGAGCATGGGAGCGGTTATCCCTCAGTAGGCTTACACGGCTGAGCCGTCCGCGTTTTCAGATATTAAATTATTTGCGGATCTCTCGATCAGTGCTTGGTTTTTGCATATTCATCAAGAGATTGTTCGCTAATGAATCAGGTTGATTTTAGCAAAAATTATGCATCAAACACATGAAAAAACGTTGACAATTGTCTACAACTGTTAAGTCTTGTCTACAAAAACAGTACCTAGGTCAAAGCTCCAGTTAGAGATACGATATGCGACAGAGGAATTACAGTGGGAGCTGTACTGCGTACATTGTATGAGATTTAAAACTATTCAGTTTTTCACAATTAGTTTGTGCCAAGTGTTTCAAAGTTTTCATAACTTCGTAAGCTTTTGCATCCCGCACTAATCAAGCGCATTTATATTATATGTTGCCTCATACAAAGTTCCGCAAGAATGTCGTCAAGTAATGTCAGCATCTAACAAATAGGTTATTTAAAACGTCGCTTGCGTCTAGCAGCAACTGCCTTCCGCTTACGCTTTTCTATTGGTGTTTCAAAGTGCCGATGATATTTTACATCCGCTAAAATGCCAGCTTTAGAAACCTGACGTTTGAAGCGGCGCAAAGCCGAATCTATTCCTTCATTTTCTCCTAAAACCACTTGGGTCATTCTTACCAGTTCCTTATTCGTCCTAGTCGTCGATATTTACCATTATAATCCTGCCTTTACTTTGAATAAATACCCCCCTACAGACTTAATTCCTAAGGGCAAATATTACTTACTCAAGTCAGACCTGAATAAAAATGGTTGTACTGAATACTATCTTACAAAGATTATGTAATCAATACTACACTATCTTCAATTCAAAAGCCACAACCATTAATAAGTAATAAGTAATAAGTAATAAATAATAAGTAATAAGTACAGGACTTACGCAATTGGCACATTTCACCTCAAGCTGTCACATAGTAGTGATTTGTCTATAATTCTTGTAAATCAAGAAACATAGAGTTTGATACCAAATTTAAGTATGTGTGCCAGTTGCCATAATTTTGTGACACTGGCGTAAGTCCTCAAGTAATAAGTATTTTGGCTCTCCCACACATTGTTTTCATTCGCTCCCAGAGACTTGCAAGGCATTCATGGGAACTATGATTTTTTTGGAGCTTCGGGTGATTATTTGTTAATATCGATCGCTAATGCGAGTTGATAGAGTTGGCGACGAGGTAGGGAGGTTATTTTTGCCAGTTCTCGACTAGCTTGGGAGCGGGATATCCCTTGGCTAATCATCTGTGCCAATTCAGCTTTTAATTCAGTTTCTGAAAGCTGGGTTTGATTGGGTATAGCACCTGCCACAACTAAAGTATATTCACCTTGGGGTTCTCTTTCTCCTTCTTGGTAGTAAGCAAGTGCTGCGGCGATTGTACCGCGCCAAAATTGCTCGTAAAATTTAGTTAACTCCCTCGCCATGACAATTTGGCGTTGATCACCTAAAATTTCCCCTAAGTCTTGTAAAGTACCTTTTAAGCGGTGGGGGGATTCATAAAAAACCAGGGTTCGAGACTCGATTTTGAGTAATTCTAATTGTTGGCGGCGTTGTGTGGCTTTTGCAGGTAAAAATCCCTCAAATACGAACCTATCCGTTGGTAGTCCGGCTGCACTGAGGGCAGTAATTACAGCACTTGCACCGGGGATGGGAACCACTGAAATACCCTCATCAATACAAGCCTTGACTAGCTCATAGCCAGGATCGGAAATTCCGGGCATTCCAGCATCTGTAACTAAAGCGATCGCTTGTCCTATTTGTAGTTTTTCTACTAGTTCAGGAATACGACTGCGGCGATTATGGTCATGATAACTTACTTGGGGGGTCTGAATTTGAAAATGTTGCAATAATTTACCTGTGTGGCGAGTATCTTCAGCAGCAATTAAATCTACACCTTGCAAAATTCGCACCCCTCGAAAGGTCATATCTTCTAAATTGCCAATAGGCGTGCCTACAATATATAGTGTTCCTGGTTTGGGATCGGTTTGCATGGCTGAAGTAATTCGTAATTAATAATTTGTAATACTGATAGAAGTAATCTTTTATGTCATAGTAATTGTGAACAACTATTCAGGATAGAATATTTCATTAAACTTACCATTATTCGATGAGATAAAAAGGTTAGAGATATCTGGAGAAACCTGGAGAATAACTCAATTTTGGAAATCCTAATCCTATTGGGTTCTACTATTTAAAAATCCGAAGCCATGATGATAAAAGTCAAGGCAACAAACAGAACATTAAAAGAATTTAGAATTTAGAATGAGCGAATTTAGAATGAGCGAATTAAGTTTTGCAACGGGGATTTTACCCCAAAGCAAAACGCACTGCTTATAGAAGCAGGGGAATTCAACCCTCCAAGGTTGGTTAAACTTATTACTTATGTATGACAAATTTAAAATCCTACCACGGCTTATTTGTGGGTTTAGTCACCCTAGATTTAATTTACCTAGCTGACTGTCCTCCCCAAAACAACCAGAAAATTGTCGCTATAGATTATACTGCGGCGGCTGGCGGTCCTGCGGCTAATGCGGGGGTGACTTTTAGTTATTTAGGTAATGCTGCTACAGTGACAGGAGTGGTTGGTTCTCACCCCATGACACAGTTGATTCACAGAGATTTGGCAGATAGGCAGGTACAAATTGTAGATTTACATCCCACAACTAATAATCCACCTCCTGTGTCTTCCATTATTGTCACCCAAGGAACGGGAGAAAGGGCAGTAATTTCCATGAATGCGGTGAAACTTCAAGCTAGTAGTACTAACCTACCAACTAATATTTTAGATGATGTGGATATTGTATTAATTGATGGGCATCAAATGGAGGTAGGAAGGGAAATTGCTACTAAAGCCAAGGCTAAAAATATTCCTGTGGTCATTGATGGTGGTAGCTGGAAACCTGGTTTTGAAAATATCTTACCCTACGTTGATTATGCCATTTGTTCCAGTAACTTTTTTCCTCCCAATTGCTATCAAGAAGCCGAAGTTTTTGCCTACCTGCGCGACTTTAAGATTCCCTATATTGCCATTACCCACGGAGAACAACCCATTACATACAATATTAAAGGTAAAAGCGATCGCTTAGATGTTCCTCAGATCCAAACTGTAGATACCTTAGGTGCAGGAGATATTTTCCATGGTGCCTTTTGTCACTACATCCTCCAAGAAAATCATAATTTTACTACTGCTTTAGCATCCGCAGTCAATATTGCGGCTTTGTCCTGTGGATATTTTGGTACTCGCCACTGGATGAACTAAGGGAATAACAGAAATTGACTCAGGCAGGAGGCATCCATGCTGAAGGCAGAAGTTGCAAGTATAAGCACTGATTAACCGTTTACTCTTATATTAATTTATTTTTTGTCAACAGTATAAATACGGTTGACAAAACTATTTATTAGTTTTTTAAATAGACCATAATACATTAACAATACATAAAAATTAAGTGTAAATGGGGCTTGGTGAGGGCTGGGAATATTTGTATTTCAATTGGAGTACTGTATAACCCACAAAGTGCTGACATCAAAAATGGTATAATTTCAAGCAATTGTAAAAACTATAAATCTTGGGTGAATATAATCCAAAGACAATATTAAAATAGCATTCAAGGCATATGAATCAAAAGCTATAAAAAAGATAGGGCTTACGCATTCTTTACGAAAAGTCAGGTATTTGGGATTACTTCCTTGAGTGGCAATGACTGTAATTACCTTGTCCGTGCGTCAGTCCAGCAAAGAAATGGGTGTGTAATTTGGGTGAGTTTATTTTTTCAGATACTGAGATTAAAAAATGTCACAGACTTTCCTCCATTCAGAATGGCTGCAACAACTTGTAGATCCTTACGCCGTCCTGGGAATTTCTGTGGGTGCAGATGAACATCAAATTCTCAGGCGTTATCGCTCTTTAGCTAGACGACTACATCCCGATAGATACCACAGAAATAATAGTCCAGACCATAAATTAGCCCAAGCAATATTTACTCGTTTAATCAACCCAGCTTACGAGCAGATAAAAAGTATCAAAAATCGCCGTCACGCCATAGAAATTCTCAAAACGCAAGTTGAGCTGGGTAACTTGTGGAAAGGTCACACCATTAAAACTCCTATAGCTCGGGAGATGATAGAATTATCTGCCCTGGAAGCAGATCTATTTTACGAGCAAGCGATCACTTCTCTAGCTTCTGCTCAATACAAATTACTAGATCGAGCCGATCTAGTAACCCAACAAATAAGAGAATTAAATCTAGTTTACCTGTGTTTGCAGCGATCGCTTCCTCTCACGGAAAAATCAACAGCTCTCGTCCCTCAGGTTAATCGAGAACCGAAACGAATCAATTTCAATCAAACGGCACAAAGCCAGTCACTGCCAAAAAATTATGCACAACGCCACTATCAACGTGCCATTGACTATGTCAAACAATCTAATTGGAAATTAGCAGTACCAGAATTGCGGGATGCGATTAAACTACAACCACAGCAAAGCGATTATCATGCTTTATTGGGTTTAGTACACCTAAAACAAGGTCTGACAGGTATGGCAAGAGTTTATATACGTCAAGCATTAAAGCTCAACCCAGAACATCGTTTAGCCCTAAAATATGCTCCCCGACTCAAAATTACCCAGAATCAGCATCCTAGCCCCACATCAATGGCAAAAGCTGTTGGGATTGCAGCCATATTTAGTAAATTGCTCGCTAATAAAACTTTCTGATAGTTATCTAGTGGTCTGTCCCATTAATTTTGATAGTTTATTGTAGTGCGGGCATCTTGCCCGCTTTGTGGAAACAGGGAGCGAGACGCTCCCACTACATTTTTTACCCTTCAGAACTAATGGGACAAAGCACTAGGGACTGTTTTCAAACCCAAAATTGGCATAAATTGTAGGTTGGGTTGAGGAACGAAACCCAACATTCTCCGTTCGATTTGTTGGGTTTCACTTCGTTCTACCCAACCTACACGATAGTTTGAAAACTAATGGGACAAAGCACTAGTGGTCTTTTTCATTAATTTTGATAGTTTACCGTAGTGCGGGCATCTTGCCCGCGTCCGATATACAAGTTAAATACACCATAGCTTACAGCAGGGAGCGAGACGCTCCCACTACAATTGTTTACCTAATCAAGAAGCGCGAAGTAGGGGCGCATTGCGTGCGCCCTTGAGGAGTTAGGAACCAAGCATTTTCATCCTTGATAGTGAAAAATTTTTTTCATCGGCACAGCCTTCTCTGATAGACATTTGTCAAGTGTTGAAATTTCGGTTAAAAACCGTACACTTGACGAAACTGGTTTTCTAGATTAGTTCCCTACACTAGAATAAAACTATAGGCACAAATTTGAGAGAAAGTTACTGGATACACTCAGCAATTAAATACAAGTACAATGGGATTTTTTGACTCTAATATAGTTCAGCAAGAAGCAAAACAGCTGTTTGAAGACTATCAAGCCCTGATCCAACTAGGTAATAACTACGGCAAGTTCGATCTCGAAGGTAAAAAGCTGTTCATCGAACAAATGGAAGCCATGATGGAACGCTATCGCATTTTTATGAAACGCTTTGAGCTTTCCGAGGATTTCATGGCACAAATGACTATGGAACAATTAAAAACCCAGTTAAATCAATTTGGTGTGACTCCACAACAAATGTTCGATCAAATGCAACTAACTCTAGAGCGGATGAAATCCGAATTAGGGACATAATCGGAACGGATCTTAGGAATCTATTGATTTTCAAACCTATTCTTACATTTCCAAAATAAATTTTATATATCTTGGCACCTAGTCCCATGAGTAAGGCATTAAAACTTACTTAGCTTTGGGACGGCGGAATTTGGAGGGTGACTTAAAACTACGGGCGGGTACTCCTTTGAGAGCCTTGAGCATAAAACTGCGCCAAATAGGTGCTACCATGCTACCACCAGTAGCACCCCGAGAAAGAGTTCTATTGTCATCTCTACCTACCCAAACAGCGGTGGTTAACTCCGGTGTTGTGCCTACAAACCAGATATCTTTTTCCGAGGAAGTTGTCCCCGTTTTCCCGGCTGCGGGACGACCAATGGCAGCTTTTTTACCAGTACCACCGTTAATTACCCCCCGCATAATATCTATTGTTGCTGCTGCTGCCCAGGAATCAAGAACTAGTTGGGGCTTGGGGGTATTATCTAAAATCACATTACCGCTACTATCAGTGACTCGCACAATTATGGTAGTGGGTGACTGCCATCCATAATTAGCCAAAGTCGCATAAGCTCCTGCCATTTCTAGGGGTGTCACTTCAATCGCCCCCAAAGGCAAAGAAGTCACAGGTTGCATGGGACTCATAATTCCCAAAGTCCGGCAAACTTCCACAACTTTGTTCATACCCACCGCTTTACCAAGTTTAATCACTGGAATGTTACGAGATAAAGACAAAGCTGTGCGGATACTCATAGCTCCCCCGAAACTGGCATCGTAGTTTTTCGGGTAGTACCAACCCCTACCATCCCGATAGCGCACAGGAGTATCGAACACCTTAGTATTGGGTCCATATTTACCAGTTGCAAAGGCAGTATAGTAAACAAATGGCTTAAAAGAAGATCCTGGCTGTCTTAAAGCTTGAGTAGCCCGGTTAAATTCACTAGTTTTAGCATTCACACCACCTACCAAGGCTTTGACAAAATGAGTCCGGGGATCTACAGCTACCAAAGCAATTTGATTTTTGTATAAGCGTCTTCTAAGTAATCGGTAATGCCACTGGGAAACGGTTTTTTCCGCCATTTGTTGAAATTTGGTATCAATGGTGGTTTGTATCCGCATTCCCCCTTTAATCAGGGCATCGCGACCGAATTTTTTCGCCAACTCCAATGACACGGCGTTGGTGACATAGGGTAGGGCACTACCTTGGAAAGATTTAATTTTACCTAGTTTTATTTTTTCCTTGAGGGCTTTGTCATGCTCTTTTTGGGTAATCCAGTTTAAGAGAAGCATCCGCCCCAGCACTTCTTTTTGTTTTTGTTTAGCTCTTTCCATACTAATGAAAGGGCTATATTGCTCCGGTGCTTGAATTAAGCCAGCCATCATTGCTGATTCTGCCAGGGTTAAATTCTCAGCAGATTTATTAAAATAGCTTCTGGCGGCTGTTTGTACTCCGTAGTTGTTATGACCCCAATATACTTGGTTGAGGTACATCTCCAGGATGTCATTTTTTTCCAGAATTTGTTCCAAGCGAATTGCTAATACAGCTTCTGCAATTTTCCTGGTAAAAGCTCGTTTGTGGGACAAGAACAGGTTCTTTACCAACTGCATTGTTACCGTAGAAGCACCTTCACGAACCCCACCAGAATTCCAATTGGTGACAATTGCCCGTCCTACACCCTTAGGATTAATCCCGTGGTGGGAATAAAAATCACTATCTTCACTTGCCAAAACAGCTCGTTTCAGTGCTGGTGAAATTCTATCTAGTGGTACAACTTCCCGGTTCGCTTCTCCGTGGAGACTCGCTAAAAGTCGTCCCTTAATGTCATAGATATATGATGTTTCTGATGGGAAGTAGTTTCTTAACTGTCTTACATCTGGTAAATTGCGGAAGCTAATGGCTAAACCAACTAAGCCCCCAGCTACAATAGAGCTGGTGAGCATGGTGATGGACAGTAGAGTTCCGCCAGCTACCTGACCAACTCCTTTTAAAAATTCAAACCCTGATGCAGCTTGGGTTTGACCTTGTTTTTTGGAAAAAGTCCTAGAAGACACGATGCTCTTACTTCCTCACTTGTAAATAATAACTTTAGTTTCTTTGCTAGCTAATTTTTGCAATTATATTAGTTTGGCGGATGGAAATTCAGACAATTTGTCAGTGACTACATTTAATCCCACTGTTTTTGTGAAAAGTATAGCTAATAATCAATTGAATTTTATTATGGAGCAAAATTTTTCTTGGCTGCACCGAGGCACTGTTGAGATTTTCCCACAACCAAATGACCCTGAACATAAAGTTGACAGCCTAGAAAATATCTTGGCGAGCAGCGATCGCCCTTTGAGGGTAAAATTGGGAATTGATCCCACAGGTGCGGATATTCATCTTGGTCATAGCATACCAGTGCGAAAATTGCGAGCATTTCAAGATGCTGGACATACGGCAGTGCTGATTATTGGTGATTTTACCGCTCAAATTGGCGATCCTTCTGGCAAATCTGATGTACGCCGTCATTTATCCCCAGAACAAGTGGCAGAAAATGCCCAAACTTATCTGGAGCAGGTAAAACCAATCTTGGATTTTGATACTCCTGGTAGGTTGGAGGTACGTTATAACTCCGAATGGCTTTCCCAACTAGATTTAAGCAAAATTTTGCAATTACTTGCTACCATGACCGTGGGACAGATGTTGGCAAAGGAAGGTTTTACAGAACGGTATCAAAAAGAAAATCCCATTTTTCTCCATGAGTTTCTTTATCCCTTGATGCAGGGTTATGATTCTGTAGCGGTAGATGCTGACGTGGAATTAGGGGGTACTGACCAAAAATTTAACATTGCCGTGGGGCGGGATTTACAGCGTCATTTTGGCAAAGCTCCCCAGTTTGGACTCCTATTGCCGATTTTAATTGGTACTGATGGAGTACAAAAAATGTCTAAGTCCCTGAATAACTATATTGGTTTATCCGAACACCCCTCACAAAAGTACCAAAAGTTGCAGGGTGTACCTGATAATCTTTTAGAACAGTATTTTGAGCTACTGACAGATTTACCCTTAGATAAACTACCAGAAAATCCCCGTGATCGCCAAAAGTTATTGGCATGGGAGGTTGTTCAACAATACCACGGTAAACCAGCTGCGGATGAGGCACAAAAGGCAGCAGAATCTGGGGGAGAGGCAGGGAATTTGCCGGAATTTTCCCTAGCTAGTGTAGAGTTTCCTACTAAATTGTTCCAAATTCTTAATTTCAGTGGTTTGTGTAAAAGCGGTGGGGAAGGTAAACGCAAAATTAAGGAAGGTGGTGTGAAAATAGATGGCGATCGCATTACCGATATTGACACTACTTTTCAACAAGCAAGTGAATTACAAGGAAAGGTTTTACAACTAGGGAAAAATAAGTTTGTGCGACTAGTTTTGTGAGGGTTGATGGTTGTTAGTTGTTAGTTGACAGTTGACAGTTGACAGTTGACAGTTGTTAGTTGACAGTTCAATTCTCTCACTCCATCACTCCATCACTCCCTCACTCCATCACTCCCTCACTCCTTCCCTCCATCAACTAACAACCAACAACTAACAACTAACAACTAACAACTCCCAACTTTAAATAAATGAGTAAAGAAAAACCAATTATCGTCCCCTTAGATGTACCAGATGAAGAAAGTGCTTGCACTCTTGTGGAGCAACTACCATCAGTCACTTTCTGGAAGGTTGGTTTAGAACTGTTTACCAGTTGCGGACCAAAAATTTTGGAAGTTCTCAAGTCTGGCGACAAGAAAATTTTTCTCGATTTGAAGTTTCATGACATTCCCAACACCGTAGCTGGTGCTTGTAGCGTTGCTGCTAGCTATGGAGTGGATTTATTAACAATTCACTCCACTGCGGGTAGGGATGCCCTCCAAGCCGCTACAGAGGCGGTTCAGGAAGGGGCGGCAAAAGCTAATGTCAAACCACCAAAGCTGATTGCAATTACCCTACTAACTAGTATTTCCTCCCGTCAATTGGCATTTGATTTAAAAATCCCCTTAGAATTGCCCGAATATGCCCTACACATGGCACTAATGGCAAAAGAAACCGGATTAGATGGAGCTGTATGTTCTCCCCAGGAAGTAGCACAATTACGAGACACCTGTGGAGAGGATTTTCTGCTAGTTTGTCCGGGAGTACGTCCTACCTGGGCTGCAAAAGGCGATCAAAAGCGATCGCTCACTCCCCTACAAGCAATACAAGCTGGTGCTGATTATCTGGTAATTGGACGACCAATTACTGCTGCTGAGGAACCAGAACTAGCTTGGCAGAAAATATGTGAGGAATTAACACCTGTGAGATGAAATTTTCAGTCATCAAGCTAAATCAGAGTTTATGGTTAATATTTTGTAGCTGTTGGCTACTAGCATCCCCCACTGCATTATCTTTGTCTGCCTATGGTAAAAAAGCAGGACAAAAAAAACTGATTTTTTCTGATACTACCCAGAAAAAGTCAGTCTGTTCTCACCAGGGTCTAGCAGTATTAACTACTAATCTATTGCGTGATTTACCTAATTATGCAAATCGAGCTAGTCAACGTTCCCGTCGCCTAGCTAGAAAAACAGATATTTTTAGTTATGTAATTTTCGCAGGTAGACCGGAATTCACACCGTTACCCTTAAACCTTAGCAGCTATACACCCGAATCTGATGCAACTATTTCTCCAGATGTAGATCAAGTATTTTTCACTACTTTGAAGCGCCAGTATATAGCCGGTAAAATGCTGGAGTCGCAGGAATTTCATTGGCTGTTATTGACTAAAACAGAAAGTGGTTGGCGTAAGGTAATGATGTTTTCCCAGACAGGCTCTTCCCAATTTGACAAAATGCCCACACCACCCAGAGAAAGTAGTAACGGATATATCGGACAAGCCATTGATACTTGGTTGCGGGATTGTCGCGCCGGGAGTGTGGGAGGTTGATGGTTGTTGGTTGTTGGTTGACGGTTGTTGGTTGACAGTTGGGATTACCTCAGAAGATAAATTTAATCCTCCCTCACTCCCTCACTCCTTCCCTCCATCAACTATCAACTATCAACTAACAACTAACAACTAACAACCATCACCTTCTCTACTTCGTTGTTTGTTCAGTCAACTTGGTGAGTACATCATTAGAGCGCTCAACAAAAGATTTCATCCCTTCTGCATCAAATCCCTTTTGAGACATCAGAGCCAAATCATAAACGTGTTGACAAATCATTTTCACCAATTGTCCCGTTGGTGATTCACCATCCCCTTGAATAATCCCTCCTTGGCTGAGTTCTGCTAGATTTTGAATCAAGGGGTGAGCGGTATTTACCAATAAAATATGTTCTTCAGGGAATTCCGTTGCTTGCTGCTGCATCAAAGCATTCATATCCCGCAGGCGGCGGAGAATCTCTGGTAACAAAACCATAGCTGGTGGGGTTGCTTGCTGAGTTTCTGATTTTAAGGCTTCAGCACGGATATTTACCTTGGGTTTGTTGATGGCTTTCTCAAACAATTCCTTAATGGTTTCGCTGCGGGTTTTATTAGTTTTAGGATCAACAATTTCCCCGGACTTATCTTTATCCAACAAGGTATTATCCAAATCGGAATCTACCCTGGTGAATTTAACATCCTGATATTCCTGTTCTAAGAAATGAATAAAGTGGGTGTCAATAAAGGAGTCCATAAATAGAACTTCCAATCCTTGACTTTTGTGTAATTCTACGTAAGTAGCCTGCGACGCTTCATCAGTACAATAGAATACCTTATTCTCATGCTGTTCTTTATTGCGTTCCAAGTATTCTTTTAGGGTAGTATAATCATCACCCTCACTATCCTGGGTGGATGGATTTACATCTTGCCAAGCATCTCCCTCATCGGATTGTACTTGAACTGCGGGAACTTCAGAGGTAGTTGCAGCTAGTTTGGCGGTGCTACGAAAAACAATTAAATCTTCTACCTGTTTTTTAAACTTCTCGTCATTGAGTACACCAAATTTAACGAAGGTACTCAAATCTTTCCAAGCACTGATGTATTGTTGGCGATCGCTACGGTATAATTCCTTAAGGCGATCGCCTACTTTTTTAGCAATGTAGTCACCGATTTTTTTCACGGTGCGATCGCCTTGCAATGCACTCCGGGATACATTCAATGGGATATCTGTACTATCAATTACCCCCCGCATAGGTAAGAGGAATTGGGGAATAATTTCTTCGCAGTTGTCACTAACAAAAACCTGGTTACAGAACAGCTTGATTTGTCCCTTTGTAACATCTACATCTGGTCTGAGTTTGGGGAAATACAGGATACCGTTGATAATAAAAGGATAATCAGTATTTAAATGTACCCATAGCAGTGGCTCTTCTTGGAAAGGGTACAAATAGCGATAAAACTCTAAATAATCTTCCTGACTCAGGCTACTGGGAGCATCTCGCCAAGGAGCTTTTTGCTGATTCAACTGTTCCCCATCCATCTTAATGGGTACAGGCATAAAGTCGCAGTAGGTTTTAACTAAATTCTTCACCCGTGCAGCTTCTAAGTATTCTTCCTCCTCTTCCATCAGGTAAAGAGTAATAGTTGTCCCGCGAGTGGTGCGGCTAGAATCTTCCAATGTGAAAGCAGGGGAACCATCGCAACTCCAGTGAACAGCTTGTGCTCCCTCTTGGTAAGAAAGGGTATCAATTTCTACCTTAGTTGCCACCATAAAGGAGGAATAGAAACCCAAACCAAAGTTACCAATAATTGGTTGATCTGATTGAGCTTCATATTTGTGGACAAATTCCTCCGCACTGGAGAAAGCAACCTGATTAATATATTTTTTCACCTCATCGGCAGTCATGCCAATGCCATTATCTGTAATGGAGAGAGTTTTTTTAGCTTTATCTATAGCTATTTGAATTTCCGGTTCCCCAATCTCTCCCGAATATTCCCCAGCACGGGATACCATGTTCAGCTTCTGAATCGCATCCACAGCGTTGGATACTAGCTCCCGCAAGAAGATCTGGTGATCTGAGTACAGAGACTTCTTAATAATCGGGAAAATATTTTCAGTATGAATACTGATGGTTCCTTGTTCTAGCATAATTTCCAATGAGGTTAAAGTTTCCCATTGAGAATTTTAACGGCTAGTCACAATCTAGAGCACTCATTTTAATTCAGTGATATCTATATATACTCGATTCGGTTTTCCCTACCTACGAATGTTATAAAATTCACTTCAATACAAACAAAATCCCATAGTTAACACTCAGCAAGTATGGCTATTCAAGGGAAAACGCCACATAACAGCATATTTTTCCAGTATTATACTACTAAATTTCAATACGCAAAAAAGCCCTTAAATAGCATAATTGGGTAGTATGTCCAAAGAGCAATAATTTTCAAAATTGCTATGATGATTAACCGTGTTTCACGGAATATGACTAATGGGTTATGTATTATCCAATTCCAAAAATATTTAGTAGCTATACAGATGTAAGATTGTTGAATAGATATATCAATAGCCTTGAAAAAAAGATATTTATATAGAACTGAAATCGATAATGACTTTAAATGCTGAAATGGGATTGACTCGCAATGATTAAAAAATTTATTAATTAATCCGAGGGAAGCTAATTCTTGCTTAATTAAATTGGCAGACCTAGATTTAACAGAGATTCGATACAATATCTGTGGTTTGTCTACACATACAAATTGATAGCGTTGAGACAAACGTAACAGCATATCCCAATCTTCAGAAGCACTAAGGGACTCATCAAAATGACCAACATCCTGAAAAACTTTGCTATGGGTTAAAAAATTAGAACCGTTTTCTAAAAAATTAGATACCAACATATCTTGGTAAACATATCCATGACATTTTTTTCGTCCACCTGACTTAATAATATTACCCAATTCATCTATGTAATCTGTCCAACTATAAGCGATTGTCGCTTGAGGATTGTTCTGCAAAGCTTGATACTGAGCTTCTAATTTATCAGGTACCCATAAGTCATCTGCATCAATGAAAGAAATATAATTTCCATTAGCTTTTTCAATTCCTCGATTACGGCTTGCTCCTGAACCAGCATTGGGATAAGAAAATACCTGCAAGCGAATATCATCAATACTGTTAATAATCTTGAGAGTTGAATCTGTCGAACCATCATTGATGATGATTACTTCTATGTTAGAAAAGCTCTGTTTTAAAACCGATTCAATTGTTTCTTTAATAGTTTTTTCCCCATTATACACAGGGATAATTACAGAAATTTCCGGTACAACATTCATAATTATTAATTATAACAATGAGTTAGATGTTTTGATATATCCTAAAAATGTACTAATGTTAAATAATCTAGGAAAAATTTTAAATATTTTTATACATACAAATGGAGGCAATATGGTCATTACCAAAAGTTTTAACCATG
Organism: Calothrix sp. MO_167.B12; assembly: GCA_030066045.1. Lineage (GTDB taxonomy): Bacteria > Cyanobacteriota > Cyanobacteriia > Cyanobacteriales > Nostocaceae > Calothrix_A. The sequence continues at coordinate 37,286 of JASJCJ010000007.1, forward strand.
CTTTCAAAACAACAGGTTTCATAGCAAAACCAGCATCTTTATATATAGCATTCATAATAAATCTTGTCGTATGTAAAGTCTTCTGTCTACCAGGTAATGTATCTAGTGATTTATAACTTAAGTATTTATATAAATTACCAATACTATATTTTTTTAGATATTGATAATTAGCAGCTTTCTCATCAGAATAAGCTTTTTTTATTACTGCTAAACTAGATTTTTCTAAAGGTAAAATATTAGAAGATTTAGAATTAAAAGATACTCTATATAAAACTTGTACTTTATTGACATTTACAAATTGATATTTTGCAGCTAACCGCAGCCACATATCCATATCTTCTGCATTAGTCAGTGATTCATCAAAGCCTCCAACTTCCATCAAAGCTTTTCTGCGTATCATCACATTGGAACCACAGATGATAAAATTGGTTACCAACAAGTGTGGAAAAACATCTCCTGCTAAAGTAGGATGACCACATCCACGTAAAAAATTACCTGTCTCATCTATACAATCAGTCCAACTGTAAGCAACCCCAGCTTCAGGATTTTCTACTAATGCTGTGTACTGCGCTTCCAATTTATCTGGTGTCCAAAGGTCATCTGCATCTAAAAAAGTGATAAATTCTCCAGTAGCATGACTAAAACCACGGTTGCGATTAATAGCTACATTAGCTTGAGAATAGTTAAATACTTGGAGACGGGAATCTTGTATTTGAGAAATTATGTTTGATGTAGAGTCTGATGAATTGGGGTTTATAACTATTAATTCAAAATCAGATAGAGTCTGATTGAGTACTGATTCTATAGTTTTTTTAATTGTTTTTTCTGCATTATATGCTGGAATAATAACTGATATCTTAGGCATAAATATATTAGGTATTATTTGTGGTTTCAAATTTATATACTGAATTCAATACATTGAGCAACTTTAGATGCGCTAAATAAAAAGGACTTTGTAATATACCAATTAAACGTTCTTTCTCATATGCAGCAGTTACATCAGCATTTAATACTTTTCGATAAGTGATTAAATGTATAATTAACTTTATGATATCATTAAGTAAATACATAAAAAATAAAAAAGGTCTTTGCCAAGGCTTAATTAATGCCATCCTAAAATAATAATGAGGCAAGCCAATACTACGCATTAATCCCATAAAATATTTTTTTTCTAACCGTGAAGATGGAATTACATGTTCTATTTCCATCTCCGGATTGTACCAAATTTCCCAATCTGCATGATAAATATATAAAAGAGCTTCTGTATCTTCAGAAGATACCAAGGATTTCCCTGTTCTACCTGAAAATAAAAGATGTTTAGGTACATTTTGCTTCCATACATCTCGACGTACAACTAACCCTGCTCCTGGAGGAAAACCCTTTTTGCGAGGTTCATATAGTAGAGGCTGACAACCTCTTTCAGTAATTGCAAGATAAAAAATGATGGATTTTAAATACTCAGGTGGTTCTACTTCAAATAAGCCATGAATTTGACTAGCATATGCACCGGCTTGGGGGTGTTTTTGTCCAAATTTATATACTTCACTTACCCAATTAAGTGCGGGTATATTATCATCATCAAGAAAAGCAACTAATTCCCCTTTTGCTTCTTCTATAGCCCGTTGTCTAGCAAATGCTAATCCTTGTTTTGGCTCAAAGACATATCTTAAAGGGTAAGAATGTTGCCATTTTTTTTGATATTCTTGGATTAGTTTTGCTGTATTATCTTTACTATTATTATCAACTACTATAATTTCCCAGTTTAAATTTTCTATATTTTTTTGCGCTTGTATTCTTTCTAATACTTGAGGTAAACGATTAGCACCATTATAGGTAGGTATCGCAACAGTCAAATTTATAAACATAGATTATTCAATATTAATTCCAATCAATTTAAACCAACATTATTCAATAATGACAACTTAAATAATCATTTTGCACCATAAAAATAGGGCGTATTTTTCAAATCGCCGAAGTAGTGACTTAACATTATATAATGCTATATTTAGCAACTATTGGAGAGAATTTACTTCAGGATCATTACTGAATTTAATCACTAATATAGGACTCTTATCGGATTTTTGTTGGCGTAGCCTGTGCTTGCGCTTACAAAACGAGCGTACACTTTTATAGCACTACGCATATACGTTAGGACATTGTTGAAAGCTGAAATCTATGAGCAGTCAACTTTTGACTCCTTTGGAGAGGCTAGGGACTTCCAGATTAAAAAATATCCCAAAGTCATTTTACCAATCGTATGATTCGTAGGGGCGGGGTTTGAGAATCCCTGCGGATTTATCCCAGGGAGTACGTCAAGTTCCCCGTTTCCTGTTCCCCGTTCCCTTTCTCTACGAGTGATTCAGGAATTAAATCGGATTGCTAAGTTCATACACAGCTAAATTGTATAAAGTAAAAAAATCAGGTGATTGTAGTGTGGGCATCCTGCCCGCTTTATGTATACAATTTAAATGCTTAACAGCTTATATCAACTAATATCAATTTACATTGCTTTGATGTGATGTCTTTCGGAGATTTGGTGAAATAGAGAATTGCTGGCTGAAAAGCTGATTTAAATGGTTACTTCCCATTTTTGCAGTCTCCATACATACAGCCAGCAGAATTAGTTAAAAGAACCAGCCGTAGGAATGTAAACCTTTGCCGAGTAAATTAACTCCTAGGTAACATACCCAGACGACAACAAAGCCACTGGAGGCTAAGATTGCGGGACGACGACCCTGCCAGCCACGGGTAATGCGAGCATGGAGATAAGCCGCGAATACTAACCAGGTAATTAGTGCCCAAGTTTCTTTGGGGTCCCAACTCCAATAGGAACCCCAAGCTTCATTTGCCCACACAGCGCCGGAAATAATACCAATGGTGAGGAGGGGAAAACCCAATCCAATGATGCGATAACTGATATTATCTAGGGTTTCGGCAAGGTTCAGCCGTTGGGGTGAGAGCAACTCTGTAGGTGTGTTTGTTTGAGTTGGTGTTGTACTAACTACATCTAAAACAGCGGTTTTACCATTGCTAATTGTTCCCGAGCTGGAAAGACCATTATTGTCAACTGTGGCGGTTGCTTCGCTATTAGCTACCAACTCTCCAGCTTTTTGCAAACGGTAGCCATTCTGCCGATAACTACCAGCAGTACCAAAAGAACTACCTACTAGCTGCACATTTTGACCACGAGTCACTATCAAAAAAGCGATCGCTAATAAAGAGCCTACCATTAAAGCAGAATAACTCAGCATCATCACACTAACGTGCATCATTAGCCAATTGGATTTGAGTGCGGGTACTAATGGTTCTGCTACTTGCATTCCTGGGGGTAGGGATATGGCTGCAAAGGCAGTAATTCCCATAGCCACCGGAGCGGTGACAGCTCCTACCAAACGGCTTCTACTAGTATGTTCAGCAATTAAATGGACAGTAGTGATACCCCAAGTTAAGAAAAATAGGGATTCATACAAATTGCTGAGAGGAAAATAGCCAGCTTCTAGCCATCGCGCTCCTAGAAGAGTAGCTATGCAGAGGTTTGCGATCGCCATTCCAGATGTACCGATAGTTGGTAAAATGGTTAAATTGGGAAAAATTGCCCCACACCAATAAACCAGCATAGTGCAGAATAAAACTGCAAAGGCGGCATTATCCAAATAATTCTGGAGTACAACCAGATTCATAAATGTATTCTCCCCAATCGGTTTTTATTTAAGCGTATGGATTTACATATTTAAGATCCTATCTGTTTTTGAGGAGTTCGGAGTATGGGAAGTGTGGGAAGTGTGGGGAGTGTGGGAAGTGTGGGAAGTGTGGGGAGTGTGGGAAGTGTGGGGAGTGTGGGGAGTGTGGGGAGTGTGGGGAGCGAAATAATTAAGCTGTCAACCAACAACTAACAACCAACAACCACCAACTAACAACTAACAACCAACAACCACCAACCATCACTCCTTAACTTTTTTAAACTCAACAAAAATGTCATAACGCCTACTACGACTATCACTGACAGCCGATGTGACCCCAATAGAACGGGTAGCTCCTAAAATCATCTTCTGGTTGGGGAATAGGTTAGGTAGGGGAAAATTGGTGATACTCCGTTCAACATCCAAAAATAATTGACCATTGCTGGGATTGGGTTGGGAGGGAACTGTATTTTGGAATGACTGGCTATTAGCTAGGGAATTCCGAGATGAAGGGATAATCCTATTAGTAACGGGAGCACCTAATACTAAGAAAGATACGTCTTTATCTAACCAGCCGTGGGTGCCTGTTAAAGTACCAAACGGTGCAATCCATTTAACCACGGGTGTACCAGCCACATCCCCTTGCTGAATTTGGAACTGGTACTGGGTCTTCATGATCTCATCTAGCTTGGTAAAAAATAATTCTGCTTTTGGGCGATCGCTTGCCTTGATCAAAAATAATAATGCAGCACGAAAATCTTCCTCAATCCCTTCTCTAGGCAGATTGGGGACCACTGACACAGAAAACTCTCCTCCCATCCAGCTCAGTAAATCCCGATCTAAATCTAAGCTAGTGTATTCTTTAACACTTTTCTTTAATTCTTCTGGTGCAACTGGGGAGAAGGGATTGCCTTTGGATGTGGAAACATAATCTTTCCATAACCGGCGTAAGTTACTGCCAGATAACATCATTAAGGTTTCTGGTGGCAATAGTTTTGCCATCTCGCCCCCTTGATTTTCCACTACTAGCTGGCGGCGACTATTGGGATTTAACCAAGAAATCCCTTGCAAACGAATACCGGAAGACTTTAAGGAGATAGTTCCAGCTAAACCCTGATTTTCCTTTAATTGGGCTAAAACTTGAGCTGGTAAGCGACGGTTAGGTGCAGCAGCGGCAATTTGGGCAGATGCAGGCACATTCACATAAAATTGAGCAAAGGGGCGATGGGTAGCTATTTTGGGGAAATTTTTGGCAAATCCTTCACTTGTAGCCAGAGATGTTGTACTTTTGTAGGTATCAATGGTTTGTTTAATGGCATTAGAGTTATCAGCGATCGCTAAAAACCGTTGATCGATAATTGCCGTAGAAAACTTAGTTCCAGATTTAGATTTTATTTCCTGAATAGAAGTTCCTGCATAAGTAGTTTCCCGTGGCTCCTGCTTGGCAGTATCACCGGATTTATCCCCTGGCAGATTGAACTTTTGTGACCATATTTGTTGAGCTTTTGCCAAACTTTTAATTGGCAATATCATTACCACAGGTTCTTCCTGACTCCTGTCCTTTGCATTGGTAGAAACAGGCTTTGGGGGAGGTACAGGATTCTGAGGAGCAAGGATAGCAAAAGTAATGCGATTGCCCACCCAAGGTTGAATATCCCTTTGGAAATCATAACCATGACTGGTCAAAAAGCGATCGCGTAACATCAATAAATTTTGATCTAGTGCGGCTTGAGTCTCTGTGGTGCCGAATTTTCGCAGTTTTTCCCATTGGTTGGGATTGGTAGTCATAGAAACTGCTAGTAGGGCATCTTGGGGAATAGTGTGGGCACCTGTTAGTAATTCCCCAGAAAATAGCCTTCCCTGAGTTAGCAACCAATATGTCGCCACCCCACTACCAATCAACAACCCAGTAGCTGAAAGCGTCAACGCAAGGGACGATTTCTTCCTTTTCTGCACTGGAGGAGACTCTACGGGCACTGTCATTTCAGTTATCAGTTATCAGTTATCAGTTATCAGTTTCCCATCAATCAATCAAGGGGCAAGAGTAGAAGAGATTTTTTCCCTCCTTCCCTCTTGGGCGCAAGCATTGCGCCCCTACACACTCCGAACTCCGAACTCCGAACTCCGAACTCATCACTCCTTCCCTGCCAATGAAGGCCTACGTGAATGCCAATCCGTAGATTGTTCATAGGCATAAGCAACTTGAAATAGTAAATCTTCCCTGAGAACATTACTAATCAGTTGCAAACCAATGGGTAAACCCTGATCATCAAAGCCACAAGGCAAACTTAAACCGGGCAAACCAGCAAGATTAACGGGAATTGTCATCAAGTCGGTTAAATACATACTGAGAGGATCATCTGTTTTTTCTCCGGCTTTGAATGCCGTTGCTGGAGCTGTGGGACACACTAGTACATCCACCTGTTCAAAAGCATTTTCAAAGTCTTGCTTAATTAGAGTTCTGACTTTTTGTGCTTTCAGGTAATAAGCATCATAATAACCTGCCGACAAAGCATAAGTACCAATCATAATCCGGCGCTTGACTTCTGGACCAAAACCAGTGGCACGGGTACTGGTATACATGGACATGAGGTTATCTGCACCTTCGCTACGATAACCATATTTCACCCCATCATAACGGGCAAGGTTAGCAGAAGCTTCTGAGGGAGCAATAATATAATAACTGGGCAAACCATAACGGAAACGGGGACAAGAAATTACATGAACTTCTGCACCTAAGGCTTGTAGCTGTTCAATGGCTTTGGTAACAGCTTGTTCCACTACAGAATCCAAACCTGACCCAAAAGTTTCCTTAATCACACCAATTCTCAATTGTCCTTTGGGTTTCAAATCTGGTCTTAAACTAGCGGCATAGTTGGGAATAGGCACATTGAGACTAGTAGAATCCTTAGGATCGTAACCAGCAACGGCATTTAACAATATTGCCGCATCTTCTACGGAACGACCAAATGGTCCAATTTGATCCAAAGATGAAGCATATGCCACTAAACCATAACGGGAGACTAATCCATAGGTTGGTTTCATACCTACCACACCACAAAAAGATGCTGGTAAGCGGATAGAACCGCCAGTATCAGAACCGATGGATACCACACATTCTTCTGCCGCCACCGCTGCTGCAGAGCCTCCAGAGGAACCTCCAGGAACTCGGGACACATCCCAAGGATTCCCTGTGAGTTGGTAAGCAGAAGTTTCACAGGAACTACCCATGGCAAATTCATCCATATTGGCTTTGCCTACCATTACCGCCCCGGCATCGAACAGTTTCTGGGTTACCGTGGACTCATAGGGGGGTACAAAATTTTCTAAAATTCGGGAGGCGCAGGTAGTAGTGATGCCCTTAGTACACATATTATCTTTGATGCCAATGGGGATCCCTGCCAACAAACCAATTTCTTCTCCAGCAGCGATTTTGGCATCCACTGCCTCAGCCTGTTCTAATGCCTTGTCCGCCGTTACGCACAAAAAACTATGTAATTTCGGCTCTAAGGATTGAATTCTGTCTAAAGTTTCTTGGGTAATTTCCACAGCCGAACGCTCTTTGTTCACTAGCTGTGAGTGCAACTCGCGGATGGATGCCATGATTGCTTCCTTGTATGACTCAAGTGTTTGATTTTAATACAAATTGACGGTTATTGTTCCAGCTGAGTAAAGCTATACGAACAAATCCCCTTATAAGGCTTGCACTAATTTAATATTTATTTGGGAAGTGCAGATAGAGGGTATTCTGATTTAACTTTGACAATAAATTTTATTATTCTCCTTAATTTACGAACAGGGTGTAGGGTGTAGGGGACTCCATACTTAAAAGTAGGGGTTTCAAAAAAGGATGCCGTGTTGATCATAATATGTATCTCGAAACATGTATCTCGAAACACATTTTTATATGATTCTCATACTTAAAAGTAGGGGTTTGTACCCAGAACGAGGGGCTAATTCTTCCCCTATACCCCACAACCGATAACCCAGCCGAAGGGCTTGGTCAAATTCCGAGCATATTGAATAATGGTTAAAATAATAACTCGTAAATTTTTAGGTACGCAGAAAGTATATGACATTGGTGTCAGAAATGACCATAATTTTGCCATAGAAAATGGTTGCATAGCTGCTAATTGTTTTAACAAATCTCACTCCACTGCTTATGGGTACGTCACCTATCAAACTGCATACCTGAAGGCAAACTACCCTGTAGAGTATATGGCGGCACTGCTGACGGCTAACAGTGGGGATACCGATAAGGTACAGAAATATATTTCTACCTGTTTGAGCATGGGTATCAAGATTGAGCCGCCAGATATCAATAGTTCTGGGGTTGATTTTACTCCCTTGGAGGGCAAGAAGAAGATTTTGTTTGGATTTTCGGCGGTACGTAACGTCGGACAAAATGCGATCGCAGCAGTTTTAGCAGCCAGAGAGTCTGGGGGAGAGTTTCAAGCCCTAGGAGATTTTTGCGATCGCGTGGATTTAAGTACGGTTAACCGTAGAACTATACAATCCCTAATTTATTGCGGAGCTTTTGATAAAATTAACCCCAACCGCAACCAGTTAATTAAAGACTTAGAATTAGTTTATGATTGGGGACAATCCCGTGCCAAAGATAGGGCTAGCGGACAGGGAAATTTGTTTGATTTAATCGGAGGAGGATTCTCTTCCACCAATACCACAAGTCCAATCAAAAATGCTTTTGAGATGGCTCCGAAAGCCAAACCCGTGAATGATTTACCCCCCCAAGAGAAATTACGTCAAGAAAAGGAAATTCTCGGCTTTTACGTATCCGATCATCCTTTGACATCTTTACGCCAATCTGCTAAAGTTCTCACCCCTATTAATTTAACTCAAATAGGCGATCGCCAAGAAGGAACCCTCATTTGTGCTGTTGTCATGCTCAATGGAGTCAAAAAGGTAATTACCAAAAAAGGTGACCCTATGGCTATTTTACAAATAGAAGATTTGACTGCCCAATCAGAAGCCGTTGTCTTTCCCAGGACTTACGAACGTATTCATCCCCTGCTGGAAGTTGATGCCAGGTTAATTCTCTGGGGCAAAATAGATCGCCGTGATGAGCAAACTCAGCTGATTGTCGAAGATGCTGAAGCGGTGGAAAATATACAGATGATAATGGTGGAACTAAATCCCCATCAGGCAAGCACTATTGAAGAACAAGACCGTTTAAGAACTATTTTAAAAGAACAATCCAAAGCAAAGGAAAAAGCCAAAGTTCCAGTCATTGGCATTGTACAGGCTGGCACTTCTCGGCAGTTAGTTCGTTTTGGTAGACAATTTTGGGTAGAGGACTCCATTAGTACCATTCAAGCCCTGAAAAATGCTAGTTTTACAGCTCGTGTACAGCAACTGCATCAGACATAATTCCCTCAGTCAGAGGCAACAAGCAACAGGGAACGAGGAATGGGGAATGGGGAACTCTTAACAGAAAGTATACCCTCGATTTTTAAGCACTCGCCCAGGCTACGCCAACAAAAATCAAATATGAGTCCTAATATTACTTATCACTTATTACTTGACCACAATCTTTATTGTCAAAATCAATACTGATTCTTGAATTGAAAAAGTCTTAATATTATGACCTCAATATTTATAATATTGACAAAATATCGCAGTCACCCCTTAAGTATATGGACGTATGTGTAGCCACAAATATTGTTTGTTTAGTTACTTATGCGGATGATGATTACTTAACAAAAATGATACTTTTGAATCCCATAACTATTTATGTGGAGGACATAGGAGAGTATACTCATGACCGCACATCAAATTCACACAGCATCATATGCAGTTAGTAAATTTGTTACATATTGCAAAAGAATGCAGCCCCAAACTCATGAAGAAATCAGGAGATTTTTTCAGGGAGTTGTAGGTTTTCCTTACGATAACGAACTGTTATTGCAGGCTTACCTGTTTTTGAATATCAAAGATTTATTCCCTGATTGCTCGGAACTACTATTATTTGAGAAATCACCCATATCTGACTATACAGATTTGGGTAAATGTGATTTTGTTTATCTCACACCTCAATTTAAATTATTCTTAATTGAAACTAAATTTATTGATACACATGCCACAGGAGCAACAGAAAGAAAAAGAAGAAATAAGCACAGAAATAAAGTTTTTGACCAAGTACTTACCTTAAAAAGCCGATTTAGTGAATATTGGAATATTAATTCTGATGAATTACAAACTGGAGTTTTTACCACAGATCCCGAAGTTGATTGGCGTGGTAATGAGATGAATGTGGTAACTAAATCTATATCTATTGAGGATCTCAGATATTGGCGGCGAAATTATCCCTAATTTCCTACCGGAGAGAGACTTTACGTCCTTTTTATTTGCGATCGCTTCTCATAATACACCATAGGCAAACCAATGCTCCAGTTGCAAACAGTTAAGTCGCTTGTGATATAGGGCTGGTTTTGTGATTTTTTCTGACTACCCATTACTAACTTATCCCACCATTTACAAAAAAATATTATAAATATTGAATTAGTCATTACCTCCGGGTTTCTAGGAGCTATGCTGATGAAAGTAGTAACAAGTACTGTCTTTATAGTACTTAAGTACTATTTAACTAGTTGACTATTTGCATTTATAGCACTACGTTTTTGGCTGAGGACATTTTTGCTTTCCATTTGAGCAAAACATGGAGTCCGCTCCCCATATGCTTACTGTTATATGTGACAGATAGTACTTCAAGGAACTTCTCGATGGATTTTTCTCTCTATTCCCTTCGGGAATAGAGATATTCCAGATAAAGATGAGTAAATAATAAAGAGGTAATGTATAAGGTGTGGAAAACACTTTTAGTGATTGCCATTGGTTTCTTGCCGTCCGTATTATCCTTATGGGTAATCCGTAAAGCCCATATCAGAGCTAGATCCCGTTTGAGGCGATTAAGCATGAACTTTTCTGCTGTCCAGAGAAGGTATAATCTCATATCAGAGGAAAATGATCGCTATTATCTAGAAGGTGTTGGTTTTCTCATTGGTGATATCAGCTGTCGATATAATGCTCGTTCTGCCCACATTCGTTGCGCCATCAATCCCTGTGGACCCTGTAAAGGTTGTCGCGATTACGAGCCAAGGGAATTGAGCGATAGCAAAAATTGAGCAATGTCATCCAATTTTAGATTTTGGATTTTGGATTGACCCCATGTCTACAATTTGGAATCAGGAACAGATTCTGGCATTAGCCCCAGATTCTAGTTCCATCAAAAATGGAAAATCTTTAGCTGTACGCCACAAATGGTTATCGTTGAGTTATAACGAGCAAGCTATTTGGGGAGAGTGTAAAGGTAGTGGTAAAAATCCTTACCGCACTCAAATTGATCTTACAGAACCCGCTTTTAAGTGTTCCTGCCCTAGTCGAAAGTTTCCTTGCAAACATGGATTGGGTTTATTTTTAATATTTGCCAATGCTAAAGATAATTTCAATCCCAGCAGCCCTCCAGACTGGGTGAGTCAATGGTTGGAGACTCGAAAGCAGAAACAAATTAACCAGCAAAAAGCCCCTACTAAAAAAACTGTAGATCCCAAAGGGAAGTTAAAACGTGCCGAACAACGTTACAACAAAGTCAAAGCAGGGATGGAGGATTTAGAGTTGTGGCTGCGGGATTTACTCCGTCAAGGTTTAGCTGTGGCACGAACACAACCCTATAGCTTTTGGGATACAGCCGCAGCCAGACTAGTGGATGCCCAAGCAGGGGGCGTAGCCAGATTGATTAGAGACATGGGTAGTATTCCCCATACTGGTACAGGATGGGAAGGTAGATTATTACATCGTCTGGGAAATGTTTATTTATTACTAGAAGGGTTTAAACGTTTAGAAAGCTTACCCCCTGCTCTGCAAGCAGATATCCGCCACCAAATTGGTTGGACGCAAACTCAAGAAGAGTTATTTACCAAAGTGGGGATAGAGGATGAGTGGTTAATCTTAGGACAACGGGTGGAAGAAGAAGATGCCCTGAAATCACAGAGGATTTGGTTGTGGGGAAAAGCAACGGGGAAGGCCGCTTTAATACTTAATTTTGTCTATGGCAAGCAGATCCTAGATACTAGTTTAGTTCCAGGAACTTGCATACAAGCAGAGCTAGTATTTTTTGATAGTGCTTATCCTTTACGTGCCATTGTCAAAACTCGCTATGATCAACCACAACAAATACAGCAGATACAGGGCTATAGTGGAATTAAAACCATGATGTCTATCTATGCCCAAGCCCTATCTTGTAATCCTTGGTTAGAAAAATTTCCAGTTTTGCTCAATGGAATTATACCCTTGCAGCAACAAGGTAAATGGCTGATTCGGGATGATGCCAATCATCAATTAGCAGTAATGCCTAGTTTTGGGCAGGGGTGGGAATTGTTGGCTGTTAGCGGTGGGCATACCATAGACTTGTTTGGAGAATGGAATGGGGAATACCTGTTGCCTCTAAGTTTGTGGGCAGAAAATACATTCCTCTGTTTTTAGGTGGTTGATGAAAATAATTTGACCGAAGTCAGAGAAGGAGAGGATAAATTTGGAACTTGGTTTACCCATCAAAATTAATGTGGTGGAGTACTGCTGCTTTGTCCCATTAATTCTTATAAGAAGAGGAAGAAACCACAAAGGCGCAAAGAGCGCGAAGAAAGAAGGAAAGAGAGCCAAAATACTTATTACTTATTACTTATTACTTATTACTTATTACTTATTGATATGAATCTCTGGCAAGACTTGGTATCAACAGCTTTAGTTGGTACGGAACGGCAAACCTTAAAAACACCTGCAATAGATAACCCTCTAGGTCAAATGTTACACCACCTAGATAGTAATGATCGCGAAGGTAGTTTGCTGGGTGCAGCTGCTGCGATCGCAATCTATCAAAAAGCTGGTAAATTATCTACAGCTACAACTCCATCCCTGCCAGAACCCTGTAACCAGCAAGACTTGCCTTGTTGCAATTCCTTAGCAGGACAGCATTTAACTATGATGTTGAGTGGAGAATATAATCAGGTATTACCAGAATGGTTAACTGTAGCTGCTAAAGTTGGCAAACGAGTAACACCCCAATGCTTACCGGCATTATTAACATTAGGAAAACGGCAAACTCATTTACAGTCAGCAATCCTATCCATACTGGGCAAACGGGGGTTATGGTTGGCCAGGCAAAACCCAGAGTGGAGTTATGCCATCAGTGAAAATATTGATTTAATTTGGAAAAAAGGTAACTCTAATGCTAAACAACTAGCTTTGGCAAAGCTGCGGCAACAAGAGCCAAAAAAGGCGAGGGAACAGTTACAAGAAAATTGGCAGAGCAACAGTTTAGATGAGAACGTAGCTTGTTTACAAGCCTTGGAAACTGGACTGAGTTTGGATGATGAGCCATTTTTGAACTCTGCTTTAGATCATAAGCGCAAGGCAATCAGAGATGTAGCAGCTAAATTACTTGCTCAACTACCAGAATCTCAGCTGTGTGAGAGAATGATTCAACGGGTTCTACCACTAATTCAGCTTCACAAAGGTGTGGTAGAAGTTACCTTGCCTACAGGTTGCACCAATGACCTAATCCGCGACGGAATTGACCAGTCTGAGTATAGTTCGACTTTTGGAGAAAAAGGTAGTTTACTCCTGCAAATGTTAGCTTGCATTCCCCCCAGTATATGGAGTCAGCATTGGGAAAAAGCACCAGCAGCAATCATCTCAGCATCTGAGGATAGTGAGTGGAACAAATTACTAATTGAGGGTTGGGCAAAAGCAGCTATCAACAGTCGGGATGTATCCTGGGCAGAAGATTTATTGCAAGTATGTAGTAATTTTTATTACGAAAATTTTGCGTATAAACAACAAATTATCTCCAAATTACTGGGTATTCTTCCTCAACATCGAGTTGATGCTTTTATCCTCAAATTATTTACGGATTACGAAGACCAAGCTTTTAATTGCCAACATCCAGTTGTGCGTTTATTAAGTCACAGCAGCCATTATTGGGGTGTAGAACTGAGTAATTTAGTGTTGTCAAAAATACAGTCAAATCTCCAAGATAACCATTGGCAAAATGATCGGCAGATGCGATCGCACATAGAAAACTTTGCCCTATATATGGAACCTTCCCTCGCACATCAAGCAATAAATACCCTATCACCTTTATCCCAGGGAAATTGGCAAGAGGCAATAGATAACTTCTTAAGTACTCTGCAATTTCGCTGGGAAATGATCCAAGCACTGCAATAAAACATCAAAAAATTCATATTTTTTAGAGGTTATAGCCCTACGGCTTGAGGTTAGGACACATTTTAAACCTCATCCATTTTGAGAACTGGAGTTTTCCCCTCAAGGGGAATACCAAAAAATCAATTATCCTGTAGGGGCACGGCACCAACAATATTCTTCCATAGGTTGTAAGCTGACTGATGCCGTGCCCACCTTACCCAAATTAAGAAAATGTCCTAACGTTATTTGGTACTGCTATATAATGACAGAAGTAAATAAAACTACTAAGACAAGAACATCCAGAAAAAAGGTTAACAATTCCCAAAATAATTCCAAAGCCCTACTCAGGGAGCAAGCAGAACAACAGTTTGCCCAGGAATTAGAGGAATTAGCAAAGTTTGACACTCGCCATCGTCCCCCCAATTGGCAACTATCCCCTTGGGCAGTAACTACTTATTTATTAGGTGGTAAATTAGACAATGGTTTTGAAGTATCACCCAAATATATCGGCGACAGACGCATCATAGAAATTGCCGTGGCAACCCTGACTACAGATCGGGCATTATTATTAATAGGCGTGCCAGGAACCGCAAAATCTTGGGTTTCCGAACATTTATCAGCTGCGATCGCCAAAGACTCTACACTGTTAATTCAAGGTACTGCGGGCACTAGTGAGGAAGCAATTCGTTACGGTTGGAATTATGCCAAACTATTAGCTGATGGACCTTCTATGGATGCATTAGTTCCCAGTCCCTTGATGCGGGCAATGGAAGATGGCAAGATTGCCAGGGTGGAAGAATTAACCAGGATACCCGCAGATGTACAGGATACATTAATTACCATTCTCTCCGAAAAAACCCTGCCTGTTCCAGAGTTAAATTCCCAGGTACAAGCAAATAAAGGGTTTAGTGTAATTGCCACCGCAAATGATCGCGATAAGGGTGTAAATGACCTTTCCAGTGCCCTCAAACGCCGTTTTAATACCGTAGTTTTACCCCTACCTAAAACAGTGGAAGCTGAAGTAGAAATTGTCCAACGACGGGTAGAAAGCTTGGGCAGGGCATTGGAATTACCAGCCGAACCCCCAGCATTAGAAGAAGTGCGACGCATTGTCACTGTATTTCGGGAACTGCGTAGCGGTGTTACAGAAGATGGCAAGACTAAGATTAAATCTCCTAGTGGGACTTTGAGTACCGCAGAGGCTATCTCTGTGGTGAACAGTGGGATGGCACTAGCGGCGCATTTTGGGGATGGTTGTTTGAGTGCAACCGATGTGGCCTCTGGATTAGTGGGTGCGGTAATCAAAGATCCCGTACAGGATTTAGTGGTATGGAAAGAATATTTGGAAACAGTGGTGAAAGAAAGGGAAGAATGGAAGGATTTATATCGGGCTTGTAGGGAGTTGAATTAAGTAATAAGTAATAAGTAATAAGTTTGTTTTTGTGACCGGGATTCAAACCCCGTCCCAAAAACATTCTGCCTCAAAAGACAGGGCACCAGACCCCAATATTTCGGTAAGTTAAAAATATTGCACTATAGACGCAAAGACAGCAAAAAAGTAGGTTGGGTGGAACGAAGTGAAACCCAACAAAAGGCTGACATACACTTCAAATTTCAACAGGTATGGAATATATTTTTCGAGTTTATTTTTAAACTCAGTTTTGTCATTCAAATTTGATAAACCTATAGCTGTTAAGCTTTTATCTTCTTTGTTGAAAAAATCCTACAAAGCCTTGAATTTGATATGGAACCAAATGTCCAAACTGCTTGGACTAATGAAGCAAAACGGCGACGAGATGAAATTCACAACGGCTTTGTACAGCCCATATCAGGAGAAGAAGCACTAGCTGGAGTGCAGCGTTTGCTAGAACTTATCAAAACTAATGGAATGAACTAGTGGTCTGTCCCATTAGTTCTGAAGGGTAAAAAATGTAGTGGGAGCGTCTCGCTCCCTATTTTACAGCGATTTTCAGGTAAATAGACCACACCGTAGGGGTTTAGCAGTGCTAAACCCCTACATGAAGATGTGGTTCAAATAGATGAAAACTGCTGTAATCAAGCGGGCAAGATGCCCGCACTACAATCAACTATCAAAATTAATGGGACAACGCACTAGTAGTTTACTTACTTCAAGCTACTCCGCTTCTACACCCAGGGTAAAAGTAGGGAAGTTGAACTCATCAATTCTCGTAAATCAAATAGAATTGCTATATTGCAATAAATTTATCAGAAATCGATAGAAATACCGAAGCGAAAATAGCAACTGGCAAGCAAAATTAAAACATTGGGTGCTTAATCATACATATTTTCTGGCTAAGAGTATATTCAGTCAGTTACCTAAACAAATAAATTTCTTATAAAAAGAATAAATTTTTCACTAAGACAGTAACTGTCTATTTCATTCTTGATCTAATTTTGCAATTATGTAACCTGAGTTCGGGATAAGAAATCCTCGAAACACCTGATGTTTCGTTGTTCGCTCTCAAACCATGTTTGAAGTTATTCTCAATAAGCCATGTTGTTGATATTAGTCTCATTTATGAACCTGATTGACAAAATGATGCCAATTTAATCGGTTATTTAAGCACTTAGAGTTTGGCTAAATCCTTACAGAATAAGCTTTTAGCTTTTGGCTTAACCTGAACTCAGGTTAATTTTAACTCCGAACTCCGAACTCCTAATACCGAACTCAGGTTATGTAGGTAGGAATAGTAATACCAACTTGCAAAAAAATATAACAAATGCAAGATTGTAGAGATGTAACATAGCCTCCCTTCAAAAGGAGCTACGCTAACTTATCTCTAGAAACGCATTTTTGGCAATCATAAATTGAATCTGTATAATATCATGTTCGCTTAATTACTTATAATTACTTCCTAACTCACCCCAGCCCTCTCTTACCCTCTCATTAATAAGGAGAGGATGCCGCAGGCAGGTGAAGTTTTATAAATATTCATCAACACATGATATAACCCAACTTTACTTAAGTAGATTCAAAACAGATTTGAATCATCTTGAGTCGTTTTTCGATGAAAATATCTCAGCTTCCATTTATAACCAATGAAAAACAAAATTAATTTTACTGTAGCTATCCCTACTTATAACGGCGAGCATCGGTTGCCTAAATTATTAGAAAAGCTCCAGAAGCAACAGGGTACAGAATTTTTTAATTGGGAAATCATCGTTGTAGATAATAATAGTAATGATGGCACTGCTTCTATTATCAAAAGTTATCAATCTACTTGGCAATATCCTTATAAATTAAAATATATTTTTGAACCAAGGCAAGGAGCCGCATATGCTCGCAAACGAGCAATTATGGAGGCTAAGAGTAAATTGGTTGGTTTTCTAGATGATGATAATTATCCTAATTGTATGTGGGTATTAGCTGCTTATCAATTTGCTCAAAATCATCCAAAAGTTGGAGCTTATGGTAGCCAGATACATCCTCAATGGGAAATAACACCTCCCAAAGACTTTGCTCGGATTGCTCCATTTTTGGCGATTACAGAACGTGGCGATGTACCTTTGTTATATGAAGCCGATAAAAAAGTATTACCCCCAAGTGCTGGACTAGTTATTAATAAACAAGCATGGCTCGAATCTGTACCTGAAAAAACACTTTTAGCAGGGAGAATATCGGGTAATATGCTAACAGGAGAAGATATAGAAATGCTTGGGTATATTCAACGTTCGGGTTGGGAAATTTGGTATAACCCAGAAATGGAAATATATCATCAAATTCCTCAATGGCGTTTAACTAGGGAATATTTAATTCCTTTTTTTCAAGGAATTGGTTTAAGTCGTTATGTGACTCGGATGGTAAGTGTTAAGCCATGGTTACGACCAATATTTTCTATTGCATATACAATCAATGATTTGCGTAAAATTATTGTTCATTTCTGGAAATATCACTTAAGGGCAAAAAATAATTTGGTTAGTGATTGTGAAATGCAATTATTTATAAGTAGTTTGGTCAGTCCTTTTTATCTTTTGCTGAATGGATATTTTTCTCAAGAATTAGAAAATAAATCATCCTAAAAAATAAAAAAACATTAACATCATCAGTATATCTATAAACAGATATTTGTTACGCCTCAATTCTCTGAATGATTACATCTACCATGTCTACTAAATTAAATAATTTCCAAAATATTCATAAATCATCTACTCATGGTTTTACCTTATTAGAGATATTAGTAGTGACTGCGGCCTTGGGAATATTAAGCGCGATCGCTGCACCAAGTTGGTTGGGTTTTACCAATACTACGCGCCTCAGGAGTGCCCAGAATGAAATCTACCTTGCCATGCGTCAGGCTCAAAGCCAAGCTAAGTTACAAAAATTGAACTGGCAAGTCAGTTTGCGCGAACAAAATGACATTGTTCAATGGGCTGTTCATGCTGCTACTGTTAGCCCAAATAATGCTGACTGGAATAATCTGGATACCACGGTACGTATAGATGCGGAAACAACTTTCCAGCCATCAGATGGAATATACAGAATGATATTTGACTATCTAGGAACTACCAGTCAACTAGGACGTTTCACAATCTCTAGCAAAGGTGGTGGTAAAGCTAAACGTTGTATTTTTGTCTCCACACTTTTAGGAACCATCAGGACTTCCAAGGAGCAAGAAACATCTCAAAGTGGTAAATATTGCTATTAAAATATTATTTGTCAATTTTAATTGGGTTTGATTTGCTGAAGAATTTAGAAAGAAACAAACAGCATTTAATCGTTTTTACTCGTTATCCAGAGCCAGGGAAGACCAAAACCAGACTCATACCTGCTTTGGGTGCAGAAGGTGCTGCCAATTTGCAACGCCAGATGACAGAACACACCCTCAGCCAAGTCAAAAAATTACAAACCATCATCCCCATATCAGTGGAAATTAGATTTGCAGATGGTAATTTACAACTAATGCAAACTTGGTTAGGGGATGATTTGCTCTATCAATCCCAAGGAACAGGTGACTTGGGACAACGTATGGTGCGATCGCTATTGGATGCATTACAAGGTGGTGCTCAAAGAGTAGTATTCATTGGTATTGACTGTCCGGGAGTAAATGCTGATATTCTCACAACAGCATTTAAGCAATTGGATAGTTATGACCTGGTAATTGGTCCTGCAGTTGATGGTGGTTATTACTTGATTGGTTTAAAGCGGTATATCCCAGAATTATTTGCTAACATCGACTGGGGAACTGCAATGGTATGGCAACAAACTATAGATATTGCCCAAGGACTTAAGTTATCACATATGCAGTTACTACCTTTAGCTGATGTCGATCGACCAGAGGACTTACCAATTTGGGAATCTCGCTAGTTCTGTTGGGAAATTAGCAATTTAATTTTCCAGATTTAATATTTTCCCATTCCTTTGCTTGTCTTTGCGGCAATCTCAAGTTTATACTGTGTCAATTATCACTATGAATGATTAAGCATAGAACATCAATCGCAGGATCAATTACCAGGTCATAACCATCCAATTTCACCCACTTAAACTACTTGCTTTACAGTTCCTCCTCCCTGCATTCCCAGAATTGGTTACTTACTTTTTTATTTGCAAGTCTCTAACGCCCCATATACTAAATGTTACTCTTGAGAGAATTTGTGTAACTTGAAAAAGAAAAATAACTCCCATTTGACATCACAAAGCTTATGATTAATCGTTTTACTACAGTGAATGCTGCTCGAACCCTGACGGTGGCTGGCATAGTCTTGATGCTATCTTTCTTGCTCGACGTTTTTGTTCTAATATTTCCTTTTCAACCCACTGACAGCAGATGGCAAATTGCTTTAGTAACAGCATTAGTTGATCGGGGAATTGTACCTATGGTGGGTTTAGGTATGCTGTTTACTGGTTATTGGATCGGTAGTACAGATGATAGCGAACCCAAACAAGGGATAGATTTGAGATTTCCATCCCTGATTCTTGCTAGCATCTTGGGATTCATTTTCTTGATGTTTTTCCCTTTGCATTTGAATAATGTCCGCCAAGTCAGTGCCCAAAGAGTGGAAAAAATTAGTCAGGATGCAGAACAAGCAGAAACTCAACTAAAAAACCGACTATCTCAGGCAAAAGCTCAATTGAGTAGCGAACGAGGTAAAGCTCAAATAGAACAACTACGAGCCAGAACCAAAACTCAATTAGCAGAAATACTCAAAGATGAAGCAAAATATAAACAAGCATTGGAAAGTCCTCAAGTACCTCAAGCAGTGAAAGATGTACTTAAAAAGGCTAAAGCAAATCCCAAAGAACTGGACAAATTAATTAATCAACAAACCGATCCTCTAACAACTGCTCAAAGAAATGCGGATCTAGAGCTAAACAAAATTCGTAGTAACAAGGAAAGGCTAGAACAACGTACTAAGCAGGATGCCTGGAAAACTGGATTAAGAACTGGTTTGAGCAGTTTATTATTGTCTGTTGGCTATATAATTATTGGCTGGAGTGGCTTAAGAGGCATGAATAATTCGTCTAGTAATAAGCGTAAGGCGACTATGCGTTAAGCAATAAATTGCAGCTATTTGACTACAAATTATTAATAGCTAATTAATAATACCAGGGTCGCGGCATTCCGAAACAATATTTAGTATTATATAGGAATTTTGTTAATGCCGTGCCCCTACTTGATAATTGATTTTTTTGGTATTTACACATATAAATAAACCGTTCGAGAGTTAATTATCGCTCCTATAATATTGTCCGACAATTTATATTAATCAACTACAGAAATAAACCCCATCCATCTTGAAATATGGAGTTTTCATGTAGGTTGGGTTGAAGAATGTAGACGCAACAGCGGCTTGGAGCAGAGTAACCCAACCATAGCAATGGTTCCGTTGGGTTACGCTATCGCTTTTCACAGGATGCCGAAGGCTATACCCAACCTACAACAATTACGAATCTCAAGGTGGTTTTGGTTTAAATAATCAATTTATTATCCAAAATCTAAAATCTAAAATTACTATGACTATGTTTTCGATTTATATACTTACTCATAACG
Organism: Calothrix sp. MO_167.B12; assembly: GCA_030066045.1. Taxonomy (GTDB): domain Bacteria; phylum Cyanobacteriota; class Cyanobacteriia; order Cyanobacteriales; family Nostocaceae; genus Calothrix_A. Next base: position 58,194 of record JASJCJ010000007.1, read on the forward strand.
AAGAAATAGATATTGCTGCTTGTATCGAGTCAGCAATGTTATCCGATGACATAATAGTTGTAGACTCATGTAGTAGCGATCGCACGGTGGAAATTGCCAGCACATACCCAGTGCGCGTTGTCCAACATCCCTTTGAAAGCCACGGCAAACAACGTACTTGGATGTTAGAATCCATTGCCCCTAAGTATGAATGGGTATATATTCTAGAAGCCGATGAGCGGATGACACCAGAGCTATTTGCTGAATGCCAACAAGCAATGCAAAATCCAGATTACATTGGTTATTACGTTGCCGAGCAAGTCATATTTATGAATCATTGGATTCGCTACAGTACTCAGTATCCCCGTTACCAATTACGTCTATTTCGTCACGGAAAGGTTTGGTTTACAGATTATGGTCATACGGAACGGGAAGTTTGTAACGGCGATACAGGCTTTTTAAAGTCAACCTACCCTCACTATACTTGTAGCAAAGGCTTAAACCGTTGGATCGAAAAGCATAACCGTTATTCTACGGATGAAGCAAGGGAAACCCTGAAGCAAATCCAACACGGTAAAATTAATTGGCGCAACTTGTTTTTGGGAAAATCAGAAGTGGAAAGGCGACGCGCTCTCAAAGACTTATCTTTAAGATTGCCAGCTAGACCCCTAATACGCTTCCTTTATATGTATTTTATTTTGGGTGGCTGTCTGGATGGAAGAGCCGGCATGGCTTGGTGTACATTACAAGCATTTTACGAGTATCTGATTTTGTTGAAAGTTTGGGAAATTCAGCATTTACCAACTCCCCAGCTAGAAGAAAATGAACCAACATCAGCTATGATCGGCAAAGTTTGACCAAACCCCTAGGGCGTGTTTTCAAACCCAAAATTGGCATAAATTGTAGGTTGGGGAGCCACTCTTGTGCGCGGGTTCCCCGCGTTGAGAGAAGTGGCGTTTGAGGGACGAAACCCAACATTCTTCGTTAGACTAGGGCGTGTTTTCAAAGTAGCCGTCACCCTAGAAGGGTGCGGCTATACGTACAAAGTCCCTTCGGGTTCCCCGGCATAAATGAGGCAGTGCGGTGGTGAGGCAGTACCGTCTTGGGGTCTCCCCAAGTGGAGTAACTGCCGAAAGGGTTCCCCGGCATAAAGCAACTGCCGTCAAGTGGCGTTGGCGTAGCCTCTCCGGAGGAGATACCCCGAGGGTGAGATACGTAGTACGAAAAAATACGGAGTCCTTGTTAGAAACCCCTCATTTTAATTATGGGGTTCCCTAATCCCTTTCATGTTCAAGTTACATTTCTTAAAACAAAAATCATTATATTGCCCTATCTTTCTCAGATTAGTGGCAACTGATCACTGATCACTGATCACCGATCACTGAAATGAAGAGTACCGAGAAATAGCATTTCTAGGGCGTTTACAACATAGTAAGCAGTTTTTTGGCACGATAGTATGAGTAATACACTACAATACTTTTAACAATCGTTTACAACTCTTCATAAGAGGAATTTTATTGATATGTAGAGTAGAACTTGCATCTTCTCACTATGCTTATTACGTGGGTATGGTTGAAAAGTTGATTCGGCGAAGCACAGAATTAATCATGCAGTCAACTCAGAAAATGTCAAACTTAATGATATCGAGCTATCAAGTTTGACACCCTATCCCTCCCCAGGTTGCTTCGCTGAATCTGGGGCATCTCGCTGAAAAAAGATGAATACCAATAACAGAAGTACCAATCATCGAAAACTAGATAATGGGGGTTTGCTAATCAAGCGTTGGAAACAAGACCTAAAGAACGATCTAATTGCTGGCTTGTTAGTAGTCATTCCCTTGGCAACTACAATCTGGCTGACAACTACCATTGCCATTTGGACTATTGACTTTCTCACTCAAATTCCGAAGCAACTCAATCCTTTTGATGGGATGCATCCAATTTTAGTCAATCTACTCAACCTATTAGTGGGATTGATGGTGCCACTAATGAGTATTTTAATAATTGGTTTGATGGCTCGGAATATTGGAGGTAGATGGTTGCTGGATGTGGGGGAACGGATATTACAGGCAATTCCCCTTGCCGGACAGGTTTACAAAACCTTGAAGCAATTATTAGAAACATTATTAAAAGACTCGAACAATCGTTTTCGTAGGGTTGTTTTGTTAGAATATCCCCGTCGCGGAATGTGGTCAATTGCCTTTGTCACTGGCTCGATTAGCCCTGAGATAGAAGCTAAAATGTCTACTTCAATGCTGAGTATTTTTATTCCCACCACTCCTAACCCAACTACTGGATGGTATGCGGTGGTCCCAGAGAATGAAGTCGTAAATTTATCCATGTCCATTGAAGATGCCTTAAAAATAGTAGTTTCTGGAGGTATTGTGGCTCCTAGCACTTCTGTTTCTTCCCTAGTAATTCCTCCAGAACACGCTATGGAAATACCAAACCTAGAACCGAAGCGACAAGTAATGCCGATAGAAGAGACTTAAAATTACTTCTGCCAATTCATCCCCAAATGCATTAATATCAGTGTCTAATACCGATTTAATAAATGATTGCAACACATCCGATGGTAGAGACGTAGCAATGCTACGTCTCTGCAAGAATCTATTTGTCGCATCCTTTTTTGAAATTGGTATAACTCTATTGATACTCACTCCCACGGAAGGAAGACAGCCGATGGGATTATTGGGCTAATCACCGCCCTTTTAGGATTATTGATCTGTGGAATCAATCCAAAATCCAAAATCTCAAATCCAAAATCCAAAATTGACAGACCACTAGAGTCATACCGTAGCCCTATCTTCACATCTTTAAATTCACCTTCCTATGCAACCCCGTAAACCCCGGCAAATCTCCCGTGAATTGGCACTTTTAAGTCTTTCCCAACTACCTGCCAATCCCACAAAACTTACCGAAACTGAATTACCAAAATTGGTACTAGCAGCAGTCAGAACATTAACATCAGAAGTCCAAGAAACCTTAGATAGTGCTACTGCTGAATTACAGCGTAGTAATGCTCGCGTCCTCAGCAGCCAGACCCGTGCCATAGATATCAATACTTCCAGAAGTATGTTGCAAGAGGCAATTACCTATACTCAAACGGCTATTAATCAATTGGGTGCAGCTGTGGAATTTCCCGAATTAATTCAATTAGCCAATCAAGATAAAGAAGTGGGCAAATATGCCATTGAAATTATCAGAACTATCAATGAAGAGCGAACAATTATTGATGAAAGCATAGCCTCAGCTTTAGTAGATTGGCAAGTTACCCGCCTTGCTCAAATCGATCGCGATATTTTGCGAATTGCAGTAGCAGAAATGATGTTTCTCCATACTCCAGACAGGGTAGCAATTAATGAGGCTGTGGAATTAGCAAAACGCTACAGTGGAGAAGATGGTCATCGCTTTATTAACGGAGTTTTGCGGCGGGTAACCGAACAACAAAAGACGGCATAAAATATAAAAATATAAGTGTTGCACAACTTTGATGGATGGTAAGTTGTGAGTTGAGCATGAGGATAACTCAGAGTTTTGAACACCGAAGCGGAGTTAAGAGTGCGATCAACTTATAACTTCAATACTCCTCATGACTAACTCATAAAACAACTGATAAATTTAGCTGCAATGGTTTTTAATTGGTTCAATCGTCAAAATAAAGATGCTGCTGAGAGCAAATCTGAAGAAAAAGAGAAAGAAACTCCTGGTGTAAGTGAATCTCAACCAGAATCAACGGCAACTCCAGCTACGGAAACTACGCCAGAAGTAGCAACAGATTTGTTGGCGTTTGCCAAAGCAGCTTATAAAAATATCCAAGAAAAGCAAGAACCTCAGCCTCCAGCTGAAGACACTGTAATTGATGAGTCATCCCCCGCAACTACAGAACCAGAAACAATACCAGAAATAGAAGCTAAATCTACAGATAATATTTCTTCTACCCAGCCAGAAACGGAAACCGAAGAATCCCCAGAGGTAGTTGCAAATGTTACGGAACCAACCATAACAGAAGCAGATGATGTGACCACTGTAGAACCTGCAATTCAAGGAGCGACTCCCCTGGAAAATATCGCTCCAGAAGCCGCAGAAACCACGGAAAATCCATCAGCAGCAATTCCAGAATCCACCACAGAGTCAACCTCCGAGTTACCCCAACCCACGGCACCAGCAAACCTATCCTTCCTCGAAAGAGCCGCAGCAGAGAAGGAAGCAAAGCAAGAAAGATTAATTGCCAGTGCCATTGAAGTAGAGGAGCCAGAGGAGGTACAAACAGATGCTGACACTCCACTTGAGGAAATTCCCCTAATTCCCTTTGATGATGGGTTCCTGTGGTCAGCAGAAGTCCTCGCAGCCCAAGGACGGCGACCGGAAGATATTTCCATTGAAGAAATTAACTGGCTCAAGAGGCTGCGCCAAGGCTTAGATAAAACCCGGCGTAACATTGTTAACCAACTCAAGGCAATTGTTGGTCAAGGACCCCTGAATCAAGCCGCAGTGGATGAAATCGAAGCAGCGCTACTACAAGCAGATGTGGGGGTTGAAGCCACAGATTATATTATTGATGCCCTGCAGAAAAAGTTAAAGGAACAGGCTTTACCACCAGACGAAGCGATCGCTTATTTAAAGCAGATCCTCCGGGATATGTTAGATAAGCCCCTGGAAACATCCTCAATCTCCATTGCACCAGACAAAGAAACTTTAAATATTTGGTTGATGACTGGGGTAAATGGTGCGGGTAAAACTACTACCATTGGTAAATTAGCTCACCTTGCCAAAAAATCAGGTTACAACTGTTTGATTGGAGCCGCTGATACCTTCCGTGCTGCCGCAGTAGAACAAGTTAAGGTATGGGGAGCCAGAAGCGGAGTAGAGGTAATTGCCAATCCCGGCAAGAATACTGACCCCGCAGCAGTAGTATTTGATGCCATCTCTGCCGCCCAGTCCAGAAGTACTGAATTACTTTTGGTCGATACCGCCGGACGGTTACAAAATAAGAAAAATTTGATGGAAGAACTCAGTAAAGTCCGCCGGATAGTCAATAAAAAAGCTCCTGATGCCAAAGTGGAATCACTACTAGTATTAGATGCGACTTTGGGACAAAATGGTTTGCGGCAAGCAGAGGTGTTTTCTCAAGCTGCTCAACTAAGTGGTGTTGTCTTAACTAAATTAGATAGTACTGCCAAGGGAGGAGTAGCTTTAGCCGTAGTCCAGCAACTCGGTTTACCTATCCGGTTTATTGGTGCTGGGGAAGGAATTGAAGATTTGCGACCTTTTTCTAGTTACGAGTTTGTCGAAGCACTCTTAAGCGGTTGAAAATAGTTAGGGCTTTATGCCTATAGATTGCTTAAAATACAATTTTCTAGGTGTTGGTTAATTCAAGGTAGCCAATCCTAAAAAGCAACTGTGGTTGAAAGCTTTAGTTTGTTAATTATTACAATAGTTTCCAAAACCTTGACAATGTTTGAGGGGTTTGATTCAAGGTAAGCTAGATTTAATCAAGTTTGCCCACTGTTCTAATTAAGTCACGGTATTTTATATGCGTTTCCCTCCACTCATGGTTATTGTAATTACCTGCATCATAGGTGTGGGTACGTTGTTATTTACTCCTGATGCCATCGCATTGACACAAGTAAGACTATTTGACCTTTCTTACCATGAGTGCCCTCCAGACATTGCTAAAGGGGCGGTGACTAGTGGGAGAAATACAATGGCGGCTAACTGCTTTATTATTACCGGAAAAGCTGAAAATACTAAAAACCAAACAATTTATGATGCAGATATTTTTGGACGCATCTACGACGCTAATAATGATCCGGCCATGCAGAACCGCAATCGCCTAGGTTCAATTGCAGAAATACCCCCAGGAATACACGATTTTGATTTGAGGATTTCTGTACCTGCCAATCAACCAACTCCGTTAAAGCTAAAAAAGTTTAAGGCGGTAGGGTTTAGTTCTTCTGTAAGACCAAAAAATTTATATCTGAACTTGGAAGCAGAACATTGACAAGTCATTCAATTTTGGATTTGGGATTTGGGATTGACGAGAGAATCTCTAAAGGGTACTCCTATGGAGAAGCAAGCTACGTTAGTTACTTCAAATTGGGGAAAGGGGATGGCGTACTAACTCACCGCGACAACAACAGTCGCTCTGGGTAGGGCGAGTCGTGACCCCATGTCTAAAGCCCGGAGGCTTGAGAGAATGATAGAAACGTTTGTTTATCCCCACGGATGAATCTGGAGGCTTGTATCCAGTTTATTTTTGGTCAGTAATCACTGAATTTATGAGAATTTGTAGAGATACTCTGCGATGTTGTTAATAAAAGTACCTCTACAAATATTTTCTATTTTGGTAATTGAGTTACAAGTTAAAAACCTGACACAAAGGACATCCGAGAAAGTTGGAACAGAACATCTCTCAATATTTGTAAGGCGATGAAAGCCAATATCGGAGAAAAATCCATACCTCCCAATGGGGGAATAATAGAACGGAAAAGATTTAAATAGGGATCGGTAATTTGGCTGAGTGCGGCAAATGGCTGATTGTACCAGTTGATATTAGGGAACCAACTCAGAAGTACCCGAATAAATAGCAAAGAGCTATAAATCCCGATAAAAGTAGCCAGAGTGGTAATCAATAAATTCATAAACGGTGATGTTTCCTACTAAATGCCAACAGTGGTCTAATTGCTAATTTTAACTGACGTAGGGTCTGGGAAGCAGTAAGTCCCCCGCCATAATCTATGATTTGGCGTGGGAGGATGTCACATAAATAGTTCATCCATGACCTATCCTGTATGCTCCGCTTTGGCACATATCATATCAAGTCCTCAGGGGAAGAAAGTAAAAAAAGTATGAAATTACATTGTAATAAATGTAAGCTAATTCGTAATTTGCCTATTTCTTTCCCTGCCCATATCCTAATTGATTATTTCATATATGCCGGAATCAACCTTGATGATTGATGGGAAACCATTTATGGTAGCTTGGGGAACCCCATTATGAATTGGTTGTACTATCCCTATTTGTGAGCACTGAATTACTATTAACATTTCCCAACTGTTGCCTAACTTCATCTATGGATACATTTAACTGAGCAATCTTATCTTCTAGTTCACGCCTAGTCATTTCCATATCCATTTCATTAGTAGCAGCTTTCATCTGCCGTCGCTTTCCATAACTTTTTCGATCTTCTAAAGAACTACTATTTAGTTGTGCCTCCTCTTCTGGAGATAACTCCATATCCCGGCGATTAGCAAGTACCGTACCTAGAATACCCCCTACTACACCACCAAGAATCGCTCCGGCTAAAAAGCCACTTGCAAAACCTTCTCGCTGAGTCATAATTTTCACCACTACCAATGAATTTTACCAAGATCGGGATTGTGAATTTACTACCCTGTCATAGCTGCATCCTAGCTTAAGTGCCAAAAATGCGATCGCCTGCATCTCCTAATCCAGGTACAATAAAACCTCGATCATTTAGAGTTTCATCAATAGTCGCCGCATAAATAATTAAATTAGGATACGCGGCACTTAATTTCTGTAAAGCTGGTGGAGATGCCACCACACAAACAATTCGCACTAAAGATGGCTCGACCCCTCGTTGTACTAATTCTGACATTGCTGCCATAATTGAGCCTCCCGTTGCCAACATCGGATCTGTAATCAAAACCCGTGTCTGGGGATGAAATTTTTCAGGCATGGAGTTTAAGTAACAACTGGGTTGTAATGTTTCTTCGTTTCGCTCTAAACCCAAATGATAAATGGAGGCTAGGGGCAGTAATGTTTGTGCTCCTTCCAAGAGTCCCAGTCCTGCCCGTAAAATGGGAACAACTGCCATTGGCACTTCTGCATCAATAAAAGTAGCAGCACAGGTATCCAGGGGAGTTTGTACTGTCCCATCTTTCGTTGGTAACCATTCTCTAGATGCTTCATAGGTTAACCAACGACCTAATTCGGTAATAGCACTACGAAATAACACTGAAGGTGTAGTGGCATCACGAGCCACTGCTAGCCAGTGTTTAATTAAAGGATGGGGTGGAACGTAAACCCGCAATTGTTGGGTCATAACCGATTGGGGCGTATATCAAGATATATAACAACTGAAACATCATCATACTCTTTCCTGTGTGCGACTGGCATCTAAATATCGGTTTGAGGGTACAGAACTTTAACTCGCTACATTTGTATCCCTATATAAACATCTCAGAAATTTTTAGCATTTATTTCGTCAATTAGTTGACATTTATTCTCAATCAAGTTTATAGTTTTTGAAGTGTTCTCCTCTCTTTAAGGATCGGCAGACGGGATCGGCCAGCAGTTGCAGGCTTTTCCCCTCTTTTTTTTGGAAATGAGAAGTATTTTCAGCTTGACTGGAAGGAACTGATGATTGTTAACTGTTAACTGTTAACTGAAATATGGCTCCATGCAGCAAAATCCTCATCCTCCCACAAAAAGAGTTAGTCAAAAATTGGATGCAATCGTCATCGGTTCTGGTATTGGTGGATTAGTGACAGCAACTCAGCTAGGAGCAAAGGGCGCTCGGGTGCTGGTATTGGAGAAGTATGTGATTCCTGGTGGTAGTGCTGGCTATTTTGAGCGTCAAGGCTATCGTTTTGATGTGGGAGCGTCAATGATATTTGGATTTGGGCACAAGGGTACTACCAACTTACTTACCCGTGCTTTACAGGCTGTGAATATGAGCTTGAAAACCATCAGCGATCCAGTACAAATTCACTATCATCTTCCTGATAACTTAGATATTAAAGTCGATCGCAACTACGAACAATTTTTGCAGAATTTAAATGCGTATTTTCCCCATGAAAAGCAAGGCATACGTCGTTTTTATGACGAGTGCTGGCAAGTATTTAACTGTCTCAACCGCATAGAGTTATTGTCTTTGGAAGAACCCCGGTATTTACTCAGGGTATTTTCTCAGAATCCCTTAGCTTGTTTGGGTTTAGCAAAATATTTACCTTGTAATGTAGGGGACATCGCCCGACGCTATATTCAAGATCCCTTATTGTTGAAATTTATTGATATTGAGTGCTATTGCTGGTCGGTAGTTCCAGCAGATATGACACCGATGATTAATGCGGGGATGGTGTTTTCTGACAGGCATTATGGAGGGGTAAATTATCCCCAAGGAGGAGTAGGGCAAATTGCTCAAAAATTAGTCCAAGGGTTGGAAGCAGTAGGAGGAGAGATTAAATACCAAGCCAGAGTGATCAAGATTTTGACACGGAGGGGCAAGGCAGTAGGAGTTGAACTGGCAGATGGTAGCGTTTATTACGCTAGGCGCATTGTCTCTAATGCCACTCGCTGGGACACCTTTAACAAATTATTGCCGGAAAAAATGAAGCCAGTAAATGAAAAAAAATGGCAGCAACGCTATCAAAAATCCCCTAGTTTTCTCAGTTTACATATGGGAGTAGAGGCAAAGGTATTGTCTGAAGGTACGGATTGTCACCACATTTTGTTAGAAAGCTGGGATAAAATGGCGGATACACAGGGGACTATTTTTGTGTCTATTCCCACTTTGTTAGATCCGGATTTAGCAACACCAGGACATCATATCATTCATGCATTTACCCCCCACTGGATAAGTGAATGGCAAGGACTATCTGCAAAAGAATACGCAACCAAGAAAGAAGAGGCAGCACAGCGAGTTATTGCCAGGCTAGAGAAGATTTTTCCGGGGTTAAATGATGGATTAGATTATTTGGAAGTGGGAACACCCCGCACCCATCGTCGCTTTTTGGGCAGAGAAGATGGTACATATGGAGCAATTCCTCGACATAAGTTGTGGGGCTTGTTAGGAATGCCCTTTAATAGAACAGCTATTCCGGGATTGTATTGTGTGGGGGATAGTACATTTCCCGGACAGGGGTTGAATGCGGTGGCGTTTTCGGGGTTTGCTTGTGCCCATCGAATTGCAGTGGATTTGGGATTGTGATCAAGTATTTTACTGATAATCTCAAGTTCGGGTAAATACTTATAATTAGGGCTTGCAGCAAAAAGTCTTTTGGCAAGGGTAGGCAACAGGCAACAGGCAACAGGCAACAGGCAACAGTTTCATCCCTATTTTTTTCTATTCTTTTTACCATCAAAAATTATCACGACTCGCGCGTTCCCGAGCCAGTCCGTTGGGCTGCTGCGCCGACTTGTAGGAACTGGCGTTTGCGACTGTCGTCGTCGCGGGGTCACTCGTCAATGCAAGGTTTTTAAGCCCCATACCCCGTCAGGAATTGCACTTTTGACTTCGATAAGACCCTCAAACAACTACAATATAAGAGTTTTACATTTATTCAGCAGACCCTAATTAGATGTAGGTTAACCAACAACCATCAACCACCAACCACCAACCACCAACCACCAACCATTAACTATTACTCCTTCCCTCCTCAAACTACTCCCAGTCTGTCAAAAACAAAAGCATACTCAAAAGCCAATTCCTTCAAACTTTCATATCTTCCAGAAGCACCAGTATGTCCCGCACCCATATTAGTTTTTAGCAACAGAATATTGTCGTCGGTTTTCATATCCCGTAATTTTGCTGTCCATTTAGCCGGTTCCCAATATTTGACACGGGAATCATTTAAACCAGCAGTAATCAGTATATCTGGGTAATCCTTTGCTTCCACATTATCATAGGGAGAGTAGGACTTAATGTAGTCATAATAAGCCTGATCATTAGGATTACCCCATTCTTCCCACTCCATGACAGATAAAGGTAAAGATGTATCGAGTATCGTTGTTAACACATCCACAAAAGGTACACGGGCAACCACTGCTTTAAACAAATCCGGACGCATATTTATTGCCGCTCCCATGAGCAAACCACCCGCACTACCACCGGAAATTGCCAAGCGATCGCTTGCTGTCCAACCCTCATTAATGAGATACTCACAACAGGCAATTAGGTCTGTAAAGGTATTCTTTTTGTGTAAAAATTTCCCTTGTTCGTACCATTGTCGCCCCATCTCTTCCCCACCGCGAACATGGGCAATGGCAAATATTACTCCCCGATCTAATAGGGATAGGATATCCGATGTAAAGGTAACTGGATAGGAATAGCCATAGGAGCCATAGGCTAGCATAAATAGGGGATTGCTGCCGTCTTTTTTGATACCTTTTGGATAAACTATGGAAATAGGGACTTTGGTACCATCATCAGCAGTAGCCATGAGCAACTCACTTTGGTATTGAGTGCGATCGTATTCACCCAACACTTCTGTTTCTTTTTTCAACTCCCGTTGGTGGGTATCCATGTCATAATCAAATACCGATGAGGGGGTAATCAAGGAAGTGTAAGTAAACCGGAGAATATTAGTATTAAATTCCGCATTAGTGTCTTCATCAAAATCATAAGTAGGTTCGGGAAAAGTAATCTGACTTTCATCTCCCGTGTCAAGATTCTGTACCCTAGCTGTGGGTAATCCCCCCTTTCTTTCATAAATTACTAAATGATTAATAAAGGCACTTACCCCCGACAATCGGACATCTGGACGATGGGGAATCACAGTTTGCCAATTATCCTTACCGATGGCAGCAACTGGAGTTTTCATTAATTTAAAATTAATTGCTGCTTCGTTAGTAACTATATAAAAATAATCGCTATGATGCTCTACATCATATAAAACTCCTATATTTCTCGGAGCAATCAATTCAAATTTTTCCAGAGGATTATCAGCAGATAAATAGTGTACTTCTGAAGTAATACTACCGCCGACAGTTAAAAATATATATGCTTGACTACGGGTTTTATCCACATATAAATGATAGGCATCATCAGGCTCGTGATAAATCAATTCATCATCGGCAATATCACAACCTAAAGTATGTCTAAACAATTTGAAAGGACGGTTAGCCTCATCAATTTTCGTATAAAAAACCGTTTGATTATCATTAGCCCAAACCAATGAAAAATAAGTATCTTCAATGGTATCTGCATATAACTGATGGGAGTTCAAATCTAAAAAGAAAAGAGTATAACGCTCCGCTCCAGTGGTATCAATGGAATATGCCATGATCTGATGATTTGGGCTGATGGCAAACACACCTAAATCGCAGAATTCATGACCATTTGCCAATTGATTTTGGTCTAATAAAATTTCCTCAGCAGCATCCAGACTGCCCTTTTTGCGGCAATATATTGGGTAAGCTTGTCCTGCTTCTGTACGGGAATAATAGTAATAGTCATCCTTGGGATATGATACCGAGAGGTCACTTTCTTTGATGCGAGCTAGCATTTCTTCATAAAGCTGGGTTTGTAGCCCTTGAGTGTGCTGCATCATGGCATCAGTATAAGCATTCTCCGCCTCCAGATAGGAGATTACTTGGGGATTTTGTTGATCGCGCATCCAAAAATAGTTGTCTACTCGGCGATCGCCGTGTAATTCTAAAATCTGGGGGTGTTTCTCTGCCACAGGAGGAACCACATTAGTTCGCAGATGACTATCTGTTTTCATATTTGTTAACCTTGCTTCGACCTTCCTTTTGAGGATGAATGGGAAATTTTGGGCATACCCTTGGGTTTGATTTTGAAATTGCACAAGGCAATGGCTGGAATTACTCCCAAAATCAAAGCCGTAAATCCTTGTCCACTTAAATACAATATCTGAGTACGGTAAACTTCTGGAATAAACTCTTGCAAAAGTGAAACCAGCCACACAAAAATACTAATGGTAAAAAATATCCCAGAAGGCAACAAAATCCACCACCAACTACCTGTTACCCGATTCCTAAAACCCAACCACTGCAAGAGTCCCAACCAAATTGCAGCTAGGTTATAGGTAATGGTGGATAAAATACCAATTACCACCATTGGCTCGGTACTTAAAGATTGTAATATAGTCAGGGAAGGAAGATAGTTTGTCCATGCTTGAGCAACGTTAAGGAAAATTAACCAGCCGAAGGTAGTGGTAAGAGTCCACCGCCAGAAAGACAAGTAAGGCGATATTACCAATCCCTGGGAAATAGCAAAAATCATCGCAAACAAACTCGTACTCAGATTAGTTGCAAGGATCAACCAGATTTGTGGTTGTGGGGCAAAAACAGGGGGTATGTTGGCTGGGAGATTACTTTCTAAGAAAATACTGGCAACTCCTCCTATAATCCACCCCAGGATGGTCATGAGAGTAAATTCTACAGAAAAACAACGACGTTGCGATCGCGGAATTAAAAGCAAGGGTCTTTTACCTGTTTTGGTAGTGCTAGACACCCCATCTCGATCATCAGGATAGTTAAAATCAGTTTGCATAGGGCAGTTATTCAGTTATCAGTTATTAGTTATCACTCCTTCCCTCCTTCACTCCAGGGCGCAAGCATTGCGCCCCTACTCCTTCCCACCGGGCGAGGAAACCCCGCCCCTACTTCTACTCTTCGAGAAGCCACTTCGTGTCTACACTCCTTCACTCCTTCCCTCCTTCACTCCCTCACTCCTTCCCTCCCTCACTCCTCCACTTCCCTCCTTCCCTCCTCAAATTCTGCAAAAGCGTAATCCCAGGATGATAAGCTAAAGAATGGCATAAATATAGTGATTAAGATAGGATGTAGTGTTCAATGGGTGTCTCCTCAAGCGATCCTCTTTTGCTCAGAGCAGCTCGTGGTGAAGTCTTAGACCGTCCTCCAGTATGGATGATGCGACAAGCAGGACGGTATATGAAGGCTTATAGAGACTTGCGAGAAAAGTATCCTTCTTTTCGCGATCGCTCGGAAATACCCGAAGTAGCGATTGAAGTCTCTTTGCAGCCTTGGAAGGCTTTTCAACCAGATGGTGTAATTTTATTCTCGGATATTGTCACACCGCTGCCCGGACTAGGTATTGAAATGGACGTAGCGGAAGGTAAAGGACCAATTATTGCTTCCCCGATCCGCACTCAACAACAAGTTGATAATTTACGTCCCCTAGAACCTGAAGAATCTTTGCCATTCATTAAAACCATTTTGCAATCTTTGCGCCAAGAAGTTGGCAACAAATCTACTGTATTAGGTTTTGTGGGTGCGCCGTGGACTTTAGCCGCCTATGTGGTAGAAGGTAAGGGCTCGAAAACTTACTCCATTATCAAAAATATGGCGTTCACCGATCCGACAATGTTACACCAATTTTTAGGTAAACTTGCGGACGCGATCGCTACCTATGCACGTTACCAAATTGACTGCGGTGCCCAAGTAATCCAACTGTTTGATTCTTGGGCAGGACAATTAAGTCCCCAAGATTACGAAACCTTTGCCTTACCTTATCAAAAACGGGTGTTTCAACAAATAAGACAAACCCACCCCGACACACCATTAATTTTATTGGTGAGCGGTAGTGCTGGTTTATTGGAGCGAATGGCAAAATCCGGTGCAGATATTATCACTGTTGATTGGACAGTAGATATGGCAGATGCACGGGCAAGATTGGGCACACATATGAAAGTCCAAGGTAATCTTGACCCAGGGGTGCTATTTGGTTCCCAGGAATTTATCCGCGATCGCATCTATGATACTGTGCGTAAAGCCGGTCATGGCGGTCATATTCTTAACCTCGGTCATGGTGTTCTACCCAGTACCCCAGAGGAGAATGTAAAATTCTTCTTTGAAACAGCTAAACAAATTAGTTTGGCAACTGCTGCGTGAAACAATGTACGTTAGTTGTTAGTCATTAGTTGTTGGTTGTTAACCAGCACTTACTACCTTATAGAACCCAAGTACTAAACTGAGAACTAATAGCTAATCACTAATAACTAACCTATGAATCAAAAGCGGATTTTACTTACTGGTGCTAGTGGGTGTATCGGTCATTACCTGAGCGAAACCTTGATTCAGGATACAAATCATGAACTATATTTACTGGTAAGAAATCCCAAAAAGCTACAAGTAAATACCCAAGCCCGTCCTGGTATCCATGTTTTACAGGTTGATATGGCAGACATTAATCAGCTTGCCGACCTATTAAAAACCATAGATATAGCTGTACTAACTGCAACAGCTTGGGGTGGTGAAAATACTTATGATATTAATGTCAATAAGACCCTAGAGTTGATAAATCTGCTGGATGTAGAGAAGTGCGAACAGGTAATATACTTTTCTACAGCCAGTGTATTAGGACGTAACAACCAACCCCTTCCCGAGGCGGGGGAACTAGGTACAGATTATATTAGCTCCAAGTACGATTGCTTGCAGAAAATAAATCAACTAGCGATCGCTTCTAAAGTTACCACAATTTATCCTACTTTAGTGTTGGGTGGCGATGCCAAAAAACCCTACTCCCACCTGACAACAGGCATTCCTGAAGTTACTAAATATATCAATATTATTCGTTTCCTCCAAGCAGATGGTAGCTTTCACTTCATCCACGGTAAAGATATTGCCACTGTAGTCAGATACTTAATAGAAAACCCAGATACCACTAAAAATTTAAATAAATTAGTTTTAGGACAAAATCCTCTTACTGCCAACCAAGCCATAGAAGCAGTATGCGCCTACCTGGGTAAAAAAATTTACTTTCGTATTCCCCTATCATTATCATTGGCGAATCTGATCATTGCCATATTTCGCATTCAAATGGCAGCCTGGGATCGTTTCTGTATGAACTATCGCCATTTTACCTATAACCACTTTATTAACCCCAGTAGTTTTGGCTTACCTAACTACTGTGCGACGATGGAAGATGTGTTGAAAATTAGTGGTGTAGAATCTGACTCCTAAAAATCTGTCATTGATCCCTAACAAAAATATCTTTACAAAATCTTTATCTTTTCGGAGTTAGATACTGAGTAAAAGTAAAAACTTGGTAAAGAAAAACCCAAATATCCTGAGTATCTAATTTAGTTATGGTATAACAGGCTCTGTATGATCAGTAAAATCACACAATAAGGCGGCATTTATTTTGGTGATGGTGTGCCCTAAAACACAAGTGGTGATGACCTACAAATAGCGATCACATAATTGAAACTAGCCAAAATTAGCTCATAAAAACCAATATGAAAAACCAATGTTTGGTAGCAGGATTTGTTTTCTTGTGTTGTTTTTCACCCTTGAAAGCTTATGCCGCTAAATTTACCAGTCTTTACTTTTTTGGGGATAGTCTGGTTGATACCGGCAATACTTTTACTGCCACTCAAGGAGCTATTCCCCCTAGTCCACCATACTTTGAGGGACGATTTTCCAATGGTGAGATTTGGGTAGATAAACTAGCAAGCAAACTAGGATTAGAATCCCCTACGTTATTCACAAATGTGCTACAGGGTGCAATACCAGTAGATGGGATTAACTATGGTTTTGGTGGAGCCACCACCACAGAAAAAAATACTATTTCCCTCACTTTTGACATACCGGGACTACCTGGTTTACAGCAACAAATTCAAGCATTTACTAATCCCCTAATTACTAACAATCAGTCAGCCGATGCCGATGCCCTCTATATCCTTTGGGCTGGTGCCAATGATTACAATCCCACCAATGCACCTCCAGACAAATTTACGCCATTCACTACCACTGATACAACTATTAGTAATTTGGATAATGCCCTGGCAAAGCTAGCTCAGGTTGGGGTAAAGAATCTGATGCTGGTAAACTTACCAGATTTGGGTAATATACCAGTGGCTCGTCAATTAGATACATTGATTCCTGGTACTACCCAAAGACTAAATGAGTTAACCGCCAAGCATAATCAAGAATTGTCAGGGTTAGTTGACAAGTATAAACAAGACCTGAACATTATTTCTGTTGACGTCAACTCCCTATTTAAAAATGCTGCAAATTTAGGCTTTACCAATGTCAGCGATCCTTGTCTGGCTAGCCTAGATCCCCTAATTATATGCGATCGCCCAGACTTATATACATTTTGGGATATCCAGCATCCAACGGCTGCTGCTCACGAAAAATTAGCAGATTTGGCATTTAAATCGATTCCCAAACATGGAACAGTGCCAGAACCTGGCACTGTGTTGGGTTTGCTCGGATTGGGCGCTGTGGGTGTCCTTGGAGCCATCAAACGTAAACAAAAACAATCAGATTCTATGGGCAAAAGTCCTCTACTTGCGGTGCGATCGTCTAACATCCACAAGTAAAGAAAGATACCATTATTTTTGTTGTGATAGTTAGGGTCTGCTGAATAAGTATAAAACATTGATTTATCAATGCTTTTGGGCTATTTTTTGGTAAATAAGTGTATAGAAACCCATAGGCTGTAACTATTGCCTATTCCCTATTCCCTACCTCCACCAAAAGACTTTTTCAGCAACCCCTACTTATTTATACAGTGGACAATGCTAGGTATTTCCCACCTTATATTTGTCTCAACCAGTACGAGGAATACGCTCAATTTCAGCATAACCACTGAATACCAGTTGTTTCCCTTGGGTTTCTAGACGGTTGAGCCGCATTTTCACCCCATCAAGGTCGAAACGATCTAAATCAACCATATTATCTAAAATTTCTACTAGTGCCGTACTTAAGGTTTGTGATCTTTCCCTTTGTGCTTCTGGTACACTATCTAGATTGATTTCGGGATTTTGGAAAGATACCCGTCGCCGTTTCTCAATAGCAACACTTACGGTCATATTTAGGGGTACTAACTCACCATTACCTAAGTTTGCCTGTGCGAGTATCTGTAAACGATTTTCTGGCAATAGCTGCACCTTTACTTCTGTAAAAGAAACAGGCTTACCATCAGATAATTCGTTCAAACTAGGTAAATTCAGATTAATTAAGCGTTTTTTGACTAATTCAGCTTGAAAAGAATTATTAATACCTACTTCAGATAGTACTACTTGGGCAATAGCTTGGGTAGGTTGCTTCAGACTTAGTTTGCCACTCATTACCGAACCGAAGTCAATGGCAACAGCATCAGTTTCAAAGGACATTTCCTCAACTGCAAACTCCCTGCGTATTACCAAACCACGACCATTCATTTTAAAGCTGTCAATGCTGCCTTGCAAAAGCTTGCTAGAGGGATAGCAGCGGACAGATACATCCACCGACTCGCTTTGGGAAAACAAGTGGCGAATAGTTTGGCTTGCAACTGTGTTGAGCATCTTTTCCCCCCAGTCCGTGCCTTTGGATTCTGTAAAACCAGTTAGTCCGCCGAACATTTGAGTCTAATTCTCTAGAAGTTCTTTGTACTTTTGTAACAAATTGTGAAGAATAGAGCAACTATCTAGAGATTTATTTTGCTAATGATGGTGAGTGAAATAGTTGATGAGTTGGATTTGGCTGGCAATCCAGGTAAATCAGGACTCACCCTTTCAGTAGTTGTTCATAGGGGAAACCACGCCATTTGCACTCTTAGTGAGAAACCACGCCAGTTCCTCCATTTGGGGAGACCCCAAAACCGGACTGGCTCCACAAGACCGCAATGGCTCCCCAATACCACACTACCTCACTACTGCAATGGCTCAAAATACATCTTTTCGTTCTTGGTCACATCTTCCTTCTTACCCAGGGAGTTAAATACCAGTATCAGTCGAGAAACTTAACTAATTTAAGTATCTGTAAAGTTTGTCTGCATTCAAGTTACTTCTATTTTTTTCGTTTATGATTGGCATGGTACACATACAACATAATTGATGTTGTTTAACTTTTCTTATCTTTTACTTAATAATTAGATAAATTTAATTTAGTCTTAGTAGTTATATAGTAGTCTGCCGAGGAAATGGTGAGCAATCAGCGATCACCAATTACTAAAAGTTCATCTTTGTGTTTGCTTGTTCCTAAGATTTTTCATTGCTGGAGTGGTAGTCCATAAACCCTGAAAAAGCACTCACTTGATCGCAAATTTTGTAGTGACAAGAATCACGAGTGGCTATGATTAAGATCCTATATTTACCAGCTATAAATCCACATAATTATAAGTACTGAACTCTAGCCGAGTCATTAATAGGGAACACACTAATTGCCGACAGTATCTTCCTATGGATCTGTCGGCTTTTTGCTGTTCGTTTACTTTTTGACACTCTGCGCCCTAAGTAGAAAATAGTTGTTAGTTGTTAGTTGATGGTTGACAGCTTAGGCATGGGAGCTGCACTCGAGATATTTTCATGGGCAGGTTGTGGTATTTGACCGTGTAGACGCGCGAAGCGTGGCTTCTCGCAGAGTGGGACTAGCTTGAAAATAGGGAGTTCGGAGTTCGGAGTAGGGGCGCATTGCGTGCGCCCTTGAGGAGTTAGTCACAAAGCATTTTCATGGGCAGGTTGTGGGATTTTACCGTGGGGAACTGCCTTGTGCCCCTGGCTCCTGGCTATATTAAATTTCCCCACAATCATTGTGTAACCTGACAAATAAATGCCATAGCCACAACTGAATGTGGGGAAGTTGATTCTTAAAATCAGGTGTGGTAAGAGTCCTCTGGTGGAAGAAAGATAGATGTTAAGTAACGCTTCCCAAGGGATTTGCCCCAGGAGGCTAACATAACTAATTTGCTTTTTAGGACATTCCTTGAATAATGAAATCAAAGTATGGAGCTGTTTCAGCGCCATCTTCCTTATTTAGTAGATCCAGGGAAGCCATTTTCAAGGACTTGATTGCTTCTACCATTCCCGCTAGGGGCACGCCCAAAGAATTATACATTTCCCGCGCTCCCAACAAACCAATAGATTCAATTGGTTCTTTATCACCACTCAGTACACCATAGGTAACAAGTCGTAAGTACCAACCGAAATCACGGATACATTGGGCACGTTCCCGTTTTCCGTAAGCATTACCACCTGGGGCAATAAAGTCAGGGCGTTTTTGCCACAATTGTCTAGTTGCTTCTTGTACTATTTTCTTTTCATTTTCAGTCAGGGTAGAGACGATACGCATCCGTTGTTCCCCTGTTTTCAAGAAGTCTTGAATATTTTTTAACTCACCGCTACTAGGGTAGCGCAATTCATCGTCAGCTTTGAGAATAACTTGGCTTACTACAGTCATGATTTTTGTAATGACATGAAATCTTATTTGCTAGTTTAGCGACTCTCTGGCACACAAGGGAAGGAGTTCGGAGTTCGGAGTTCGGAGTTCGGAGTTCGGAGTAGGGGCGAGGTTTCCCCGCCCGGGGTGAAGGAGGATGAGTAGGGGCGCTGCGGCTTGCGCCCAGGAGGGAAGGAGGGAAGGAGTGGAGGAGTGGGGGAGTGGGGGAGTGGAGGAGTGGAGGAGTGGAGGAGGGATGAGATGATGAGTTGATGGGATGATGAGGTGATGTATAACAATCCAAAATCTAAAATCCAAAATCCAAAATTGATATGGCTAATTGGCAACAAGGTGAATTAATCGAAATTGATATTACCAATCTCAGTGATAATGGTGATGGGGTAGGACGTTGGCAAGGGCGGGTAGTGTTTGTACCTGATACTGTTGTTGGCGATCGCATTATGGTTCGTTTGCTACATACAAAACGCCAATATGGTTATGGAAAACTGGAAAAATTGCTCCAACCATCCCCCCACCGTATCCGACCTAGTTGTATTGTGGCTGACAAGTGTGGCGGTTGTCAGTGGCAACATATCAATTATGATTACCAATTACAAGCTAAACGCAACCAAGTAATCCAAGCTCTAGAACGGATTGGTGGCTTTGATCAAGTATCTGTAGATCCCGTCCTCCCTGCACCATCTCCTTTCCACTACCGCAATAAAGCGACCTATCCCCTAGGATTATCCACAACCGGAAATGTACAAGCTGGGTACTACCAAAAAGGCAGCCATAAATTAATTAATTTGAACCAATGTCCAGTGCAGGACTCTCGTTTAAATCCATTACTGGCAGAAATTAAACAAGATATTCAAAAGCGCGGTTGGCAAATATACGACGAACGGCGACATCAAGGACAAATCCGCCATCTGAGCTTACGCATTGGTCGTCGCACTGGGGAGATTTTACTCACCCTAGTAGCAAGATCGAATAACATACCAGGTATTGAGGAACAAGCACAAGAGTGGTTAGACCACTATCCCCCATTAGTAGGAGTAATGTTAAACCTGAATGGCGATCGCACTAATGCCATTTTTGGCAAGTCAACCCACTGCGTTGCTGGAGTTCCCTATCTGCGAGAACAATTTGCTGGTTTGGAATTCCAGATACGAGGTGATACTTTTTTCCAAGTTTACACAGAAACAGCCGAAGCCCTACTGGAGGTGATTCAATCCCAACTGAATTTACAAGGTGATGAGGTACTAGTTGATGCCTACTGCGGCATTGGCACCTTAACTTTACCCTTAGCAAAACAAGTACGCCAAGTTACCGGATTGGAAATCCAAGGTTCAGCAGTGGCACAAGCGACTTTCAACGCCCAACACAATGGCATTGAGAATGTTAACTTTCATGTGGGAACAGTAGAAAAATTACTACCCCAAATGACAATTAAGCCAGATATTGTGTTGCTCGATCCACCCCGTAAAGGATGCGATCGCACCGTAATTGAAACCTTACGACTCTCAAAACCCAATTGCATAGTCTACGTAAGTTGTAAAGCAGCCACCCTGGGACGTGACCTCAAATTACTTTGCCAAGATGGTATGTACACCCTCAAGCGCGTACAACCTGCGGATTTTTTTCCCCAAACTTCACACGTGGAAGTGGCTGCCTTCTTGGTACTGTCCCCCTTTGGTAAAGATACTTAAGCTTAAGTACACAATCATCTTTACAATTAGTAGTCTAATGCATAGTGAAAATGCTAGAATCGAACTAAGCCAAAATATATAATTCTTTTTTTGCAAAAACTTTAAAGTTGCATCGGCTCTTAAAGATATGAACAAGGTTGTTGAAAGTGCAAATTAGTACACATAAGAGGAGACAAAACTCTAAAAAACTATAAAGCATCTTTCTAAAGTGATGGAGGCTTTTTAAATTTAATGACTACTGTTACCCATGAGAGCAACCATTCATTATTATTTAAAGTCAATGCTCCCTAGCATTTTCAAAATTTAGTTCTCCAGGCGCGAGTTTGTAGAAAACACAACCACCTAACACATAAATCGGGGTGTGAGTGACACCAAACTGATGTCTAGCTAACTCTGAAAGCTATGGGGTTTCTCTTGTGATTACAATTTCACTCCGTCCAGTTGGACGCAACTGGGGCACAATTAGCTTTGCCTCAACCCTATATCTCTGTCCAATTTTAGATTTACTCCTGGCAGAGATTCCCGCAAAAATGCAAGCAGAACTGCGTCTAGGACTTCAAGAAGCCCTAGTTAATGCAGCCAAACATGGTAACAATCTCGATCCTGGGAAAACAGTTATAGTTCGTTTTTCCTTGATTGATGACCGCTATTGGTGGATCATATCAGACCAAGGTAGGGGTTTTCACCCCGCCTGTAGCCAAGATCAGAATCCCACAGAATATTTACCCCCAGAGGAGTCAGAAAGCGGTAGGGGTTTATGTATTCTGCATCAAATTTTCGATCAAGTAGAATGGAACCGCAAAGGGACAGAATTAAGACTGTGCAAACAGTTAGAAAACCGACCCCGGATTCCACTACTATCACGTAACTAATACAAGAAGTAAAAAGTCAAAAGTCAAAAGTCAAAAGTGGGGTACCCTCAAGCATAGCAGAGGGTTGAAAGGGAGAATACTTATTGTTTAACTAAGCTTGTTACCGATTTCAGATGGAAAGATTATTGATTTATACACTCTGCTTCACTCCCTCACTCCCTCACTCCCTCTCCTCTCCCCGTGAGTCGGACAAGGGGGAGCAGAAATAGAGCGATTTAACCAGCCACTGGCTTGTTCTAGATGAGCAAGAGCTTCTTCTGGTCTATCCTTTAATAAAAATACCAGAGCTGCTGCCGCTTGTTCACTGGCACGAGCTTTGCGGTTAGACTTCAGACGATGCCAATCGTTAGGGGAAATACCAAGTCGATTCATCAGAGCTTGAGCTAGTTCTAAGGTAGTGAAATTATTTATATCGGTAGACAAGTGCATATTTTTAGATTCCACCATAACTTTTGGGCATACTATCTTTTAAAACTACTTTACTAAATCTTCGATGCAATTGCCGCAACTACCTGAAGAGCAAAATTCTCACCAGACAGAATTAGAAGCAGAATTTGAGCAAGCACTAACTGATGTAGAAAATTCCCTGGTAGAGCTTCAACAACGTTATGCTCAGATTCACAATGACAAACAACGTCAAAGAGAACTAAAGCATCGCCGTGAGGACATCAAACAACAATGGCGTAAAAATCCTCTACCTGAATTAAAAATAGAACTGCAACAAATTCAACAGCAGCTGGAAGCTTTAGATAATGCTTTAGGCTTAATGTCCGACAGTTATTTAACAGTTTCTTTTTTAGGTGGTGGCTTTGTCTTTTCTAAGACGGGTTTACAAGAAGCATTTTGGCAAATCGTCCGCTTTAGTGGATTGGGCGTTATCATAGGCTGGATATTAAAATCTGTTGTTGGATAATATGATAAATCTACGGATTGCAGAAATTTTACGTAGTAGTCAGCCCGATGATTCAGTCAAAGTTCAAGGCTGGGTACGCACAAAACGAGAATTAAAAGGATTTGCTTTTATTGAAGTTAATGACGGTTCGTCCCTTACTAGTTTGCAAGTGGTACTAGATGGGGATTTGTCGAATTATGAAGAAGTATTAAAGAAACTAAATACAGGTGCTTCCGTGGAAGTGAATGGAGTAGTGGTAGCTTCCCAAGGCAAAGGACAACGCATTGAGTTAAAAGCTCAAACCGTGGAAGTTTTTGGAGAAGCCGATCCCGAAACCTATCCCCTACAAAAGAAACGCCACTCTTTTGAATTTTTACGCACTATTGGACATTTGCGATCGCGGACTAATTCTTTTGGGGCGGTATTCCGGGTGAGAAATGCTTGTTCTACAGCCATTCACCAATTCTTCCAGTCACGGGGTTTTATGTGGGTTCACACTCCCATTATTACTGCCAGTGACTGTGAAGGAGCGGGGGAATTATTTAGTGTGAGTAGTTTAGACCTGAAGAATATTCCCCGCACGGACACCCAAGCAGTAGACTACAGTCAGGACTTTTTTGGTAGACCCACCTATTTAACCGTTAGTGGTCAACTAGAAGCAGAAATCATGGCTATGGCGTTTAGTAATGTCTATACCTTTGGTCCCACCTTTCGCGCCGAAAACTCCAATACTTCCCGGCATTTAGCCGAATTTTGGATGGTGGAGCCGGAAATGGCTTTTTGT
The DNA here is from genome assembly GCA_030066045.1 of Calothrix sp. MO_167.B12. GTDB lineage: Bacteria > Cyanobacteriota > Cyanobacteriia > Cyanobacteriales > Nostocaceae > Calothrix_A. Next base: position 82,304 of record JASJCJ010000007.1, read on the forward strand.
GACCTCCACGGGGATATGGACTTAGCAGAGGCGTTTCTCAAGCATATTTTTCAGTATGTGATGGAAAAATGCCCAGAAGATATGGAATTTTTCAATAAACGGATTGACAATACCGTCCTAGCAACCGCAGAAAATATTATTAATAATCAGTTTGAGCGCATTACCTATACAGAAGCGGTTAAACTTCTAGAGAAAGCTGATACCAAATTTGAATATCCAGTTAGCTGGGGTTTAGACTTACAATCGGAACACGAGCGTTATTTGTGCGAGCAGGAGTTTAAAAAGCCCGTAATTGTCAGTGATTATCCAGTGGAAATCAAAGCCTTTTACATGCGCTTGAATGACGATGGTAAAACCGTCAGTGCAATGGATATTCTCGCCCCCAAAATTGGTGAAATTGTCGGTGGTTCTCAAAGGGAAGAACGGCTAGATGTGCTGGAAAATCGTATCAAAGCTCAAGGGATGGAACCAGAAGATTTGTGGTGGTATATGGATTTACGCCGTTATGGTACAGTCCCCCACGCCGGCTTTGGATTGGGATTTGAGCGACTGGTGCAATTTATGACTGGTATGGGGAATATTCGTGATGTGATTCCTTTCCCTCGGACACCAGAAAATGCAGAATTTTAGTTTCTAGCGAAAGTGCAAGAAAGAGGGGAACATCCCAATTTTTGAAAAAGCCCAAGCGCGAAGCGCAGGCTGTACCAACAGGTGCTATTGCCTGGGGCTACACAAGCCAAGCCCGCGATTAGGCGGGCTATAAAATTCTCTTAGCCCAGGTCGGTGTCTACCCTGCACCGAAGCCCTTCGGGTATCTCCTAAGCCCTTTGGGCACGGCAAAGCCGAAGGTCAACGCTCCGCGTTAGCGTTAGCTCCCCTGAAAGGGGCACGCAGTCGCTCATGGGGGAAACCCCCAAGACCGCGCTGTCTCACCGCTCCGCGTCTAATTTCCGTGTAGCGATACCCTTCTAGGATGTTATTGGCGAATCAGGGGTATCACCCTCTTGGGAGTGGGGGCAGAAAAAACTCAGCCCAAATTATTCCAGTAATCCCCAGCTTTTAGCATAATCAGGGGTCACACCTACTATTCGCCAACAGTATCCTTCTAGGGTATTGGATAGATTGTTTCTGCAAATTTGGGATGCTCCCCAAGATATGTGTTGGTTTTTAAGTACTTGTGAAAATCTTACCTACAAATACTTAATTCCGTTCAATAATCAAACCATATTTCTAAGATATATACAGCTCAAATATGTAATTTTGTAAATTCTTTGCATTTAAATAATGTAATAAAAATATAAATTTATTTAAACTATGGATGGATGCTGTATCTGTGGAATACCATACTTTAATTTGGCTCGTGGTCTTGTAAGGCTAGTTCACACGCTATTTCCTCTTTACGGGACAAAGGGGAATGTTGCCACCCGGAGGCTGGAATCCAAATCCATTTACCATCTGGTCTGTGTGTGAGATCGCAAACAGCAGCCTCCATTAAATCTGGAAAAGATGCGTATTGAATACATTTCTTTACTGGTAAGACAGCAGAATCATCAATATCCTTGACATTGTGATTCAAAGCCATGATTGTGCCTTGATAGCGAAAAAAAGTTACAAATTTAATCTTTTCCATAAATGATTTACCTGTGGTAGAGCAACCAAAATAGCATAATATTATACTTTTAAAAGATGAGTAATGATTTCTGAAATATTAGTTGTGGCTGGTGACAGAATTGCCCTTGCATCTGCTGAGGTTTCAATCCCATACTAGATTTAAAATTAGCTATCAGCTATCAGCTTTGTTTTTTTGCGGTACCTTACATAGATTGCCTATCTTCCCAATCTAGTCATAGTTACAAAAATAAATACTGATGGCTAATAGCTAATCAATAGAGACTTACGCCATTTGGTTCTCTATCGCCCACCGGGCTAATTCGGTGCGGTTGTGAAGACCAGTTTTGCCCAACATATTGGACACATGGCTTTCAACAGTCCGTTGACTAACATTCAACTCTTCCGCTATTTCCCGATTTGCCATGCCTCGAGCCACGAATTCAACCACTTTCAATTCGGTAGGAGTTAAGGACACATCATAAGGAACTTGAATGCGAGCATTCTCTCCTCCCTTAGCTTGATGCTCCTTCCAGCGGATGGTTTGCTTGAGAGAGGATTCTACTTGGGCTACTAGTTCTTCTGGCTCAAAAGGCTTGACCATATAAACATCAGCACCTTTATTCAGGCCCTTGACACGATCTGCACTTTGTCCTTTAGCAGAAAGGAAGAGTACGGGAATCCATCCAGTACGCTCTGTCTGGCGGACTTGCTCTACAAAAGTGTAGCCGTCCATTTCCGGCATCATCACATCACAGATAATCATATCTGGGAGATCCTGCTCTAAAATATCCAGTGCTTCTCGACCATTTTCGGCAGTGGTGACTGTGTATCCCCGAAACTCTAAGTAATCCTTCACCAGCAAGATGAGGTTGGGGTCATCATCAATAAGCAGTAGGTTTTTGTTATCTTTAGTCATGCTGGGTTCTTTAATAGCAGTGGCACTTGTCGCACTTCTTTCCATCAACTTCCTGAGTAGTTTCCTCTATGTTGGATCATTGATACTTTGTAACTTTTCTTACTTCATTCGCCTTAACTTAATCAACTTCTCTAAAGCAATTATCGCTTGTGAGAGGCAACTAAATCAACAGCAAATTTCCAGTAAGGATACGTAGAGCAGTAGTATTTATAATGCGCTATTATATATCGTATCGAAAGTAGTCAGCTAAAAAACGCTGAATAAATAATAATCCTTTAGATTTAGTACATAAATATTTGGGGTAAAACCAACTAAGTATCAGGTTTATTGGTCATTTTGAGGACTCAATAATATATTAGGCTCAATCATAGCAATTAAGCCTCTATTAGTTTTGAGTCAGAAATAGAATTACTTTCTGGTAGAGGATGAATTAAAAAGGCATACTCCGTTACTACTTTATTGCCGATCAAGTGTTCCTGAACGATCCTTTCAATGACTTCTGGAGTTGCTTGGCGATACCATACACCATCTGGGTAAATCACCAGGATTGGTCCATCGCAACATACCCGTAAACAATTGGCTTTAGTTCTCAAAATACAACTAGGACGATTATCTTGGGGCGAGTCTAATTTTAACTCTTTAAGCCGTTTTTTCAAGTACTGCCATGAATCTAGGCTTGTTTGTTTTGAGCAACAGTTAGGAGTTGTGGGGTCAGCACAAATAAAAATATGCCGGCGAACTTTTCTTAGCTCCAAACTTTCTACAAAATTACTGAGGGTTGTGCGGGGGTTTTTTTTGATCGTTTCTGGTATTCCTAAGCGAGATTGTGTCACTGTGTTGTCACTCATTTACTAATTCCCTGATTACAGTTCTATATCAATTTCCCCAGTTCGCAAACCCAATTGAGCATATACCACTAGTTACTCTCAATAAAGGGAGCAGGGAATATGAACCCATAAGCCAGAAAGGAAGAGCATTTGACTGGTTTGGAGCATGGGCAGCAAAATTGATGCACTGCCAGTGGGGTGCTCCGAAGAAATACTCATAAAGGAGTCAGGGAGTGAGTAGGTCAAGGTGTTTCTTCCATTCGTTGCTGGTGGCAAGTGCTCCCAGTGACTCATATCTTGAGATTTCTGGAAACGAAAAACTCTACTGACGTTAAGTATTTATAAGCTGTTGCTCTGAAAACTGAAATTTTTTTTACATTTTTTTTATCTTAGAGGAATTAGGCAAATCCTGCTTCCATCCTGCGTAAGCAATAATCCTCGGTGGACACCTAGGTAAACATTCCTGTTGCCTGTTGCCTGTTCAAGTTCGGAAACCCGTACACAAATATTCATTGCCATTAGACACCGCCCTTAGGTAAATTAGCACTCAGGAGTTGAGAGTGCTAACTCTGGAGAAAATTGTATGGCAGCTGTATCTCTAAGTGTTTCAACAGTAAAACCTTTGGGCGATCGCGTATTTGTGAAAGTGAGCGCCTCTGAAGAAAAGACCGCAGGTGGTCTGTATTTGCCCGACACCGCCAAAGAAAAGCCTCAAGTAGGTGAAGTGGTCTCTGTAGGTGAAGGCAAGCTCAAAGACGACGGTAGCCGTCAGACAATGGATGTGAAAGTAGGAGATAAAGTTCTTTACTCCAAGTACGCTGGAACCGACATTAAGTTGGGAACCGACGAATACGTACTACTTTCAGAAAAAGATATTCTAGCAATCGTTTCGTAGGGTTATGAGCAATGAGTTCTGAGTTATCAATTTATTACTTCTATTTAACTCAGCACTTAAAACTCTAACTGACAAATTGATTCAAAACTCACAACTTAAGAACTCAAAACTATTGCGGAACTATGGCAAAGCGCATTATTTACAACGAAAACGCCCGTCGTGCCTTGGAAAAGGGAATGGATATCTTGGCTGAGGCTGTAGCTGTTACCCTCGGTCCCAAAGGTCGCAACGTAGTACTAGAGAAAAAATTTGGTGCGCCCCAGATTGTCAATGATGGTGTCACCATTGCTAAAGAAATTGAATTAGAAGATCACGTAGAAAATACAGGGGTTTCCCTAATTCGCCAAGCAGCATCTAAAACCAACGATGCTGCTGGTGATGGTACCACCACTGCAACTGTTTTGGCTCACGCCATGGTCAAAGAAGGCTTACGGAATGTTGCGGCTGGTGCCAATGCAATTTTATTGAAGCGCGGTATTGATAAAGCGGCTGGCTTCTTGGTGGATAAAATTGCCGAACATGCCCGTTCTGTAGAGGATTCCAAAGCCATTGCCCAAGTTGCTGCGATTTCTGCCGGTAACGACGATGAAGTCGGTCAGATGATTGCCCAAGCAATGGATAAAGTCGGTAAGGAAGGGGTTATTTCCTTGGAAGAAGGAAAATCCATGACCACCGAATTGGAAATCACCGAAGGGATGCGCTTTGATAAGGGTTATATCTCCCCCTACTTTGCTACCGATACCGAGCGTATGGAAGCAGTTTTCGATGAGCCTTATTTGTTACTCACCGATAAAAAAATTGCTTTGGTACAAGACTTAGTACCTGTATTGGAGCAAGTAGCTCGTGCTGGTAAGCCTCTGGTAATTATCGCTGAAGATATTGAAAAAGAAGCCTTAGCTACCTTAGTGGTTAATCGTTTACGTGGGGTCTTGAATGTAGCCGCTATCAAAGCTCCTGGTTTTGGCGATCGCCGTAAGGCTATGCTAGAAGATATTGCCGTACTCACTGGTGGTCAACTGATTACCGAAGATGCTGGTTTGAAGTTGGAAAACACCAAGCTGGAAATGCTGGGTACCACTCGTCGCGTTACCATCACTAAGGACAATACCACCATTGTTGCCGAAGGTAACGAAGCTGACGTTAAGGCGCGTTGCGAGCAAATTCGCCGTCAAATGGATGAAACCGAATCTTCCTATGACAAGGAAAAGCTGCAAGAGCGTTTGGCTAAATTGTCCGGTGGTGTAGCAGTAGTTAAAGTTGGTGCTGCGACTGAAACCGAAATGAAAGACAAGAAACTGCGCTTGGAAGATGCTATCAATGCTACCAAGGCAGCTGTGGAAGAAGGTATTGTTCCCGGTGGTGGTACAACCTTAGCTCACCTCGCTCCCCAACTAGAAACTTGGGCAAGTAGCAGCCTCAAGGATGAGGAGTTAATCGGGGCGATGATTGTGGCTCGTGCATTACCTGCTCCTTTAATGCGGATTGCAGAAAATGCTGGACAGAATGGGGCTGTGATTTCTGAGCGCGTGAAAGAGAAGTCCTTTGATACTGGTTACAATGCTGCTAGTGGCGAATTTGTAGATATGTTCGCTGCTGGTGTGGTTGACCCTGCTAAGGTAACTCGCTCGGCAATGCAAAACGCTGCTTCTATCGCTGGTATGGTGTTGACAACTGAGTGTATCGTTGTTGACAAGCCTGAGCCAAAAGAAGCTGCTCCTGCTGGTGCTGGTATGGGCGGCGACTTCGATTACTAAGGTTAATTTTTGGGACGGGTATTTTGCTCGTCTGGATATAAAAAATGGCCGTCTTCCTTTGGGAAGGCGGCTATTTTTTTATGGAACCGCAGAGGAAGCAGCGAAAAGTGCGGTCTTGGGGAGCCAGCGTTGCGGACAGGTTTCCCGCAAGAGCAACTTTTCAAGAGAGAGAACACAGAGAGAAGAAAAAGGAGGAGAGGAGGTGAGATGGGAGGGAGATAAGTTAAATTTAAGATTATAGATGTGCAAACAGAATTTGGTTAATGAATAATGGAAAACATTAAAGAAGAGGCTCGTAAATTAATTGATAAGCTGCCAGAAAATTCTACATGGGATGATTTAATGTACCAAATTTATGTCCGCCAGACAATTGAAGCTGGACTAGCAGATAGTAAAGCTGGTAGATTAATTTCTGTCCAGGAAGTGCGGAAAAAATTTGGATTGTTAGAGTGAAAGTTTATTGGACACAAACATCTGTAGAAAACCTTTCAGCAATTTATAATTATATTGCTCAAACTTCTCCACAATACGCAACTAGAATAGTAGATCGCATTACTAGACGCTCAGAAAAAATTGCTAATTTTCCATTTTCTGGCAGAACTGTACCGGAATTTGAAACTGAGCGAATCAGAGAAGTTATTGAAGGTTCATATCGGATCATTTATTATATTCAATCAGAACAAGTTGATATTATTGCTGTTATACATGGTTCCCAGCAAATAAGACCAAATTTGGAAGATGAGTAATTTTTGTTAGTACTGAACAAATATTAAAAATTGAGACCATTTATAAAGTCCAAAAAAAATTAATGTAGGGTGTGTTAGGCGCATATCTCAAGATTATTTGTCAAGAAAAAGACTATCTAACTGCCTAACGCACCGCTATATAGAACGAGGAATAATACAAAAAAATAATAGTACAAATATTCTTAATAATGGATAAAAAATTAAGAATAATAAATATAATAGAGAAGGAAATAAACCAAAACCACCTTGAGATTCGTAATTGTTGTAGGTTGGGTTAGCGATAGCGTAACCCAACGGAACCATTGTTATCGTTGGGTTTCATTCTTCAACCCAACCTACATGAAAACTCCAGATTTCAAGATGGATGGGGTTTATTTAAAATAAAGGAGAAGAATAATGAATTATTATATAGCGCAAGCAATTTATGCACGCAAAAATCTTGATCGAAGACTAGATGATGTTCTTGATACAGCTAATCGAGATAAAAATTTAAGCCCAGATATAAAAGATGATCTGACAAATTTGAGATGCAATGCAGCTTTGGAATTAACATCGATTGCACTGAAATTTAGGCAGCAATTGCAAAAAAGCAAATATGCCCATGCCGAGTTGAAAAGAGCAATAAGATTCTTGGAATATGATATCCAGCGTTATAGTAATTTCTTTGATGTGAATACCTTATTTCTGCTCGCTGGTTACTAGGAATAGAACCACCAGAAATTAAGGTTAGGACTTACGCAACTGGCATATTTTTTCTGTAGGGGAGGCAAAATGCGGTGTAGATATTCTTCCCGCATTATTGCCGTTGTGTAACGCTGCGAAAATGTTTGAACGTAGCGATGAGACTTATAGCGTCACGCACCAACCGCCGATTGTGACACCTGCGTAAGTCCTATTTTTATTGAACCGTGAAGCTCTGTGCAGGACACTAAAATCTATACTCAGTCAACTTTTGACTTCTGCGTATATGTATATTTGTATACGGAGTTATCTGAGCGGTATTTTTGGGAAATATAGGAGTAGATGACATAACCATCAGTAATCACCTATGGTTAATATTCTTATGTTTAGTGATAACCAAAAAAAGGATAGTCAGATAATTAATTTCTTGGATTTTGACTTTTGAATGCGTGACTTTTGACTGACGCGACTTCCGCGAAGCGGTTGACTGTCGTCGCGGGGCTGCTCGTGAATCTAAAATCCAAAATCCAAAATTGAATGACTGTTGAATTATTCAACAGAAATTATCTATTAATTACCAATATACAATACTTAATAAGATGTTCAAAGTTATTATTTCTCACAGTGATGATCCTGATTCTCAAAGTGCAGTTGAAGAAGTTTTGTCACAATGTACCAGCAAATTGGGGGAGGTAAAGCCCCAAGCAGGTATTTTATTTGCAGCTATTGATTTTGAACATGAATTGATTTTGCAAGAAATTAACCAATTTTTTCCAGGAATTGAGTTAATTGGCTGTACAACGGATGGTGAAATTTCTTCAGTATTGGGATTTCAACAAGATTCACTGACTCTGATGTTATTTTGTTCTGATACTGTAGAAATTAAAACTGGGGTGGGACATGGAGCCAAAGAGGACCCCATTGCCGCTGCTCGAGCAGCAGTAGAACAAGTAAATGAAAAAAGTAATGGTGCTCCTAAATTATGTATTGCTGTTCCAGCTAGTTATATACAAGATGGTTCAACCACTAGTGGTGAGCTAATTCTCAAGGGATTAAAGTTAGCCTTAGGGGAAGAAGTGCCGATTGTAGGTGGTACTGCGGGGGATCAGTTTAGGTTTGAAGCCACTTATCAATTTTTTGGCGATCGCATACTGACAGATTCTTTGCCAATTCTAACTTTTTCTGGAGATATTTTGTTTTCCTATGGAATTGCTTGTGGTTGGCAACCAATTGGAGCCAAGAGTATTGTCACCAAAGCTAAGAATACAGTTCTCTATGAGATTGACGGGAAACCAGCAGTGGAATATTATCAAAAATATTTAGGTGATCGTCCACCAGCTGCGGAAAATCCCTTAGCAGTGTATGAAGGGGATAGCGATCGCTATTATATGCGGGTTCCCAACACTCACGATTCCCAAGTGGGTAGCATTAATTTCTTGGGAGATATTCCCGAACAAGCAGTAGTACAGTTGACAGATATTAGTCGAGACGAAGTAATTGCTGCGGCTGAAACTTCCTTTAACCAAGCTTTAACAACTTATCCTGGAAGTACGCCAGAAGCAGTTTTACTATTTTCTTGTTGCTGTCGTCGTTGGCTTTTAGGAACACGAGCCAAGGAAGAATATCAACTAGTTAAACAAGCATTTCCCCAAGAAATCCCCATTAGTGGTTTTTATACCTACGGTGAATTTGCTCCCTTAGAGCCTAATGGCTCAACTTACTACCATCAGGAAACTTTTGTCACCTTGCTTTTAGGAAGTAAGTAGGGTCTGCTGAATAATTGTAAAACTCTTATCTTGTAGTGGTTTCAGGCTTTTGTCGAAATAAAAAGTGCAATCAAATGGGGCATGAGGCTTAAAAACCTTGCATTGACGAGCGACCCCGCGACGACGACAGTCGCAAACGCCAGTTCCTACAAGTCGGCGCAGCCGCCCAACGGACTGGCTCGGGAACGCGCGAGTCGTGATAATTTTTTCTGGTAAGAAGAACAGAAAAAATGGGGATAAAACTGTTAAGAGTTCCCTACCCCCCACCAAAAGGACTTGTTCAGCAAGCCTTAAGTAGAGGTTTATGAAACATGGAAGCTACAGACTACGAGAGCAAAATTAAACAATTGGAAAAAACGGTACGGATACTGAAAAAAAAGCTGGGACGTTCCGAAGCAGACAGGGAACAGATGGAGACAGCCGGCGAACTAAGAGAATTAGTTCTCAAAGGGGTTATTAGGGATTTAGAAGAGTCTCAAAATACTCTAGAAAGACGAGGAGAAGAATTAGAATCTGCACTAGCCAATCTTAAGTCTCTCCAGGTAAAACTGGTGGAGTCCGAGAAAATGTCTGCTCTTGGAGTTCTGGTAGCTGGTATTGCTCACGAAATTAATAACCCTGTTAACTTTATTTATGGGAATTTAGATCATGCCTATGGCTATATTCAAGATTTGTTAGGATTAATCAAAATTTATCAACATTATTATCCTCAGCCAATTCCAGAAATTCAAGAAGAGATTGAGAATATTGAATTAGATTATATCCAAGAAGATGCCCAGGGGCTTTTCCAGTCGATGAATATGGGAGCAGAAAGGATTCATCAAATTGTGCGGTCTTTGCGTACTTTTTCGCGATTAGATGAATCAGAATTTAAATTAGTAGATATTCATGAAGGAATTGACAGCACCCTAGTAATTTTCAACAATCGACTCCAATCTAGTCCTCAAACTTATCAAGGAATCCAACTGATTAAGAATTATGGCCAATTACCCTTAGTTGAATGTTATCCTGGTAAATTAAACCAAGTATTTCTGAATATCATTAGTAATGCGATCGATGCTCTAGAAGAAGGTTTTAAAACAAATAAAATACAGCAATTCAATAAGTCTTTATTTCCCAGTATTCATATTGATACAGAAGTCATCAACGAAGAATCGATAAGAATTGTAATTACTGATAATGGTTGTGGAATAGAGCAAAAAGTACAAAAAAAAATATTTGACCCATTCTTTACCACTAAAGATGTTGGTAAAGGAACAGGTTTAGGTTTGTCAGTGAGTTACCAAATTATTGTAGATTTACATGGTGGAAAATTAGAATGTAATTCCTCACCAGAAATAGGAACAAAATTTGTAATTACAATTCCTATAAAACAGAAAACTTATACATAACAAAAAATAATTAACCCTCTGAAGGTTTAGTTTATTTACATAATTTATGTGCTATATACGAATCCGGTTTGATTGGTGAAAAACATAAGTATCTGTAGGGTAGGCATCGCCTACCATATAATAGTTTTCGTGGGCATGGTGGGATACATATATTTCAAAAATCAAATATTATTCCTATAGCTGATGGATTAGTTATGTGAATTGAGTATATTAGTATGTTGAGAAAACAATAATGTAAACAATCCATATCTATTACTTTTTAAAGTATGTACATAATTAAATACTAATTCCTAATGAGTAGTTAATAAAAATATGCTTTGTCTTTCATTATAACTCTGACTTATGAAACATTAAGTCGGGTTTTTTGCTTTATGGATATTTAAATCATTACCGAAAACTGCAATGAGTAATGTTCAAAAATTACGGTAGGGACGTGGCGTGGTGGTTTGGCGATTCGCTCCCTGTAGTTGTTTCGCTCGCCCGCTTCGCGCTGGCTCTTTGGGCTAAACCTACTCAAATTAGTAAGTGCTCATGGGGTGCGGGGAACCATTGTTAGTACCAAAGTGACCTAGACACCACATTATTATCAAGTTTTTATTAATACAGTTCTTCACAATATAGTCAAGCTACATAATTTGTCATGAATCTCTTAAAATCTAGTATACGCAAACTTTCTTTGAGTATCCCTGTATTAGCATTTTCTTCAATGTTAATCACCCATGATTTTCATAATGCTAGTAGTGCTGTTGCTCAAACAACTTGTAGCACTTCAACATTAGCAAATAGAAGATATGGTTTTAGGTTTCAAGGCTCGCTTCCACCGAACCCTATATATGCTGTTGGTTTCTTGGATTTTACATCAGGCTCCGTGAACATAACAGGGGGCGTAAATAATAATGGCACTCTTCAACCAATTGTGAGTAGTTTTTCTTATACAGTCGCTCCTGATTGTTCATTAATAATAACTACTGCAGGGCAGCAACTCGCTGGTGCTATTGTTAATAATGGAAACGATTTATTTATTATGTATACAATTAATCCAGGGGGAATTTCGATACCAGGCATTCTTGTTGCAAAGAGAATTTAGATATTGCAACGAGATTTCCACTCCATCTTCCAATACCTTAACCAAAGTGTCTCCTCATATTCTCCCAGACTTAAAAACTTAACCACAGCAACTGCTGAAACAGCTTAAAATCAGCATCGAATCAAAAAATCAACAGAACTTGAACATATCTCCTGGCAATTCGCACCCGCTGGGAATTTTTTGTTTATACATGAATGGCACTAAAATAAGCCGAAAGTCTTTAGTCGCAAGGGTAATATTCAAGTAGTAGCAGATAGATTTTTAAGTTTTGCCGCAGCTTATTATTTATAATTCAAATTCAGGAATAGTTGCTTCCTCAAGTTTTGCCGCAGTTAACCATTCTTGCATAGCAGGAAGATTTAAAATTGCATCTGCATAATTCTGGGAAATTGGATCTAATTCCACACCATAAGTTTTAAAGCGTAAAACAACTGGTGCAAACATAGCATCAGCAATGGTAAAGTGGCTGAATAACATATTACCTCCACCACCAAATGTAGAACGACAATCACGCCAAATGGAAAGAATCCTATCTATATCTTTTTGTACTTCAGAACTCATACCTTTCCCAGGAAGATGAGCGCGACAATTCATCGGCATATTTTGCCGTAAATTTTGAAATCCTGCGTGCATTTCCGCACAAATAGAACGAGCTATTGCCCGTGCAAATGGCTCTTTTGGTAACAAACGTCTATGGGGTAAGCATTCAGCAAGATATTCACAAATTGCCAATGATTCCCAAATTGTAATTCCACCGTGATGTAAGACAGGTAATTTACCAGTGGGACTATGTTGCAAAATTTCTTGATGTGTAGTTTCTGTATTTAAAATAATTTGTATTTCTGTAAATTTAATTTGCGAATATTTCAAAACTAACCAAGCCCGTAATGACCAAGAAGAATAATTCTTATTTGCGATCGCAAGAGAAAAATTTGGCATAATTTATATATTAATTGTAAATATGAATATGGTAATATTTATCTGGTATCACTGTACCGGAATTTTAATTTTAATCATCTGTAAAATAGTCAGAATCAATTTTTTTAATTTCGTAAATAGATACTGTTGAAACTCCGATATTATTATCAATCATTAATTCAACTAATTCATATCCATCTATTAATACAATTTTACTATCTATGAGTGAAATATAATCTTTTGCTGACTGTGAAAATTTGGAGGTGGTAATAAAGACTCCTTTTTTTGCTCTTTGTCCATGTAAAGCACCAACAAATTTTTGAATTTCTGGTCTACCGACGGTAGTATTATCCCATCTTTTGGCTTGAAGATAAACAATATCTAATCCTAATTTATCTTCTTTGATAATTCCATCTATACCACCATCACTACTTTTACCAATAGCTCTACCAGCTTCCCGTATAGAACCTCCATATCCCATTTTTACAAGTAAATCTACTACCAATCTTTCAAAGAAATCTGGGGAACAGCTTTTAACAATATTCAGTATCTCGATTTCTAATTCTTTCCGAATTTGTTGATATCCACTCTCAATAGATTCTTGAGGATTCTTATCTAGTTCCGAGTCTACAGAAATATCAGTAACTATAGGACTATTATTTTTATTATTTTTTATATTTTGAAATTCAATAAACTCAGGAAATTGCTTCAAAAAATTATTATTTATTTTTTGAGTAGATTCAGCTAAAATCTTTTTACTTCTTTCTGTAATCTGAAAAAATCCTCTTTTGGGAGTAACTATTAAACCAGCTTTTTTTAGATATGTTTTTGCCCATCCGACGCGATTATCAAATATAGCTTGTTGTCCACTTGGTAACAGTTCTTTTTTTCTGACTCGCTTAAGTTAAATTTGTGGCTCAAAGATTCAATTGTTTCTCGGAAAGAATGTTCTTTCCCATTAGCAGCATATTTGAGTAAAGGAAGCATAATTGATTGATAATCAGGTATTGTCATAAGCTTATATTATGTAGTATTGCGGCTCCATTATAGACTAATATAATACTCTTGATATTAGGGATAATACTTGTTAAAATAAATAAGGATAAAAACAAAATTTGACTTACGACAACGCCTGTAAATATTTAGCCGAGCAGTATCCAGAAGAATTTATTCGCTGGTTACTAGGAATAGAACCACCAGAAATTAAGGTATTAAAAACAGAATTAACTCTAGAACCAATTCGTGCAGATTCTGTTACCTGTCTGCAAGCAGAAAATCAAATTTTACACCTTGAATTTCAAACCCTGAGTAAATCCAATCCCCCCCTTCCCTTACGAATGCTTGATTATTCAGTGCGATTGAAGCGTCAATATCGTTGTGGAGTGGTACAGGTAGTAATTTTCTTGCAAGAGACGACAGCAGAAGCCGCTTTTACCGAAGAATATCGAGATGATAGCACTATTCACCGCTATCGAGTCATTCGCCTATGGGAGCAAGATTCCGCAATATTTCTCAACAACCCTGTACTTTTACCCCTCGCAAGTTTAACGCGAAGTGATTCACCTCAAGCATTGTTAACACAAGTGGCTGAAAGAGTCGCTACAATTCCAGATATACAGGTGCGGAGTAATATCGCAGGTTGTATAGAGATTTTAGCGGGTTTGCGGTTTGAAAAAGATTTGATTCAGCAATTTTTACGGGAGGATATTATGCAAGAGTCAGTAATTTATCAGGATATCGTTCAAAAAGAGGCTTTTAAAGTCATTAGTCGTCAGTTAAATCGATGTTTCCCGGATATTAATTCATACCTCATTGAACGGATTCGTAAATTATCTGCTGACAAATTAGAAGACTTAGGAGAAGCATTATTTGACTTTTCTGAGGTTACTGATTTGATTACTTGGTTAAACAATCAAGACAGAGCTTAAAAAATGGATAAAAACAGCTACTTTTTGGAGGTAGTTGTTTTTATTATTTATTCTAAGAACCTACTTGCTCATATTAATATTTTTATATGGATGAAATATTTTCCGAACTTACACCGCTACATACTCTCAACCCCCTCAATCGCTTCTCTGATAGGGTAGAAAATTATGTCAAATACCGTCCCAGTTATCCAGATGCAGTAATCGACAAAATTCTGGAAGAATTATCACCTCAAATTATTGCAGCAGATATTGGTGCAGGTACAGGAATTTCTTCTCTATTGCTGGCTGAAAGAGGTATCAAGGTAATTGCTATTGAACCCAACATAGTAATGAGGAATGCAGGTAAAGAAGGGACATATGCTTTGTCAACGGTGGAATGGCGAGATGGAACTGCTGAATTAACCAAACTACCCAACGCATCTGTGGATTTAGTTACCTGTTTTCAAGCTTTTCACTGGTTTAATCCGGAAGCAAGTTTATTGGAGTTTCACCGTATTCTCAAACCTTCTGGAAGATTAGCTGTAGTGTGGAATAATCGTAATCAGGAAGACGAACTCACAGCAGAATATAGTCGATTGGTACGCATTGCATCAAATAATCATCCAGCAGAATCACGGATGAAACGGGTAGAGCCTCTTCTAGCAAGTCCATATTTTGTAAATGTCCGTGCATATACATTTAATTATCAACAACCATTAGATTTAGACGGCTTGATTGGACGTGCGGTTAGTGCTTCCTATGTTCCCCGTGAAGGTGCAGCTTACGAAGAATTAATTACTGGTTTGCAAGATTTATACCAACGCTGTTGTGATAAATATGGTTTTGTTTATATGGCTTATCTTACTACCGTTCACTTAGCTGAATCAGTAACATGAATGACACTGACACTCTGGATTAAGTGGACGTGTTTTGAGTTCTCGTTATATACCTGGTGATGGTTTTGGTATACGAGCAAATAATTGCTGGTTTGCAGGATTTATTTCAATCACTGTGGTTTGGTTTCTATTGTTTATCATACCATCGTTGATCTTGCTGAGGTAATTAAGAATGGCTCTACCATACTTGTTATGCCAAATTAACAGTCTGTAAGAGGGAACTCTTAACAGGAGGAAGAGGCAATATTCATAAATAATAAAATAAGCATAATTTTTCTTGCATAGCAAGCTTTATGAGCTTTTTGACTATAACCTTAGCATAACAGGTACTGAAGAGCCTTAATAATTAAAAATGGGAATACTTTAAACTAAGGTATGTTAAGTTTGCAGTAGTGTAGCTTGGTTGAGTCTCTATTTATTTACATATTGTACCGCAATATTATTGATAAAATAATAGTCTGAAACTATTTATTTTTCCTACTATTACTAATAGCAAAATTAATGAATTATGGCAAAATCACGTTATGAAGGTTATTGCGTAAATACCCCCACCAAATTTGTTAGAGAAAGATTTGACGATATCAATGTTTATACCCAAAATGCTAAATCACTGCTAACTAAAGCTAGTGGTTTTATTGCTGCTTATGATTTTACTTTAAATCCTTATCGTGGATGTCAGTACGGCTGTAGTTATTGTTATGCTGCGGCTTTTAGCCCTAATTCCAGAATGCGGCAAGATTGGGGAAAGTGGGTAATTATCAAAGATAATGCGGCAGAAATTTTAGATAAAGAATTAAAAAAATGGTACGAAAAAAATCCTCATCTATATCCGAAAATTTACATGAGTAGCGTTACCGATCCCTATCAGCCAATTGAGTCTAAACATCAATTGACTCGTAGATTATTAGAAGTAATGCTTGACTATTACCCGACTCCTACACTAGTTATTCAAACTCGCAGTCCAATTATTACTAGAGATATTGATTATTTACAAAGATTTCAAAGGTTGCGGATTAATATGAGTATTCCTACTGGAAGTGAGATAGTTAGAAAAGACTTTGAACCTCGCTCTCCCAGTATCAAAGCTAGATTAAATGCTATTGCCAAATTTAAAAATTCAATTGAAGATACCAAAGGTTTTATTCCCAAAACTTCTATCACTATTACCCCTTTACTTCCCACACTTCCAGATGACGAAGCCAGCTTTTTTGAAAAATTAAAAATTGTAGACAGAATTGTAATTCAGGATTTTCACCCTAGCCAAAACCGTTCTCTTGTGGCATCAACAAGAAAAGAAACTGAAGCAATTAAGCAAAAATACCCTTGGTGGTACGGAAAGGGAGAATTAAGCTATATACAGTTTAAACAAAAGTTAATTAATCAACTTCCTGGTATAGAAGTCAAGGAAGGTAAAGATGGTTTCGGTTATGATTAATATAATCGCAAATTGGTGGCGGAGTCAACAATTTAAATCTGCACTGAAACGGGGTGATAATAAATTAGCAGTCCATCTATTACAAGAAATTCAACAATCAGGAGCGAAATTTTCTTGGTTGGAAAGACTTTTTAGGAAAAAGCTACAAATTGAACGCTACTCACAACAATATAAACAAGAAACAGAAAGTTTAAGTATTAAGCTCAAAGAAGCCTTAAATCAGTTAGATTGTTTAAATTTTCCAGATTTTTTTGATGAGTCAGTCAACTTTTTCCATCCAGATGATGAATTTATTAATTTTGTATATAAAACATTTAAATTAATTGAACATGATGAACATAAAGTTCAATGTACTGGTATTGATGAGCGGATATTTGATGATTTTGAAGCTAGGTTAGTTGAATACCTACAAGAAGAGTTTAATAAACTACCTGAAAATCATTTAAAAATCAAGTTAGAAGATGCATTAGAAGATATTAATAGCTTAAAAAGTGGACAAGATCCAGATTATCGTTTTAGTCTGACTCCTCATGTCTACTTTATGAAGTATTTTTTAGAAAATGTTTATTGTCTTTATTTAGCCTGGTTTTTAATTTATCAAGCTGAGTTACTACCAACAAAAATTAACATTCTGGATATTGCAGCAGGACCAGGAACTGTTAGTTACGGTTTAGCTTTATTTTTGCAAAGTATGAGTGGGTTTTTTCAGATCCCTCAAGTGCATATTTCTTACTATTCTTTAGAGAAGCAAAATGCTTTTCAGTTTCGGGGATTGCAGTTTTGGCGAAAATATATAGAATCTCGAAAGACACCTGTAAATAGTTTTTTCCGCTTTGTAACTGAAGATATATTTACTTGGCATCCACAGTCAAATAATATTCCCAATGATTTTTTTGATTTTATAGTCATATCTCACTGTTTTTTCTCGGAATCAACAAAGAGATTAGAATCTAACAAAATTTATCAACAAGTTATTAAGTCTAGTCTGAAAGATTCAGGCTATGTACTATTAATTATACAAGATAAAAAATTATTTAAAAACTATAATGCCTCTCAAGTAGAAGATTGTAATCAAGAACAAAAAGTTGTGAATATGTTTGTTGCTGATTTAGGATTAGAGTTAGTTTGGTACAAATATTTAACATCTACAGGTTTGAGAACATCTACCGGAGGAAATGAATTTGGCAAATTTGCTAGAGAAACCTTATACACACAAGTTTATATGTCTCCCTTAATTCAGTATTATTTTCATCAAAGATATGATAAGCATTATATACTTGATGATTATATAATTCTGGCTAAAGCATGATTTTTTATATAAGCAAAATCCTGATATTGAGAATAATAAAGATAACATAATATGTTACAACTCTAATTTCCAAAAATTTATTGAAATGAAAACACAAGAGAATAAATTTAGTCATCTTACTGCTATAGAAAGAACTTCTTTATCATATCCGGCAAAATTTTTATTAGAAAAACAACTACTTCAAGGTAAAATCCTCGATTTTGGTTGTGGCTTAGGTAATGATGTCAAATTGTTGCAAGCAAAAGGATTTGATATTACAGGCTATGACCCTTATTATTATCCTCAATATCCTTCAGGTAAGTTTGATACAATAATTTGCTTTTATGTGTTAAATGTTTTATTTCTAGAAGAACAAGCTAATGTACTAATGCAAGTATCCCATTTATTAAAGTCAGGAGGAAAAGCTTATTATGCTGTCAGAAGAGATATCAAAAGAGAAGGTTTTCGGGAACATTATGTTCATAAACAACCTACATATCAATGTATTGTCAAGCTTCCTTTTAATTCTATATATTTAAATGATAATTGTGAATTTTACGAATATACCCATTATAATTACCAAAGACGCTCATCTAATAATTGCATATTTTGTAATCCCTCTAAAAGCCTAACTTTACTAACAGAATCAGCGACAGCTTACGCTATACTTGATGGCTATCCTTTAAGTAAAGGGCATACCTTAATTATCCCTAAACGCCACGTTAGTAACTATTTTGAATTACCCTGGAATGAACAATCTGGTTGCTGGATGATGGTTAATAAAGTTCAAGCAATTCTCAACCAAGAATTTGCACCAGATGGCTTTAATGTGGGTATGAATATTAATCGAGATGCGGGACAAAATGTGATGCACGCTGCTATTCATGTCATCCCTCGTTACAAAAGTGATGTGGAAGGTGCTAAAGGTGGAATACGAAGTGTAATTCCCAAACGTAGAGTAAACACACATCTTGCACTAAAGTATTAATACTGATTTTTTATGTTATTAATAAACATATATTTTTATCAATAACACGAAATATCAGGGTTTTTAGCCTGCTCCCGGCAGGCTTTGATTGTATAGCCTCACCCTTCTAGGATGCTGTTGGCGAATAGTAGGTTTGACCACTCACTGGGGTAAGAAGAATATGACTCGCATGCCCGAAATACCGCCCACAGGCTGGAAGCCTGGGGCTATTGGAGCAAAGCCTGCCTTCGCAGGCTTAGTTCAATTAGCCGCACCATTCTATGGTGACGGCGGGATTTTGGGAATTGTGAGGGGTGTCACCCCTGAATGACCAACAGTATCCTTCTAGGGTGCAGGTGCAAGATATGAGTAAAGCTCAGATAAATTTAGGGGGTAATGAGAAGAATTTGAATAGGATAGTAGTTAATTGTTATCAAAATTCATGCGTTACTAGAACTGATTGAGCAACTTATCATATTCTGCATGGGAACCAACCCAAAACCAAATGATGGTATCTCCATCTAAATTTCCAACTGCTCGATAACTCTTGCTAATTCGAGCAGAATAAATTGGTAATTCTGGGTGTACTTTTTTAAAGCGTAAACTAGGATGATATGGATTTTGTTTGAATTGGCGATATGCTTCCCGTGTTTGCTGCTGAACCTGTTCTGGTAAATCGCCGAACGCTTGACGGAATCGGGTAGTTATACGGGACTTCACAACGTCTCTGGATCTAATTCTTGGGTTTTACCTGCACGATATTCTGCCATAGCCTCAGCTGCAAGTTGAGCTAAAATATCTTGGGAACCCGCAAATGTTGCATCCCATCGAATTTCGTCTTCCAGTTCTTCCAGAATTATTGTTGCGATTGCATCTTGCTCACTAGGAGGTAGGGTTTTCAATCTGGCAATTGCTTTCTCAAGTAACTCAGTCATGGTTACTATACTCTCACATCGGGAGAAACGATATATATTATTATCTCTAATTCTATGATGAGATGCGATCATCAAGCACCTAACTGAACTTCCTGAACTTTAACAACTTCCAGAAGAATTTGACGCAAATCCTCAGCGTTGTCAGCAGTCATACCTAGTATTGATAAAAATAAACGAGCTTTGTGCTTTCCTTGAGGGTGTTCTGGATTAAGACAGTAATCATGTAGCTTACCCAGATTTTCCAACTCGGTAGGGAATATTATATTTATTTTTTAAGTATTTAAACTGATACGTGTATAGATAATAGTGACCCATGCTTTTTATCAAGCTTCAGTAAAAATACTGACGAATATTGTAAAGGATTAATGAAGTATTCTGATATACCACTTTCGTCTTGTTTAAGTGTTTTAGCAGTAAAAATTTTGTGCATCTAAATAAATATCAGTCTTACTGAATTGCGCTCAAAGATATCAATTGAAGCGTTCATTTTTCATGGGTATGGAGTTTTTAGCATGAGGAATGAAGTGTTTGGAATTGAAATTGATTGCGCTGTTTATTAAGGATGTATTTTATGCATGACACATGAATGTAACTGGAATAAGAGGATATAAATATGCCAAATGTTGATGCATTGAAAGCAAGAATTAAAATATTAAGACAAGAAGCTAATAATTTAAAAGCTTCAGCTTATCAATTAAAAGATGAAGCTTTTGCAAATATGAATTGTTTAGAAGAACAACCAAATGAATTAGATGTGAAAGCTCAGCAATTAAAAAACAAAGCTTTTGAGTTGCAGGGATTAGCTGCTGAATTTGACCCAAACCATAATGAAGGTAAATATGTTAAAGCAGTCCAAGACTACGCTCATGAATTACAAACAATTGCCGGTATTTTTGAAAAAGATGCTAATGAATTAAAAATAGCAAAAAGAATTATAGATAACATCAAAGAATTAGTGAAGTCTATAGAACTGATCGATGCAGAAAAATGTAAAGAAATTGAGGCATTATTATCTCATGACAGGTCTATTATCGATAAAATTTATCAGAGTGATCCGGACTTATCTGTAGGCTTACAGAATCTATTAAAGCACTGTGGATTGCAGGATTAACAGGATGAATAATTATAGCATTATTAAATGCTAAACCCTGCGGGCAGGTTATGCCAACATGAAAAACAGAATCCAGACTTCTCTAAGAAGTCGGGGTTCTGAGGTCTACAATTTTATTCCTTACCGTGTAGGCTATAGCAACACAAATGAAATAGAATTACTAGAGATTTTTTTTACATATCTTCTTCTCTATTTTCCATAATTTCTGTAGCATTTTTCATTTTTTGTTCTGCTCTTCTTCTTTTTTCTTCTCGTTCTTCTCGTTCTTTTTGTTGTTGGTTGAAATCAATAGAATCACGATTTAAATCAGATATTATTTTACTAATCTTAATCTTCAGATATTGCTTAGAATCAGATAGACTTAAAGATTCATCTTCGTTAATAGTTTTTTGCCATTTTTGTAGAGATTGTAGGAAGTCATTCAAAAGAGCATCATCTGATTGAATAACCGAGACATCACTATTTAATAATTCAATCAATTTTTGTCGTATTTCAGTATTGGTGATAATAATTTGAAACAAAGACTTTAGAGACTTAATTTCTGGTGATTCTGCTTGATTAGCTTCTACACCAATATTTTTCCTTTCATTATCAACAGCTTGTAATTCGGGATATTTACGACGAAAGGATTCATCATAGTTGGCTTTTTTGTAATTACGAGCTTTTCTGAGTTGCTCAATAGTTAGGTATGTTGTTTTTTCTAGGTTAGCCCCATATAAATTTGCACCATCTAGAATCGTATTTTTTAGGTTAGCCCCATATAAATCTGCACCATCTAGAATCGTATTTACAAGTTGAGCTTCTTGAAGATCAGCTTGATGCAATTTAGCTTTAGAAAGGTTGGCGTTATTCAAATTAGCATTTTGGAGTTGAACCCATCTTAGCTTACAATTTTCTAAATTAGCACTACGCTTTTTTATATCAGTTTCATGGACTTGAGGATCATATTCATTATATTTATTGTCATTTGAATTATCTTCTTTTTTTATATATTCACGTTCATTCAGTTTAGCCCCTTTCAAATTAGCACGGGAAAGATTAGCTCCAACAAGCTTTGCACCTCGCAAATCGGCTTTTTCAAGATTTGCTTGATAAAGGTCAGCTTCTTCAAGATTAGCACCTTCAAGTTCAGCACACTTAAAATTTGCCCTTCTAAGCTTGGCTTTCGGTAATTCAATTTTTATTAAATCTGCTCTATTAGCATCAAGTCCATTTAGAGAAATCCCTTCTTGAAATAAGTCTTTAATCGCTTCGTATCTTGCACCACTGGTGTTAGATCCTCTTGCACCATCAATTAATTGCCAAGCTTGACGTTCTACTTGTTTCTTCCTATCGAAAACATCAAATAAATACAACCAAGCTGCAACCAGAACCGCAAAGTTTTGGACTTGTCCCAATATTTTTGAATCTCCGATGATGCACAACAATACATTATTATATTTACATTTATTCTCTGGAGTCTGATTTTTTTGATTATTCTGGGGCTTTTCTACTTGAGTGGCTTGATTCTCCTGGTTTTTGGCTTGAGTGGATTGACTTTGTTTGACTTTAAATGTGGATTCTACACCAATAACAATCATAAAAATAATGATAGTCAACGAAAAAGCTCCCGATATTTGCAGAATACCTTTTTTTGTACTGGGAGATAAACATTTAGGTAATAAATTATAGAAAAAAGTATAGAACCGAGAAGAAAACTTTACCTTCTTTGGCGATTCAGTCATTGGTCAATGCTTCCTGTTTCAAGATATACTCTTATTTTTGATTCCCTTGCATAGTATTATCTAACAAAAGTGAAAAATCATACTAATTGCTTTACGAAATTTACATCTTTATCGACTAGGGAAAACCACAAAAATTCCTCGATACCTTCAGATGCAATGATTTAATGCAAATGCAGTAAATTATTAATCTCGCTAACTTAAAATCCCCGTTAAATCAAGCACAAATCCAGGTAATACATCCTCCCCAGACAAACTAGTAGGAGATTCTAGAATTTCCACATCTTGTCCTGGACGATATATTTCTACACGCTGATTTTGAGGGTCAATCAACCATCCTAAACGCACGCCACAGCTAATATACTCCTGCATTTTTTGCCACAATGTGTCTAATTTATCTGATGCAGAGCGTAATTCTACGGCAAAATCAGGAGCGAGGGTCAGAAATCTGTCTGGATTTGGATTGAGCGTTTCTATACGTTCCTTCTTTACCCAGGAAGCATCCGGAGAACGATTTGCACCATTGGGAAGCTTAAAACCTGTGGAAGAGTCGAAAGCAATACCCGTACCGTCAGCGTCTGTCCAATTTCCTAAACGCTGTGTCAGTTTACTATTACGGTTTCCGCTTTTCCATCCTGTTGGTGGCATAATAATCAATTCTCCCATAGCTGTGCGTTCTAAGCGCAAATCTCGGTTATTCTGACAAAGCTGGAAGAATTGTTCGTCTGTCAGTTCAATGGTGGGATGGAGATTGAGAATTAAGGCTTCCATAGCTGCTGATTATTCCTAACCTTAGCCTAGCATTGGTTGTTGACTCCCGTTTTTTTGTGTAGTAAATTATGTGTCGCTCACCAAAGTTTGGATAGTAAGTTTTTGATGCAGAGATTTGAGACTATAGGAATCCGGTTTGATTGTTGAATAATTAAGGTTTACTGAAATTTAAGTTTGAATTAATTCAAAATTCCCTGTAAATCAAGCACAAACCCAGGTAACACATTTTCCCCAGACAAACTAGTAGGAGATTCTAAAATTTCCACATCTTGTCCTGGACGGTATATTTCTACACGCTGATTCTGAGGGTCAATCAACCATCCTAAGCGCACACCACAGCTAATATACTCCTGCATTTTTTGCCGCAATGTGTCCAAATTATCTGATGCAGAGCGTAATTCTACGGCAAAATCAGGAGCGAGGGCCAGAAATCTGTCTGGATTGGGATTGAGTGTTTCTATACGTTCCTTCTTTACCCAGGAAGCATCAGGAGAACGATTTGCACCATTGGGAAGCTTAAAACCTGTGGAAGAGTCGAAAGCCAAGCCTGTACCATCAGCATCTGTCCAAATTTCTAGGCGTGCTAATAGCTTAATATTACGGTTTCCGCTTTTCCATCCTGTTGGTGGCACAATAATCAATTCTCCCATAGCTGTGCGTTCTAAGCGCAAATCTCGGTTATTCTGGCAAAGCTGGAAGAATTGTTCGTCTGTCAGTTCAATGGTGGGATGGAGATTGAGAATTAAGGCTTCCATAGCTGCTGATTATTCCTAACCCTAGCCTAGCATTGGTTGTTGACTTGCGTTTTTTTGTGTAGTAAATTATGTGCGATACGCTCCGCGTCAAGCCTCCGGCTTATCGCTCACTAAAGTTTGGATAGTAATACCAATTCTGTATGAGGCTGCGCTATATTTCCCTCACTCTTCTAGAGTGAGGCTATACGAGCAAAGCCTGCCTACGCAGGCTAAATTTGGTGCATCTTTATAAAGAAATGGTATAAGTTTTTGATGCAGAGATTTGAGACTATTATTAAAGCTATCACCGCAGCTGGAAATTTATAAAAATAATGTGGTGTTTCCCCTAGCGATTCTTAATCTAGAATTAGATATTATTTTTCACCGAACAAATTACCATGATGTGTGATGATTTTTTGTCAGTAATGTAGTGCAATAATTGTAATCCAGCTTGTTCTAATTCTCCCATCAGCTCAGAAATTGTATGCTTATGAAACCTCCACAGGGTAATCTCTTCATTTTTTAATAAATTAACTTTCTTATCTATCCCCATATGCTGGAAATGTATTGTGCGATCGCATTTTAATTTCATGTTAGCAACTATACTATCTTTTGCTTTATCATACTTTCTGACCAATTCACAATCAGATGCAGGGATTAACATACTTTTTTTGAGCCAGCTATATATTTTTTCAGCATGATAACAACCACCAGTTATTTTTGAGTTATCTCCAATTTCGTTGGTAAATATGAGTAAATCATCTTGATTCATACTCTTTCTAAAGTTATGAAAAACTTTAGCTCTATTTTGATGATTACCAATAGTGACTCCCAAATGGAAAAATATATTTGCTGTATCATCTGAATTTTTATCTTTATCTAATATTTCTGATGATATATGGCTATTTTCTATATCGATAGTATGACCTGTAAATTTGATATGTGGGAACCATTTATCTATATTTTTTCGGGAAATTTCCAGTAAATCATTACTAATATCTAAGGCGATGTATTTATCTATTTTGTGTATTTTGTTTAGTCTATGAATAAACTTTTTCACAGGAAATGAATTCCCGACACCGACATCAACAATATTGATACGATATCCATTCTTGATATTTTCAAGTATATGTATAAAACTTTTATTTAACAAATCGATTTCTACATTATATGTGCGATACCATCTAGGCACTATATATTTGAGATAAAAATCATCCCATATTTTTGCACCTCTACCTTTATAAGAATATTTTAGTGGTATTTCTTTAGCATTTTCTAATGAAGAGATTATTTTTAAAACTTCCTGCTGTGAAAAGCTAGCATAAAATGCATGATTTGGTTTGACAATATTTCTAATAATATTTGAATTTTCAGATTGTAAATTATCGGAAACTATTTTAGCCATGCTTTTATTGATTGAATCGTAAAACATAAAAAAACTCAGCGATACTGAGTTTGACAAAGTATATGTACATCGAAAATATAAAAGCAGACTTTTTGATTTTAGATGTGAAACAAATGGTGTTTACCCTTGGAAATTGCCATATTATTCAAAGACATGAAAATAACAGCTATTCCATGAGCAATAGCTAGAGGCAACAATTAGTTTTTTGTTACAAAAATATACTTTTATTTACAATATCACGTATTAGCAAAAAATATACTCAAATCCCATGTTTTTTGTGTTTTGGGTTAGCGATCGCTCATCTTACAGTAAAATTTATACAATATCTGCACAATCTGGCTTGGGTTTGGGCGTTGCTGATTAGTTGTAGCGACCCAATAACAAGAAAGCCCCGACCCGAGAACAAGACGATTTTGGGACCACATTAAAAGAGAATAAGAAGGGTGTTGGACCCACATTATCTAAG
>JASJCJ010000084.1 GCA_030066045.1 Calothrix sp. MO_167.B12
CACGGCTGAGCCGTCCGCGTTTTCAGATATTAAATTATTTGCGGATCTCTCGATCAGTGCTTGGTTTTTGCATATTCATCAAGAGATTATTCGCTAATGAATCAGGTTGATTTTAGCAAAAATTATGCATAAAACACATGAAAAAACGTTGACAATTGTCTACAACTTTTAAGTCTTGTCTACAAAAACAGTACCTAGGTCAAAGCTCTCAGGGTTCACAGATCCCCGACTTCTTTAAGAAGTCGGGGATCGCTCACACCGCGACTTGTCAGTTTTATCAGTATTCATCCGCACATGATATAAGAATTTGGGCATTAATTTGACACCAACGTCTCGTACCTTCTGCCTTTTGCTGAAACTTCCCAAGGTTAATTCCCCTGCACAACTTGCAAATTTTATAACCCTTATATAGCAAGGTTTTTAGCCAAGCAATAAAAATGTGCTAGTTTCATCCGTTGGGAGGGGATTTAATAATGCGTGAATGCGTGAATGCGTGAATGCGTGACTTCCCCTCTTGGGGCGCTCATGGCTAACAAAGTGAAATTACGAAAATGATTAATTTTGCTCATTTCTGACAACAAAGCTTTGTTAGAATTTCACTCCAACAGTATTGTGGTCTTTTTGTCTATGTTTAAGCAGATAACTACATCCGTTAGTAGTGAAGCAGATGGCTCCCAGCACTTGAACCAAATATTGATGCTGTATTTATAGCACCAAGTTTTTGGCTGAGGAAATTTTTCCCTTTCTCCTTGACTTTGGGCAAAACATGATCCCCACTTCCTGTATGCTTACTGCCATATTAATATTCCTTTGCCATATTTTAGAGTTCACAAATCTGATGGCAAAATAATGGCTTCATTGATATTGTGTATGTAATTGCCATTGCCATTGATGGAGGAATGAAAACCGCTTACTAACAATCAGTGCCTGTGTAATTGCGATCAAGGGCTATCACCCCTAAAATGCCATTTCCTCAAACGGTGAAACCCCCAAAGCCCAAGTCTATCAATAGTTGTACAGGCAACTTGACAAAATGTCTTCGTATGTAGTATTTTTTCTGCCTAAAGATATATGATTTAATAATTGATTTAATCAAATTATCAATCATATTTATTGGTTGAAATTTTGAAAGCATACTCAGACTCAAAAGCTTGTGATACAAGCTTTACAAGTCAAAAATGTTTCAATTCGTTCAACAAGATCGCCATCGAAGTCTGTAATATCAAAATCCTAGGAGCAGTTTAAAAATCTAATCCTCAAAATCCTGAATATATTGATGCCATCAACTTTAACCGGAGTATGGCAAACTATCAACAGTGAGATATTACGTCTTTCCACCCTTGCTAAACAGATAAATTTGTCCCAATATTGTTTAGCTATCATCCTAACCAGGAGCGATTAGCGATCGAAAATTTAGTGTAGCTATATTAAGAGTAAAATACCAGTGCCTGTGTCTCAAGTGCCATCTCAACCTACTGATAGTAATAGTAGCGGTGCTAACGATGTGACTCCCATCGTAGCACTCAAAGAATTAGTGGCGCGATTGCACCGAGAACAAAATAAGATTCAGGATTTACTTAGCTCTTTGGGATTTGCCCTGAGAAGTTTTAATAATTTAAATCAGTTCTTAGAACTAATTCCATTGATGGCAACTAGGGTAACAGATGCAGATGGCAGTGCCCTATTTCTCTACAAACCAAATGGTCAAGTCAGATTAGAACAATTGCATTGGCAAGATGCCCGCCAAAGAAAAAATATTCGCAAAGCCCTAGAAACTGCTAGCAGCCAAATCAAATTTTTACCCAAAGATAATGCATCTACACCTAACCATACTGGTATTCTAGATGACCAGATGCACCGTTATTTGGGACCAGATATGCAAATATTTGGTACTGCTATTTTAGTCAAACATCATGAACGGGGATGGCTCTATGTATTAAGTAGCGATCCAGAATACACTTGGACAGAAACACGGCAAAAGTTAGTACGGTTGGTGGCAGATCAGACTGCTGTTGCCATTGAAAATGATGAATTGGCTGTAGAATTACGTAAAAAAGAACGCCTAGACCAAGAATTAGAAATTGGTGCCGAAATTCAACGGCGATTGTTACCCCGTCAATGCCCTTCCATTCCCAGCATTACCATTGCTGCCCGTTGTCAACCAGCTAATCGGGTTGGTGGCGACTATTATGACTTTATTCCTACCAATCACAATCAAATGCAGTCAACCATCCCAGGAGATAAGGATAGTGGACGGTGGGCTTTAGTGATTGGGGATGTCATGGGTAAAGGAGTGCCAGCAGGGCTAATTATGACCATGATGCGAGGAATGTTGCGGGGAGAGGTACTACACAGCCACACTCCAGCTCAGATTCTGCAAAATTTAAATCGAGTCATGTACGCGGATTTAGAAAATTCCCACCGCTTTGTGACTCTTTTTTATTCAGAATATGAACCCCAAACCCAAACTTTGCACTATAGCAATGCAGCTCATAATCCCCCTCTGTGGTGGCACGCTAGTACAAAAAATGTCACCCGTTTGGATACCTTGGGAATGTTGATTGGTTTAGATGTTCACAGTCAATATGAGGATGCCCAGGCACGTTTAGAGCCTGGAGATACAATTATTTATTATACAGATGGTTTAACAGATGCAGCAGCAGCAGGTGGCGATCGCTTTGATGAAGAAAATTTAATTGCCCATTTCAGTGTTGCTTGTAGATATTGTACTAGTCCCCAGGAAATTTTAGATTATCTATTCGACCAAGTTCATGACTTCATTGGTGCAGATAAGCAAAATACTGATGATATGACGTTGGTTGTTTTACAGGTTAGTTAGTAAATTTAATGATAACCATTTGTGACAAGTTATTGATGCATTTTGTCAGTACCTCCAAGTATAGTGACAATAGCAATTCAACCGGGAGCATGTCACCAATGCTGGAGACTTGGTTTTTTCAAAGCCTGTGAGACAACCAATTCGCACTATAATCAATAATGCTTAGCCAGATAAATATTAATCATTAATGAACAAGGCAAATATTCTGTATCTTGAGAGTTACACCCAGAAATCTGCCAACAGCAATGCCAGTGACGAGGTGGGATATGGTATCACTGTCAATCAAGCCATCAAAAAACACCTGTTGTTACTAGGACACAACCTTCGAGATCTATCCTCCTACGGCATAACAGCTACCAACAAGTTTCCACAGCTCTACATGAATCCTTTGGTATATCAACGTTAGAAGCAATGTATACCCACAATGTATGCATCCTGCCGGATCGTCAAAGTTATCCAGAAATTACCAACAACAGTAACCTCTATGCTTCCGAACCAGAATTACTAGAAATGCTGACTAACTATATTCAGAAGCCACAAGCATGTCGTCAAATGGGCGAAATCATGCATCAAAGGAGCTTAGAATACATACCTACCAATGTGGTAAAACGTATTTCCCAAGTAATAGAATCGTCAATTCATCACTAGTAATACCATGTCTTTATAGAACCCATTTGGGATCTATTTACCAATGTACAAGTCCAATACCCATCTGGGTTTCATCAATCTTACAGTCATTTCTTATGATTTTTCCGTCTCCTGAACCCCCATAGTTACTAGGCTGTTTAAAACGACTTTACTAAAGCCAAAACATTTCAAGAAAAGATACCAAATGGCTTCTATATTCAAAGCGTTTTTGTACTTTACATAAGTTTACGTAGTTCGGTTTAATTGTGCCCACCTACTTACTCCCAAAGCCAACCAAGAACTGGTCTAAATTCCAGAAGAAGAAAATTGTGACTAATTAATCAGGTATCCATAATTTTGTTCTCTGTGAACTTTCAAGTAAACTAAAAAGTTATTGAATGACAAATACTATTCATAGGAGTGTATTGCATCAAATATATATACAGACATAAATTAGACTTCTTGCGAAAGTTAGGGAAAAGGGATAAAGATAGAAGAATAGATGAAAGCACCATCACAAAAAGTTTTGTCAGAGGTCTACCATAGCATTTCCCATTCTGGTGAAGTACACATCAAAACCTCACCCCGATAAAGCTATGCTTTATCGGGGTGAGGTTAATCCGTATCTCACTAGGCTCAGAAACGCTATCAGGGGATATCTGTCGTCATATAAGGAAACTAATTTAATGGAGAAAATTAAGCTAGCGATTGCCGGAGTTGGCAACTGTGCAAGTTCCTTAGTTCAAGGAATTGAATATTACCAAGGAAAAGATCCTGAAGCAGCAATAGGATTAATGCATTGGGATATCGGTGGCTACAAACCTTACGATCTGGAAGTTGTTGCAGCCTTTGACATTGATCGCCGTAAAGTGGGTAAGGAAATCAATGAGGCCATTTTTGCAGAGCCAAACTGTACAACGGTGTTTTGCGAGAACCTACCTAAAACTGGAGTCAAAGTGATGATGGGTAAGGTACTCGATGGATTATCAGAGCACATGCAAAATTATGAGGACAAATATACCTTTATTCTCAGCGAAGAACCCGAACCCTCGAAAGCAGATATTGTCAAGATTTTGAAAGAATCAGGCACGGAAATCTTAGTTAATTATCTACCAGTGGGTTCTGAGGAAGCAACGAGCTTTTATGCAGAATGTGCATTGGATGCAGGAGTAGCATTCATCAATTGTATCCCTGTGTTTATTGCTAGCAATCCTCTTTGGGCGGAGAAATTTCAACGGAAAAACATCCCTATCATTGGGGATGATATCAAAGCGCAACTAGGTGCCACCATTACTCACCGTACCCTGTCTGATTTATTTAAGAAGCGGGGGGTGAAAATTGAGCGTACTTACCAAATTAATACTGGTGGTAATACTGACTTCCTCAATATGCTCAATCGCAGTCGCCTGTCATCGAAAAAAGAGTCCAAAACTGAAGCTGTGCAAGCAGTGATGTCAGAGCGCCTGGATGCAGAGAACATTCATGTGGGCCCTAGCGATTACGTACCCTGGCAACAAGATAACAAAGTGGCTTTTATTCGTATGGAAGGCAAGTTGTTTGGGGATGTACCCATGAATCTGGAAATGCGTCTTTCTGTAGAAGATTCACCAAATTCTGCGGGGGTTTCAATTGATGCCATACGCTGTTGCAAGCTAGCCCTTAATGCTAAGAAGGGTGGAATTCTTTATTCACCCTCCGCCTATTTTATGAAGCATCCGCCCCAACAGTTTCCAGATGATCTAGCTTATCAGATGGTGGAGGACTTTATTGCGGGCAAACGTGCTGATTAGATAGTAGACTTCTTGCATAAGTAAAGAGACAGGAGACAGAAAACAATAATTTAGGACTTATGTATAGTACTTATGTACTATAAACATTTGGTTATTTCAGCCATTCATAGCACCTAAGACAGCCAAGGAAGCGAGTGAATTAGGGTTATACAAAGCGCGTGAAACGCCATAATTGCGTAATACACATTATGGCTAATTTGTACAGTGCGTAACTCCTATAATTGACTAAAACAGTATCAAAAAAATACTTTTGCAAGAGGTCTAATGTAATAATAGTGTGGTTGCCATTGAACTGCTTCATGTCCTGGAACATCTGGGACAACAGACACAAGTCTATCTCACAATCATTCAAGAGATATATCGTATTTGTCAACCAGGGGCAAAGGTGCATATCGTTGTTCCTCACCATCGTCATGACGACTTGCTCCACGATCCCACCCACGTTCGAGCAATCACGCCCTTTGGCTTGAGTATGTTTTCCCAAAAACTGAATAAGAAGTGGCAGGCTAATGGAGATGCAACCACACCATTGGGGCTGTATTTAAATGTTGATTTCGAGTTGGTGGAAACGCACTATATACCCAGCAAAATTTGGTATGAACAGGAGCAAGATAGGGCTGATGACACTGATTATCTTCTGCAACAGAGTTCTCTTTATAATAATATAGCCAAATATAGCAAAAATCCCCCATCAATGATGGGGGATTTGATTAATTGCCTAAATTACTAGCAATCTGGGTTAACCAAACTTACCAGCAGTAGAAGCAATCAGGAATGCTGCGTAGGTAAGAACGTAGCCGACGGTGAAGTGAGCCAGACCTACCAAACGAGCTTGAACAATGGAGAGAGCAACGGGCTTGTCCTTCCAGCGAACCAAGTTAGCTAGAGGAGTGCGCTCGTGTGCCCAAACCAGGGTTTCAATCAATTCTTGCCAGTAACCTCTCCAAGAGATGAGGAACATGAAGCCAGTAGCCCAAACTAGGTGCCCGAAGAGGAACATCCAAGCCCAGACGGACAGGTTATTCATGCCATAGGGGTTGTAACCGTTGATTAACTGAGCGGAGTTAGCCCACAGATAATCGCGGAACCAGCCCATTAAGTAAGTAGAGTTTTCGTTAAACTGGGCAACGTTGCCTTGCCAAATACCTAGATGCTTCCAGTGCCAGTAGAAGGTTACCCAACCAATGGTGTTGAGCATCCAGAACATAGCTAGGTAGAAGGAGTCCCAAGCGGAGATATCACAAGTACCGCCACGTCCAGGACCATCACAAGGGAATGCATAACCAAAGTCCTTCTTGTCGGGCATCAACTTAGAACCACGGGCATCCAAAGCACCTTTAATTAGTACTAGAGCAGTGGTGTGAATTGCCAGAGCAAAGGCATGGTGTACTAGGAAGTCTCCAGGCCCAATGGTTAAGAACAAGGAGTTAGTTCCAGAGTTAATTGCTTCAGACCAACCAGGCAACCAAGCAGCACCAGCACTAGCAGGAAGACTGCTGGCATTAGATAACAGTACATCCATACCGTATAGCACTTTACCGTGAGCAGCTTGGATGTATTGAGCAAATACTGGCTCAATCAGAATTTGCTTTTCTGGTGTACCAAAAGCAACTACTACGTCGTTGTGAACGTATAGACCCAAGGTGTGGAAACCAAGGAACAGAGTTACCCAGCTTAAGTGGGAGATAATCGCTTCTTTGTGATCCAGAATCCGAGCGAGAACGTTGTTCTTGTTCTGTTCTGGGTCATAGTCACGGACAAAGAAGATTGCACCGTGGGCAAAAGCACCAACCATCAAGAAGCCAGCAATGTATTGGTGGTGGGTGTATAACGCTGCCATTGTTGTGTAATCCTTGGCAATAAATGCGTAAGGAGGCAACGCGTACATATGCTGTGCTACCAAGGATGTGATCACACCCAAGCTAGCTAAAGCTAAACCTAGTTGGAAGTGGAGAGAGTTGTTAACGGTGTCATAAAGATTTTTGTGACCATCACCCAACTTACCAGAAGGTGGTTTGTGAGCATTGAGAATTTCTCTAATACTGTGACCAATTCCGAAGTTGGTGCGGTACATATGACCCGCAATAATGAAAATAACTGCGATCGCTAGGTGGTGGTGAGCCATATCGGTCAACCACAGCGATTCAGTTTGGGGATGGAAACCACCTAAAAAGGTAAGGATTGCAGTACCAGCGCCTTGGGAAGTACCAAACACATGGCTAGCAGTGTCTGGGTTCTGAGCGTAAACACCCCAGTTGCCGGTAAAGAAAGGTTGTAAACCAGCTGGGTGGGGAGCGGTACTTAAGAAGTTATCCCAACCTACGTGCTGTCCGCGAGATTCGGGGATCGCAACGTGTACCAAGTGACCAGTCCAAGCTAAGGAACTCACACCAAACAAACCAGCTAAGTGGTGGTTAAGGCGAGATTCAGCATTTTTGAACCAAGCTAGGCTGGGGCGGAACTTGGGTTGTAAGTGCAACCAACCAGCAAACAATAACAAAGCTGCAAACAGTAGCAGGAACACTGCACCCATATACAGGTCATTGTTCGTCCGCATACCGATGGTGTACCACCAGTGGTAAACACCAGAATAAGCAATGTTTACGGGATTAGAAGCACCAGCTTGGGTAAAAGCATCTATTGCAGGCTTACCAAAGTGGGGGTCCCAAATCGCATGGGCGATGGGACGGATATGCAGAGGATCTGTAATCCACTGTTCAAAGTTACCTTGCCAGGCTACATGGAAAAGGTTGCCGGATGCCCACAAGAAAATGATTGCCAGATGACCAAAGTGAGTGGCGAAAATCTTTTGGTAAAGACTTTCTTCAGTCATGCCATCGTGACTTTCAAAATCGTTGGCCATCGCCATTGCATACCAAATCCGACGCGTAGTCGGATCTTGTGCAAGATCCTGGCTAAATTTGGGAAATTTTGTTGCCATGGGTTTTGATAATTCCTCTGACCTTTAGCCATCAGGTATCAACAGCTGAAGTTATGAGTTTAGAGTTAGGAGTTCGGAGTTCGGAGTTAGGAGTTCGGAGTTCGGAGTTCTGATTGTCACTCATCACCCATCATTCATAACTCATTACCCATCATTCATAACTCATCACCCATAACTAAATTAGGCTTATTACTAGCCTATTGAAAGAATGTGTGCGTGGAAGAATGCCCAAGTAACGACAATTCCTCCTAAGAGGTAGTGAGCTACCCCTACAGCGCGACCCTGAATAATGCTCAGAGCGCGAGGCTGAATCGCAGGTGCAACTTTCAGCTTGTTATGTGCCCAAACAATGGACTCAATCAATTCTTGCCAGTAGCCACGACCACTGAACAAGAACATTAAGCTGAATGCCCAAATAAAGTGACCAGCCAAGAACATCAAACCATAAGCAGACAGTTCACTGCCATAGGAGTTGATAACTTGTGTCGCTTGTGCCCATAAGAAGTCGCGCAACCAGCCATTGATAGTGATGGCACTTTGGGCAAAGTTACCACCAGTGATGTGAGACACATTACCCGCTGCGTCTACGGTTCCCCACACATCAGATTGCATCTTCCAACTGAAGTGGAAAATCACAACTGATAGGGAGTTATACATCCAGAATAGACCGAGGAAAACGTGATCCCAACCAGATACTTGACAGGTACCACCACGTCCGGGACCGTCACAGGGGAAGCGGAAGCCTAAGTTAGCTTTGTCTGGGATCAGACGAGAGCTACGGGCAAACAGCAGACCCTTGAGCAGGATCAATACGGTTACGTGAATAGTAAAAGCATGGATATGGTGAACCATGAAGTCGGCTGTACCCAAAACCATGGGCATCATTGCCACTTTTCCACCAACAGCAACTACATCGCCACCAAAGACAGGGCTAACAGATGCTAAGGCATTGGGTGCAGTACCGCTAGTGGGAGCTATGGTGTGTACATTTTGTATCCACTGAGCAAATACAGGCTGCAACTTAATAGCTGTATCCGAGAACATATCTTGGGGTCTACCCAAGGCACGCATTGTATCGTTGTGGATATATAGTCCAAAGCTATGGAAGCCGAGGAAAATACATACCCAGTTCAGGTGAGAGATAATTGCATCGCGGTGACGAATTACCCGATCCAAAAGGTTGTTTTGGTTAACCACAGGATCGTAATCCCGCACCATAAAGATGGCACCGTGAGCACCTGCACCAACAATTAAGAAGCCACCAATCCACATATGGTGGGTAAAGATGCACAATTGGGTAGCATAATCAGTTGCCAAGTATGGATATGGAGGCATAGCATACATATGCTGTGCCACAATGATGCTCAAAGAACCCATCATTGCCAAGTTAATTGCCAACTGAGCATGCCAAGAGGTGGTCAAAATTTCATACAGACCTTTGTGACCTTCACCTGTGAACGGTCCTCTATGTGCCTCTAAAATTTCTTTCATACTGCTGCCAATACCCCAGTTGGTGCGGTATTGGTGACCAGCAATGATGAATAATACTGCGATCGCTAAGTGGTGATGAGCAATGTCAGTCATCCACAAGCCACCTGTTACTGGGTTTAAGCCGCCTTTGAAGGTGAGGAAGTCAGCATAAACACCCCAATTTAACGTAAAGAAGGGAGCTAAACCCTGAGCAAAGCTCGGATAAAACTCTGCCATCTTGTCAGCGTTAAATAGCAGTTCATGGGGCAGGGGAATATCTTTCGCTGCTACCCCTGCATCCAACAACTTGTTAATGGGCGCAGAAACGTGGATCAAGTGACCAGTCCAACCCAAGGAACCACAACCAAGCAATACTGCCAAGTGGTGATTCATCATGGACTCCACATTCTGGAACCATTCCAGCTTCGGAGCTTTTTTGTGGTAATGGAACCAGCCAGCGAACAGGAATAAACCTGCTAACACTAAACCGCCAATGGCAGTGCAGTAAAGCTGGAAGGAGTTAGTGATACCCCAGCCGCGCCACACTTGGAACAAACCAGAGGTGATTTGAATTCCTTGGAAGCCGCCGCCGACATCACCATTTAAAATATCTTGGCCAACAATAGACCATACAACTTGAGCACTTGGCTTTACTCCCATGGGGTCGTTTAACCAAGCTTCATAGTTGGAAAATTTCGCGCCGTGAAATATCATCCCACTCAACCACAGGGTCACTACGGCTAAGTGACCGAAGTGGGCGGAGAAGATTTTGCGGGATATATCTTCTAAGTCGCTTGTATGTGTATCAAAATCGTGGGCGAGAGCGTGGAGGTTCCAAATCCATGTGGTGGTTTTGGGACCTCTGGCTAGAGTTCTGTCAAAGTGTCCTGGTTTTGCCCATTTCTCAAAAGAAGTAGGAACCGGGTCACTATCAACTATCACTTTTGCCTTCTTTTCCTCTCGCTCCGGAGGACTTATCGTCATTCAGACCCTCCTCTCTAACAAGGATTGAGGAATCATTGAAACCACCAGTTGTCTTCTTGGTTCAAATTGAACATTTATACTATCCCCAAATATTGCTTGGGGAAAAGTAGTGATGAAGACTCTTTCACCGAGAGTGCTTTCTGTTGAATTATAAAGTCTTGTCTTCCATATTGTTAGACACATTTTAACAATAATTCAAAAACCCTGAATTATTTACCCAATACGTGTTTTCAGTTTAAAAGACTGGCAAAAAAGTCAATAGTTTCTCTATTTAATTTACAAAGGGTAATAATTCGCAAATCTAATGTTATTTTTGTATCAACACCCTAATATATTGCATCATGCCCAAAACCATTGCCTTTATCTAGTTAAAGCCAATTAATACTATGTTTATCTTGCGTGTATGAAACTAAGCAAAGAGTTAAATAAATAACTTAATGTTTAGCAGCATTTTAAGTATAAAAGGCTGAAAATTTATTCTTTTGGTAAATTTTACTATTAATAAAAGGGTGATTTTAACAATATTTCACATTCTGAATAATGGTGAGCGATCGCAAAATTAAGTCAAAATGATGCTGTAATTTGTTTACAAAAGTTATTGGTTAAAAGTTATGAAGTTATGGTTTGGGAGAATGCATTCTTTGATCAAGGTGCTGATGGTTATGATAATAATTTTGAATTTGACAGGTTGTGGGGAAAAAGTTGTCAGCCAAGAGGTATTTGAGAAATTAGCAGCGAGACCGAAAATTTCTGGACAAATTTCGGAAGTAGCTCCGCCAGTAATCATTCAAGAATTGGGTCATTTTTTGTCAGCCTACCAGCCCCAGGTAAGTATAATTACTCCTCAACCAGAGGAAGTGTTGCAGGACAATACTGTTAAAGCGCGCTTCCAAGTTAAGGATCTACCCATATTTAAGAATTCACAATTGAATCTAGGTCCACACCTACACGTGATATTAGATAATCAACCATATAGAGCTGTTTACGATGTCAATCAGCCCTTAACATTTTCGGATTTAGCACCAGGAACCCATACCTTGAGGGTATTTGCTTCTCGTCCTTGGCATGAAAGCTTTAAAAATGCGGGCGCTTATGCTCAGATCAAGTTTCATGTTTTTACCAAAACTGAGGATAATACACCCGATCCATCTTTACCTTTGTTAACTTATAGTCGTCCTCAGGGTAGCTATGGTGCAGAACCGATCCTGCTCGATTTTTATCTAACTAATGCTCCCTTGCCCATACTTGCCAAAGATAACCCTGAAAATCCGATGGCAGATTGGCGTGTTCGTTGCACTATTAATGGTGAAAGCTTTGTTCTTGATCGCTGGCAATCAGTTTACCTCAAAGGCTTTAAACCTGGTAAAAATTGGATCAAACTGGAATTCCTTGATCGCCAGGGTAATCCGGTCATTAATGCTTTTAACAGTACCACAAGAACTATTACCTACGATGCTGATGGTCAAGATACCCTAGCTCAAATTGTCAGGGGCGAATTATCAGTAGAACAAGTACGAGGGATTGTAGATCCTAACTATACTGCTAAGATCCCCGAGCCTAAAACCACAGAAATACCTGCTTCTGTTCCTTCTCCACAGGAAATGAAACCTGCCACACCAGAGGAGACTCCAACAATTGTTCCCCAAGAGGAATCAACATCCCAGCAACCTGTTGAATCGATTCCGCCAGTTAACAATGTTCCTTCTCCTACAACTGTTCCCCCAACACCACAGGAAATTAAGCCTCCCACACCAGAGGAGACTCCAGCAGTTGCTCCCCAAGAAAAATTAACATCTGAATCTCAGCCAGAAAATCAGCCAATTCCGCAAGTTACACCCGTTCCTTCTCCTAGCACTAATTCTCAACTACCACAGGAAATTAAACCTCCTGTATTAGAGGAGACTCCAACAATTGTTCCACAAGATAATTGATCAAAAAACCGCAGAGGCGCAGAGAACGCAGAGCTGAAAGGGTAAGGTGGGCATTGCCCACCCTACTAGCCCCTCATGTACATTTGTACACAACCAAACAGAAAATACCTCTTACCTGTTCCCTGTTCCCTGTTCCCTATTTTCTAGCTAGTCCCCCACGGGAAAATCCCACAACCTGCCTATGAAAATGCTTTGTGACTAACTCCTCAAGGGCGCACGCAATGCGCCCCTACAAATTCTGCGCTTCTTAACTATTTTCAAGTTAGTCCCACTCTGCGAGAAGCCGCGCTTCGCGCGTCTACATGAACCTTGGCACACAACCAAACATGAAAATAATCCCTTCACTCTGGGCGGGTCACTCTGGGCGGGGAAACCCCGCCCCTACTCCTTCACTCCTTCACTCCTTCACTCCTTCACTCCCTCACTCCTTCACTCCCTATTTTCTAGCTAGTCTCTCATGAACGTTTGTACACAACCAAGGATGAAAATACCTGTTAAGAGTTGCCTGTTGCCTGTTGCCTGTTGCCTATTTTCAAGTTAGACGGAAATGCCAACTGTCATCTGCTCTACATCCTCAGGCTGATTCACCTGTTGAGTTAGTGCTTCTTCATCTTCTGACTTGGCTGGTAAAGGAAAGGTTTTACCTGCTAAATATTCATCAAAGTGGTGTTTAAAACAAAGCCAGGAAGTCATATCTTCCACATCTAGACAAGCACGGGGTGCATCCTTATACAAGGGGACGCGATTATTTAATTGTTCTTGGAGTAATTCTGGTAACTCACTAAAACCATTCACCTTGCTACCATAACCACTATAAATCATATAGCCGGGGCGATCGCCCATTTTCATCCAAGGTAGCCATTGACCAAATCTATCCCAACTCAGTCTCAGTTGAGAAACTGTCAGTAGTTCTGGATTTAATAAATCTGCTGTGGGTACGGTGAGTTTAAATAATTCTGCTGCTTGATAGGTGGGAAATGGACTATATTCAGCAAATTTGGGATCGTCTGCTAGGGGGTTGGGGTAAGTAGGAAATATATCAAAAGCAAAAGTTGTTTCCTCTCCGTTCACCTGTGCGGGGAATTTACCTGCGAATAAACCTTGCACAGGATTATTGGCAACGTGCATCACAGTCACAGTTTCCCCCGTCCAAGGATTTTCCCACTTGTGTAACATTTCACCAGTGCTAGGATCGAGATAGTAAGTCAGTTCCCTGGAAGTAAAGTCCCATTCTCCTTCTTTTCCTTCTACAGGGATACAGCGACTAACACTCATACCCATCATCTTAAATAGGAGCTTTCTTTTCTCTCCCGGGACAAAAGCATAAATACCACCTCTCCAGATGAGATAATTGGATTCGGTGGGATCGAGAGAAGAACGGGTTTTTACCCAATGTTGGGCATCAAATACTTGGGTGTTAGCAACCATTATGAATATCCTTTAGTGTAAATTAACAAAGTTTAGCCTTGAATAAGCGATAATGACGAGGTGCGATCGCTCCCTTGGCATTTAGGGGATTTCAAAGTTAATGTGATGTTTTTATTTTGTTGTTGGCAAGACTGGATTATGTATATCACTTCAGTAGTTTTCTTGTACTACAACTGAATTCTGCTCGTAAATTTATGTCAAGCAATTTAGCAACTACATATTTAACTGCTCATTAGACCTATTATACCAATACTCCTGAGAGAAGATGAAATCATCCCACCAAGGAATCAACGCCGAATTTTGAATTGATGTAATGAACCCACCAGATACCCGCAGATACGCCCCTGCAACCCAACGCAACCGGGAACCCATCCTAGAAATAATCCAACAAGTCTTACCACCCCAAGGCACGGTTTTAGAGATATCTAGCGGTACAGGAGAACACGCCGTTTTCTTTGCCCCTCGTTTAAGTCCCCGTACTTGGCTACCATCCGAACCCGATCCGCGATCGCGTGAAAGTGTGGTAGCTTGGATAGAACATTACCCCGCAGATAATCTCCGCCTTCCCCTGAATATTGATGTTCGAGCTACAGTTTGGTCAGTGGAGTCAGATGTATTCTTAAAATCAGTTCCCCCAATTCATGCCATAGTCAATATTAATATGATTCATATTGCCCCATGGTCCGCTTGTTTGGGACTCATGGCAGGTGCTAATCGTATTCTCCCATCTGGCGGCATTCTATATTTATACGGTCCCTATAAGCAAGGTGGGAAACATACAGCTCCCAGTAATGCCGCTTTTGATGATTCTTTACGCGCCCAAAATTCTGAATGGGGAGTGCGGAACCTGGAAGATGTAGTAGCAGCAGCCAATGAACAAAACTTGACTTTGTTGAGTACCCATCAAATGCCAGCAAATAATCTGTCGGTGGTTTTTCAACGAGGATAATACTAATTCGTAATTCGTAATTTGTAATTCGTAATTATGAATGTCTGATTTGGTATGGGTTTACAGGTTTGTATCTGTTGCTTTATTTGAGGTAATTGGTATAATTCATATCCTATTGATGAGTGATAATTCTCGCATTTGTACAAAAACCATGCAGTATTACTCCTATCCCGCCCAAAGATTACTGATTAAAAAACCGCAGAGGAAGCAGAGAACACAGAGAACACAGAGAACACAAAGGATAGAGAGATTAAGGAGATAGCTAATCTTACAACACCGAAGGGAGCAATTCCCAATCTTAGAGCAGGGTAGGGGAAATTTCTGGCAAGTAATCCAAAATCCAAAATCTAAAATCCAAAATTGTTTAACCCCAATGATCATCGCGTAGTCACTCCCCCAGAGTATCGCGCTCAACCAAAACTCAAATTTATCCCCCAACAAGTCAATCCTTTCATCCTACGATTGGCCGTGTTGATGTTGCCTATTTTACTTCGCCTCCGCCTTCGACCTTGGTTACCTGCGGGAATTACTGAGGTTAAAGTGAGTAATGCTGAAACATTGGCGACAGCTTATCAACAATTTCAAGCTGGAAAAACCCGCCTGTTATTTGCCTTTCGTCACTCCGAGGTAGACGACCCCCTAAGTATTATATATTTATTCACTCGAACTCTACCTAGAACTGCCCGTAAACTTGGTATTTCTTTGCAATATCCCTTCTACAGCCATTTCATGTACGATCGCGGTATGACCATGTGGGCGGGTAAATGGCTGGGTTGGGTTTTCTCTCGGTTAGGGGGTATTCCCATCCATAGAGGTAAGAAATTGGATCGGGAGGCAATCCGCACGGCGAGGGATTTGTTAATTAATGGGAAAATGCCCATGACTATTGCCCCAGAGGGAGCAACTAACGGTCATAGTGAAGTTGTGAGTCCCCTAGAACCGGGTACTGCTCAACTGGGTTTTTGGTGTGTGGAGGATTTACAAAAGGCTCATCGCAGTGAGGAAGTTTTCATTGTTCCCATTGGTATTCAGTATTATTACGTAACTCTTCCCTGGTCAAAATTGGACTGGTTGTTAAGTAAATTAGAAGCAGATTGTGGTTTGCCAGTGCAGAGGATTGGCAAGTCTGCGGGTGAGATGCACCAAGATATTTTCTATCAACGGCTATTGGATTTGAGTGAATATGTGATTACCCAGATGGAGGAGTTTTATCGTCACTTTTACAATTGCCAATTTCCAGATCATCATGCATATGAATCTGACGAAGCGGTTTTAGTAATTCGCTTACAAACCTTGCTAGATAGAGCATTACAGGTGTGCGAACAATACCTGCAACTCCAACCCCAAGGAAATGTGATCGACCGTTGTCGGCGCATAGAAGAAGCTGGTTGGAATCGCATTTATCGCCAAGATGTTGCTGATATTCAAACTTTATCTCCATTTGAGCGAGGACTAGCTGACTGGATTGCCCATGAATCATCCATACGAATGCGACATATGCGTTTAGTAGAAAGCTTTGTGGCCGTTACAGGAACTTATATCCAAGAAAAACCCTCCCCAGAAAGATTCGCCGAAACCACACTGATTATATTCGATGCGATCGCTCGGATTAAAGGTATAAAAGTACCCCGTCGTCCCCGTTTAGGTTGGCGCAGGTCGCAAGTAACAATAGGTACACCTATTTCCGTGACACAATATTGGTTGACTTGTAAGCGTGATTCTCATAGGGAACATCGTCAAGCTGTGAAAAAAGCAGTGAATGATTTAACTACTGAGTTGCAAATTGCTTTGGAAGGGATGATTTCTTTTTAAACAGGACTTACGCAATTGTCACAATCGGGGATTGGTGCGTGACTCTAGAAGTATTATTCCTACGTTCAACCTGAGTTCGGGATAAGCTGAAACTGTTCCCTGTTTC
The DNA here is from genome assembly GCA_030066045.1 of Calothrix sp. MO_167.B12. Taxonomy (GTDB): domain Bacteria; phylum Cyanobacteriota; class Cyanobacteriia; order Cyanobacteriales; family Nostocaceae; genus Calothrix_A. The sequence continues at coordinate 16,878 of JASJCJ010000084.1, forward strand.
CTGTTCCCTGTTCCCTACCCCCACCAAAAGACTTTTTCAGCAAGCCCTAAATAAACCTTCTTAACCCGAACTGAGGTTACGTATACTTCTCACGTTAATTTTAACTCCTAACACCGAACTCCTAACACCGAACTCAGGTTACGTTCAAATATTTTCGCGCTGTCATGCAACGGCAATAATGCGGGCAGAAAATCTACACCGCATTTTGCCTCCCCTACAGGAAAAATATGCCAGTTGCGTAAGTCCTAATATTATCGAAAAACTATTTATTGGAAATTAGATGCCGAATTGGTCTTTGATACTTTGAATAAATGTCTTATCATCCAATTCTTTGCGATTAGCCATCATCAATTTGGCATCTTCTCCGGCCGTATAGCGTAATTTGTCAGTGCCATCGGTTGCTGCCTCATAAATAACCTGAGCAACAACACTAGATTCAGAAGCATTGCTTATTAAAGATTCTAGAACATTGAACAGCTTACCAACTAACCCTTGATATTCAGTTAAACTTTCATCATTGTTGAAGTTCAATGAACGACCAACAAAATCAGTTTTAATCGCTCCTGGTTCGATAATTTTTACTTTGCAATCAATTGCTTCCATTTCAAAACTAAGTGCTTCAGAAATTCCCTCAACAGCAAATTTAGTACCGTGATACAACGAAACTAATGGAAAGGTAATTTTGCCGCCAATGGATGAAATATTAATCACAATACCATCCTTATTTTTTCTGAAGTGGGGTAGGATAGCTTTGGTTACATCCAATAAACCCAGCACATTGACATCAAATTGTCTCCTAATCTTTTCGGTAGGGGTTGCTTCTAAAGGACCATAAGCACCATAACCTGCATTGTTTACTAAAACATCAATTTTGCTGAATTTTTCAATACCTAGCTGAACGGCTTTTGTAATTGAATCTTTGTCTAGTACATCTAGTCTTGTTATCAACACATTATCAAGTGTGGTTAATTCAGTTTCTTTTTCTGGGGTTCTCATGGTTGCAACCACATTCCAACCCTTTTCATGGAACAATTTTGCAGTTGCTTTCCCAATACCACTGCTTGCTCCTGTAATTAAAATTGTTTGACTCATTTTTGTTTCTCCTGTTTGATTCAGTTTCATCCTAGAAAACCAAACTCTAAATTGCACTAGCAAATTATGCCAAAATATATGTAAAGTGCGCCAGCAAACTATTGTTCACATTATGCGATCGCCTGAGATAATATGACTGTTGTGAAAGACGGATAATGTATACAGAGAAAGACTTTATCTTTAAAGTTATTCAAGGTTAATGATGAAAACGCCAAATAAAATAGTCGAACTTCTTGATTACAGACAGGCAAAGGCATCTAAGAATTTTGTTCCTCAACCTGCTACACTTTCAAGCTTAGGATGGGATGGTATTCATTTTGAACTTCATCGACAGCCCCAATTTGAGACAGTAGAACACCAACACACCATGCACGTAATTGCCTTTGGTTTTTCCGATTCTCCAGGGGAAAGATGGCTAGATGGAAGAAGTCAAAAAGAGAGGCGCGAACGAGGGGATATTGCGATTATTCCTGCTGGTATTGTTCATCGCTGTAACTGGAATAATTCAGCCGAATTTGGTATTTTGGCCGTTGAACCTGCGAACCTCAAACAAATAGGTCAAGATTTAGTAGATTGCGATCGCATTGAACTAATTCCACAGTTCATGAATGAGCAAGATGAACTGATAAAAGGAATTTTCTCAACCTTAAAAGATGAATTAGAGTGCCATAAAATTGGCGGTAATTTATTGATTGATAGCCTGAAAATGACATTAACAATTCATCTATTACGAAAATATTGCGCTACAAAACCCAAACTTTCTAGCTATGAAAATGGCTTATCTAAATTGAAGCTAAGACGAGTAACTGACTATATATGCGAACATATAGGTGACAATTTAAAAGTAATTGAATTAGCTGCGATCGCTCAAGTAAGTCCCTATTACTTTATACGCTTGTTTAGAAAAAGTATAGGTCAAACACCTCACCAGTATATATTGCAGCAGCGCATTGAAAAAGCAAAATATTTGTTGCAGCATCAACAAATCAGTGTCTCAGAAATTGCAGCTATGGTTGGCTTTTGCGACCAAAGCCACTTGACTAAATACTTTAGACGCATTGTTGGTGTTACACCAAAACAATATCAAGCTAAATCGCAATAATTTTCCAAAATTTGGCAACTTTTTTCTAGAATCATAGATAGCATTTTTTCTAAAGTATCTGTAAGTTTTGAGAGATTTATAGATGCAAATTGAACAGAAACAAATAATCATTTTTACTCCTGATGGAGAAATGCCAGCTTTTTTGTGTGTACCTGCTGACAATAATAGCCCCAAGGCAGCCGTTGTGGTACTAATGGAGGGGTTTGGCTTAACACAGCACATTAAAGATGTAACAGTACGAATTGCTAACGAGGGTTATCTGGCAATCGCGCCAGACTTATACTATCGGAGCTTACCAAATAATAAGTTTGGCTATGATGAAATCACCCCAGCCAAAGCCATAAGGGATAGTCTCAACTACAGTAAGACTGTAGAAGAAGATATTAAAGCCACATTAGATTACCTGAAATCACGAGAAGATATAGTTTCAGATCGCATCGGTGTAATGGGCTTTTGTTTTGGTGGAAGTATGGCTTTTTATACTGCTACTAAATTTTCCTCAGAGATTGCGATCGCTGCACCTTTTTACAGTATTGTTCTTGATGAGTGGTTAGAAGCCGTTACCGATATTACTATTCCCATTTATTTATTCTTTGGTGGCGCAGATCCGTTTATTCCTGAAGATCGCATTCAACAAATAGATTCTCGCTTTCAAGAGCTGGGTAAAAATTATCGGTTGAAAGTATATCGTGATGCAGATCATGGGTTTTTCTGTCACGAACGTTCTTCCTACAACCAATTAGCAGCAGAGGATTCTTGGAGTGAACTCACAAAGTTCTTCAAAAATTATCTATAAGAAAAATATCAAAGAGCGTCGGCGTTATCCAGTAGGGTGGGCATTGCCCACCTTACCCTTATTGAGAAGGTGCAAGATATGTGTAAGAAAAAGAGCATCGGCGTTATGCTAAAAGCGCTCCGCACCGAGCCATATTACTGGATGGTGCGTTACACTTTGCGGTAACACACCCTACGTGTTTTTCAAAAATCAAATAGTAATCCTATCCAATTAAGGGAAAGGGCACGGCGTGGGTCAGATTATTGCACATGGGAAAATATTGTAGATGCCGTGCCCCTACAGGATAATTTATTTTTTGGTATTCCTTGGGGAAAAACTCCGGTTCTCCAGACGGATTAGCTTAAAATCACCTGCCAATTCGTATATTTACCTTCCTCACAAGTTCCTCAAATTTTTGACCTATAAATGACGTTGGGGTCAAAGCAAGTCCTCGAACAACGTCATTAAAGCAGGTGAATATGACGGTAAAAAACTTACAAATCAAAGATAAGGTAATCGTTGACCGTCAAGATTTTCAACAATTATTTGATGTTTTGCAGCAACAGGAGTATGAATTAGTTGGTCCTACCATTGTAGAGGGTGCGATCGCCTATGAGACTATCTCTGCGGTGGAAGACTTGCCCATTGGTTGGACGGACGAACAAGATGGCGGTACTTATCGCCTCAAACCAAGGTCAGATAAGGCACTATTTGGTTATGCCGTTGGTCCACATTCCTGGAAAAAATACCTGTTTCCGCCACGGTTACAACTGTGGAAAGCAGAACGCCAGGGTCAGGAGATGAAAATTACCACACCTGAACCGGAAATTCCCAAACGAGCATTTATCGGGGTGCGTGCTTGTGAATTAAATGCGATCGCTATTCAAGATCGGGTATTTCTCCAAGGAGAAGCTGTGGATTTCCACTACCAAACAAGGCGCGATCGGGTATTTATTGTTGCCGTCAATTGCTCCCAAGCTGGAGGAACTTGTTTTTGTGTGTCTATGAATACAGGTCCCCAAGTAAAGACGGGTTTTGATTTAGGGGTAACGGAAATTATTGATGGGGATCAACACTACTTTGTGGTGGAAGTTGGGAGTGAGTCAGGTGCAGAGATACTGGGTAAAATTGCCCATAAGTCTGCCACAGAGCAGCAACAACAGCAAGCAATGGAAGTTGTGGCTGCAACTGCCAAGCAGATGGGGCGTACTATGGATACCCAGAATATTAAAGAACTTTTATACAATAATATTGAACATTCCCGTTGGGATGATGTGGCAAATCGCTGTCTTACCTGTGCTAACTGCACTATGGTTTGTCCCACCTGCTTTTGCTCTACCGTAGAAGATACCACCGATTTAACTGGGGACAATGCCGAACGCTGGCGACATTGGGATTCCTGCTTCACTATGGATTTTTCCTACTTACACGGTGGTAGTGTACGTTCCAGTGCCAAATCCCGTTACCGTCAATGGATGACCCATAAATTGGCTAGTTGGATGGATCAGTTTGGTACATCTGGCTGTGTGGGTTGTGGACGTTGTATTACTTGGTGTCCCGTGGGAATAGATATTACCGCAGAAGTTAAGGCAATTCAGGACAGTCAACCGCTGCGCGGAAGTCAAAAGTGAGCCATTGCGGTGGACGGGTTCCCCGGCATAAAGCAAATGGCGAACTCCGAAGGAGTCAAAAGTCAAAAGTCAAAAGTAGGTCAAATTTAGATCAACAAATCAAAACTATGACCAAACATTAATCGGTATCAAGCCCCCAAATTCTATTTGTGGAGGTGGAAAAGATTTTCCCCTTAACCCTTGCCTCTCGATTTATCAATGGGGAAATTGTTAGCACAGCACAAAAGTGCAGGAGGCTAACTGATAACTGATAACTGATAACTGATAACTGATAACTGATAACTGATAACTGATAACTGATAACTGAAATGGCTACACCTACCCCTACCCTTGCTCCCGTATTGAGAGAACACAGTTTCTTTCAAGGTTTAAAACCAGAATATATCGACCTATTAATTGAATGTGCTGCCAATGTTCGTTTTAATGCCGGAGAATTTATTTTCCGCCAAGGAGAGCCAGCGAATAGATTTTATTTGATTCGTCATGGCAAGGTTGCAGTAGAAATTAGTAAACCCGCTCAACAATCCATTGTGATTAAAACTCTGACAGATAATGACGTTTTGGGCTGGTCTTGGTTATTCCCCCCCTATGAATGGCATTATGACGCACAGGCATTGGAATTGACAAGAGCGATCGCTCTTAATGCTCAATGTCTGCGGGGAAAATGCGATCGCGATCCTGCATTGGGTTATGAGTTGATGCAACGCTTCTCTTATGTAATGTTAGATACCCTGCAAGCAACTCGATTGCAACTTTTGGATCTCTATGGCTTACCTAATAGATAATTCATAATTCATAATTCATAATTCAGAAAGTTTCAGATTTAGTCTGGGTTTGAATTTGCATCTACCGCCTTATTTTCGGGAGTTAATATCAAGTATGACAACAACTAGCAGAGTCGGGGAAGTTCTATTGCAAACAGACCCTATGGTTCCTCATATCTATCGGGTACAGCGAAATCGTAGGGAAACCCATGACATCTTTACCTTGGAATTAGAACCAGTATCAGGGGTAGAAGCTCTAACATTTGCCCCTGGTCAATTTAATATGCTCTATGCTTTTGGTGTGGGTGAATCTGCCATCTCTATTAGTGGTAATGCTGGTATAAAAAATAAAATTATACATACCATTCGCCGGGTGGGGACTGTTACAACTGCCCTGGGAAAATTGAAAAAGGGTGACACACTTGGTGTTAGAGGTGCCTTTGGTAGTTACTGGCCCATGCAGGTAGCGGAGGGGAATGATGTCATATTTGTGGCTGGTGGTATTGGATTGGCACCACTGCGTCCGGCTATTTATCATGTGCTTGCCAACCGGGAAAAATACGGCAAGGTAGCCATATTATTTGGAACTCGCACCCCTAATGATATTCTATTTAACCGGGACTTACACAAGTGGCGAACGCGTTGGGATACTGAAGTTTTACTCACCGTGGATCGGGCAGAACCGGGATGGAAAGGGAATGTGGGAGTAGTCACCCACCTAATTCGCCGTGCTCAATTCGATCCCCTGAATACCACCGCCATGATTTGTGGACCGGAAATTATGATGCAATTTACTACAGTAGAATTACTGAAAAAAGGCATGAGTGCAGATAATATTTATATTACTATGGAACGGAATATGAAATGTGCGATCGCTTTTTGTGGTCACTGTCAGCTAGGTCCGAAATTTATCTGCAAAGATGGGCCTGTATTCCGGTATGACAACATTAAGTTCTGGTTTGACCAAAGGGAATTTTGAGAAACATGATTTTATCCCGTAGGGAACATCGACAATCTACTGGATTATAGAGTAATTTTAACCGTGCCGTGCCCTTGGTGCGATCGCTTGGGTTATAGAATAGACCTCTGGTGGAAAAGAATGTAGAGACGTAGCAATGCTACGTCTCTACAAGGGTTTTGGTGCTCCGCATATTTAATTTCCAACAGAAGTCTAATAATTATAATCGCGCCGTGCCCTTTGTGCGATCGCTTCTCTCCACCTTACACTTAGGGATTTCCAAGTTTTAAAATATCCCCACATTAAGGGCGCACGCAATGCGCCCCTACAAATGTACTGTTCTGTTTGGGATAACGTATTTTTTGGTATTCCCTTATTTAAAACTTCAGTTCGGGACTTACGCATATGCCCATGTAATTAAAGTTCTATTACAATATCTGTAATGTGTATCTCAGTATTGGCTAATGACTGAGGAAGAATTGCTACAGGTAATTGAACAAGCAGCAAGGGAGGGGGTGACAGAATTAGACCTTTCTGGTAAGAAGTTGACGGCTTTACCCCCTGAGATTGGCAAGCTGACTCAACTCAAAAAGCTGATTCTCGGTAAATATGAGTATAACGAAAAGGGAAATATCCTTAGTGCTATCGGTAACAACCTGAGAGATTTACCAAGGGAAATTGGATTACTGAATCATCTTGAAGAACTTCATATAGTCAAAAATCAACTAAGTAGTCTGCCAGAGGAAATATTCCAACTCACCAATCTGCAAGCCCTCTACCTCGGCAACAATCAATTAAGCAGTCTGCCAGAAGAAATATTCCAACTCACCAATCTGCAAGCACTCTACCTCGGTGGTAATCAACTAAATAGTCTGCCAGAAGAAATATTCCAACTCACCAACCTGCAAGTCCTCTACCTGGAAAGTAATCAACTAAGTAGTCTGCCAGAAGAAATATTCCAACTTACCAATCTAAAAACTCTATACCTCTGGGGCAATCAATTCAGCAGTCTGGCAGTGGAAATAGGACAACTTACTAACCTGCAAACTCTCAACCTCGGTAGTAATCAACTTAGTAGTTTGCCAGAGGAAATATTCCAACTCACCAATCTAAAAACTCTCTACCTCTGGGGCAATCAACTCAGCAGTCTGCCAGAGGAAATAGTCCAACTTACCAATCTCCACAGTCTCTACCTCAACAACAATCAACTCAGCAATCTGCCCAGGAAATTTGGACAACTCACCAACCTGCAACACCTCCGCCTGGGTTCCAATCAACTCAGCAGTCTGCCAGAGGAAATATTCCAACTCAGCAATCTGCGAGTCCTCGACCTCTACAAAAATCAATTGAGTAGTTTACCAGAAGAAATAGTCCAACTAACTAAACTTGAAAATTTGGAGTTGCGTGGAAACCCAGTCCCTATTCAACCAGAGATTCTGGGTTCAAAGGATATAGATGAACATCCGGGTGATGTGAAGGAAATCCTTGATTTCTATTTTCGGGCACAAGATCCTAATGAAACTGAACCCTTCTACGAAGCAAAATTATTGATTATTGGGGAAGGAGGAGCGGGGAAAACTTCTTTAGCTAAAAAAATTGAAGATGAAAGCTACGAACTCAACTCTGATGAGAAATCAACGGAAGGTATTGATGTCATCCAGTGGAAATTCCCCCTACCCAATGGTAAAGAGTTTCGCGTTAATATTTGGGATTTTGGTGGACAGGAAATCTACCATCAAACCCATCAATTTTTCCTCACCAAACGTTCTCTCTATGCCTTAGTTGCTGATACCCGTAACGAAAACACTGACTTTTATTGGTGGCTGAAAGTTGCCGAACTTTTAAGCGATAATAGCCCAATTTTGATTGTAAAAAACGAAAAAAAAGACCGTCAATGCGAAGTAAACGAACGCCAGTTACGGGGAGAGTTTACTAATTTAAAAGAAGTTTTAGCAACTAATTTAGCAACAAATCGCGGTTTAGCAAAAATAAAAGAAGAGATTCAAAACTACATCACCAGACTTCCCCACGTTGGTGATAAATCACCTTTACCAAAACTCTGGGTGAGAGTCCGTTTAGCCATCGAAAATTATTCCCGCAATTACATCGACCTTTATGAATATTACCAACTTTGTGAAACGAATAATTTAACAAACCGCAAAGATATGCTACAGCTGAGTCGCTATTTACATGACCTCGGCGTTTGTCTGCACTTCCAAGATGATGCTACACTCAAACATTATGTAATTCTCAAACCAGAATGGGCTACAACTGCGGTTTACAAGGTTTTAGATAATAAAACCGTCAAGCAAAATTTGGGGTGTTTTAGCCAAGAGGAACTTGCAGATATTTGGCAAGATAGGGAATATGCCGATATGCGAGATGAACTGCTGCAATTAATGATGCGGTTTAAACTCTGTTACCAAATTCCTAACCGTCCCGGTAACTACATTGCACCACAATTACTCAATATCGAACAATCCAACTACACTTGGGATAAATCCTATAATCTCGTCTTGCGTTATGAATACAAATTCATGCCCAAAGGTATTCTCATCCGCTTCATTGTAGAAACACACCCTTGGATTGAACAGCAAAAACTTGTTTGGAGAAGTGGCGTTATTCTTAATAAAGACCAAACTCGCGCCGAAGTCATTGAAAACTACAATCAACGGGAAATTAAAGTTAGGGTAGCCGGAAATCGTAAAAAAGAATTACTCGCAGTTGTCACCCACGAACTAGAAAAAATTCATAGTTCTTTTGAACGCTTGCAATATCAAACTTTGGTTCCCTGTAACTGTCAAGAATGTGCAGGAAATGAAAATCCTTATACTTATCCTTTAGAAAATTTGCGTAGACGTTTAGAAAAGGGTAGATATCAGATTGAATGCGATAAAAGCTTTGAAATGGTGGATGTGCGGAGATTGATTGATGATGTGAATTTACCACTTCAGCAGGAATATGGGGAATATAAAGCCCAAGACACAGCATTACAACGGGAACTGGAGACGAAGAGAAACGAATCTTTTAACATAAATCAAACTACTACAAATCAAACCCCTATGAAATACCAAGATTTTCAAATATTAGTTGATCACAATCACAATATTCGCGTTTCCTCAGAACAAGGTGAGGTTTCGGGTGAATTACATTTGTCAAAGAACCAAATTAACCTGACTTTAAAATTAATTGAGTCGCAACAAACAAATAGTGAATTGCTCAAAGCACTAGGTGGTGAACTTTACCAAGCACTTTTCCCCAACCAAATTAACGCTCGCTTCCACGCTACAATGGCAGGCGCACAAGCAGATAATTACAATGTCCGCTTGCGGTTAATATTTGAATCTCCCGAATTAGCCGCTCTCCCTTGGGAATTTCTCTATGACGAGGGAACCAACACCTTTTTAGCCAACAACACCCAAACCGTACTCTCTCGCTACATTGATGTGCCCCTGCAAAAACGCGACATCAAAGCCGTTAACCTACCCCTAAAAATTCTATTAGTCATCTCTAGTCCTACTAACTTAGATCCATTAGACACAGGGAAGGAAGAACAACTCATCCGCGAAGCACTGAAAAAACACATAGAAGCTGGTCAAATAGAGTTAGATGTATTACAAGAAGCGACTAGGCGCGAAATTCAGCAAAAGCTGCGAGAAAAGCCTTACAATGTATTTCACTTCATCGGTCATAGTATCTTTCAAAATAATAAAGGCTACATTGCCCTTGTAGATGGAAATGGCGAAGCGAAATTATTAGACGATGAAACTTTCGCCAACTTCTTTTTAGGTAACAATAACTTAGGATTAGTGATTCTCAATTCCTGCCAAGGTGGAACCGTATCTTCCAACCAAACATTTGCAGGTATAGCACCAAACCTAGTGCGTCAGGAAATACCCGCAGTAGTCGCCATGCAATATCCTATCGAAGACGACACCGCCAAACTTTTCGCCGATGAATTTTACCGCACCCTCGCATTAGGCTATCCCGTAGATGCAGCCATCCAGACAACCCGCAACGCTATTTCCATGGAAGTGGGATTAGATAAATGTGATTTTGCCACACCAGTACTGTATATGCGAGCTAAGGATGGAATCATTTTGAATGGATTGTAATATCAAGTCCGGATGGTTAAAAGAATTTAGGGCATTGCTCATTAAAGGGATGATTTTTATCTCACGCAAAGACGAGCCAGTGCGTTGGTGAGGCAGTACGGTCTTGGGGTCTCCCCAAGTGGAGTAACTGCCGAAAGGCTCCGCCGACTTGAAGCAACTGGCGTGCAAAGGCGCAAAGGAGCGATGTTTATTTTGGATGAAAAATCTAAATTCATCCCGCATTTATGCAACGCCGAATTTAGAATTACGTGGGAGCAACGGGGATTTGACCCCGACGCAAAACACACTGCTTGTAGAAACAGGGGAATTTACAGCGATTTTCAGGTAAATAGACCACACCGTAGGGGTTTAGCATTGCTAAACCCCTACATGAAGATGTGGTTCAAATAGATGAAAACTGCTGTAATCCCCAAAGTTGGTTAAAAAATTGGGATGCTCCGGCAAAAATTGGATAATTTATTTTCAGCCCTGGAAGTGATGAACTACCCCTGGCTAATTTCGTTTGAGCCAGGAGTTTATACATCCTCTAGGGTAGCCTGAGAGACCTATACCACCGTGTTATTACTGTTATAGCACTACGCACTGGGGAAGAGGGAACAGCAGCCTGTTAAGGGGTTTCAGGATTTATAAATGTCCTAATACCAAATCAAAAAATGTTTGCAACATATCTAATTCTAATCCCACCGTAACCCCGCCCCTACCAATCAATCATGTGAGTTATAGATAAGGCTGCTGTTGAGTGTGTAGAACCATTGTTACCACCAAAGTGACCTAGACGCTATTTCCAAATCCAGTTTTGATGAGGATGAGGATTTACGCGCAATTGGCATATTGATAATGTCTGTAGTAAGTGTTTTAACGCTACGAGAAGCCGCTGTTACGTCTATGTACGTGTAGCCACACCCTTCTAGGATACTGTTGGCGAATAGTAGGTATGAACCCTGATTATGCTAAAAGCTGGGGATTGCTGTCATAATTTGGGCTGGGTTTTTTCTGCCCCCACTCCCCCACTCTCCCACTCCCCCACTCCTAAGAGGGTGATACCCCTGATTCGCCAACAACACCCTTCTAGGGTGTCGGCGACTTTGAAAACACGCCCTACGGGCTGTACTAAGAACCAAAAATTAACTCTCTTCGTGTGATACTTACTCTCATATCAATTCTGCAAAATCAGGCGTAAAAATCCAAGCTACATCCGAACTTTCACAAATTATCAACAGAAAATGGTACAAATATCAAAATCTGCAAGTCTTTTTTCATTCTTCTTTCCTAATGGATTTATGGATACCATCACTGGTGGAGATGGCAATGATACCCTGGTGGGGACTAATGTTGACGAGCTGATTGAAGGTAAAGGTGGAAACGATATACTCAAGGGTGAAGGGGGTAACGATGCCCTCATAGGTGATACTGGGCAAGATACCCTTGAGGGAGGGTCTGGTAATGACACGCTCTATGGTGAATCTGCTTTTGGAGGTGGTTTAGCCGTCACCGGGGATTCTTTCGTGTATGCTTCAGGCAGCACTTATGGAAGACAAAGCGATAATTATTTAGATGGTGGCAAGGGAAATGATAAACTCGACGGTGGGAATGGGAATGATACTCTCATCGGTGGGGATGGCGATGATACGATGTTTGGAGGTTCAGTGGCTTCCTTAGTCGAGACACATGTCTATGACCCATATGGTGAAATTAATTGGTCTACTTCTGGTAATGATGTCCTTGACGGTGGGAATGGAAATGATGTCCTTGTAGGCGCAGCAGACAACGATACCTTGATAGGTGGACAGGGAAATGATATCCTCAACGGTGGTTTTGGCAATGATTCTCTTCTAGGTGGGGATGGAAATGATTCTCTTCGAGGTGGAACTGACAATGACACTCTCAGAGGGGGTAATGGAGCAGATGTCTTTAGTTTCTCAATTCTTTTCCCACGTGATAGTGCCCCTCCTTTTAGGACCTTTGTCTTTGATCCAAACTATGATCCAAACTATGTTGCTCCAAGTTTGCCACCAAAGCCTCAACGAGGTATTGACACTATCGAGGACTTTAATTCTGCGGAGGGTGACAAGATTGTAATAGATAGTTCTGGGGAAATTTCAATCAGCCAGTTTTCCTACAATCAAGATACAGGTGCTCTCTTGTTTGAAAACACACAGTTTGCTCAGCTACAGGCTGGCCTTGATTTCAGTGTAGAGCAAGACATTACCTTCGGAATATAGTCTTCTGGGCTACTGACTGCTCTTGACTTAAATGCACCTGTAGACATTACCTTCTAGTAGTCTGTCCCATAAATTTTGATAGTTTACCGTAGTGCGGGCATCTTGCCCGCTTTCTTCTGACAGTAGGGAGGATCTTGCCCGTTTCCTTCTGACAGTAGGGAGGATCTTGCCTGCTTACTTCTGACAGCAGGGAGCGAGACGCTCCCACTACATTTTTTTTACCCTTCAGAACTAATGCGATAGACCAGTAGGAGACTTTCAGAATTGAAATTATCAGGCGATCGCAGATTCATTGTAGGGGCACTGCGGCTTGCGCCCTGGTCATTTGCAAAAAATATTTACACGTATCACGGCTATATTACCTTATTACAATACAATTGTTTCTAACTGGCGATCGCACCATTTTCCTTGCAAGCATTCCACCACAAAAGGCCTGACAATGAATTGGGGCGGATTGCCATCTTTGACATCAATCCGTACAAAGGAATAAGGTAGTTGTTTATATTCACCGTGTCCATTACGACCAACAAATAAGATTGACTCAGCAACTTTACTGATACTTTCTCCGGGAAATTGCTCTAATAATTCCTTACCTTCTTTCTTTTGGCGACGAGGGCGACGACCGCTACCACCGCTAATGATACAGTTGAGATGGGAATCACCATGTCCTGTGTCGGTTGTGCGTAGATATTCCATACAATGGGCATGACCGTTGAAAATTAAATCTACGATGGGGCGATTCTGTGCTATATTACCCAAATTTGCGGCTACCCCATCCAATACCCAACGTAGGCGATGGCGCACGGCTAAAGTCTGGGATTGATACCATTTACTGGCTTCTGTAACGTAGGGGGGATGGTGGAAATAAATGATTCTTCCCCGCACTTCTTCTGTGTGCCAAGATTCAATTAGTCTTTGTTTCAGCCATTCTAATTGCTCCAAGTCCACATCTGGTTGTTTGTGCCACCAGTTTAGTTGTTTCTCAATGTCTATTTTCACCTCATCAATTTGATATAACTTGGCTCGCAGGGCATCGAGTTGTTCCGCGTCTTCTGGATTATCAGCATTGAGCTGGTTGCAAGCATCGAGGATTTGTAACTCTTCCCGTTCAATTTCATGGCGACGCTGTTGTAATTCTCGCCGTTGAGCTTCCCCTTCTTTAGTATCTGGGAGGGGGGATGGTTCGTTAAAAGTGTTGGAATCTAGGGCAAAAAAGTCAATACCGCCGTAACGAAACGTATAATAACGATTGGGTAAGCGGGTGAATTTTCCCGGTTCGTAACGCAAACACCGTCCTGCATCAGTTTTGGCGGTGTAGTATTCATCGAGGTGAAATTCTAACTGTTCTGGGGAACGAAACTTTTGTAAATAATCGAGAAAAGCCTTAGCATAGGCATCTCCTTGATAAGAACCATGCCAACCAATTTCAAAATCCTTGTAGCGTAGTAGGGTGCGTATGGGCAGGGTAGTTCCGGCGAACAATCGGTACATCAACGGAACATCATAGTAATCATGGTTGCCTGGTACGGGGAGAATTGGTTTGTTGAATACCATATTGTCATAGGCAATGCGTTGGGGATTTTCTCCACCCCGGAGAAATTCTCGGTAAGGCTGGATAAAGTTTTGCGGGTAATATTCCTGGGAACCCACCACATAAATCACATCCCCGGTATGGAGGACAAAACTGCACTCCTGTTGGTGTTTGAGCATGGCTTCAGCTACCTGGCGTTGGGGATGGTAGTGCTTATGGGGTTGAGTACCCGTATCCCCAATTACCATAAAAGAAAACTCAGGTTCTCCATCCTTACCATCATCCAAAACCATACTAGTTTGGTCAATGCCCCTTGCCATAATACTAGGATGCTGCCATCTTACCCTTTCATTCATTTTGTGGATTTTCACCGCAATTTCTGGGTCAAATATGAGTTTCATCAGCCATGACTCCGGGATGCAGATATTGTCATATCCTGATTGTAACTATTTGTTAACCAAATTGAAGATTTATTTTCGTGTGGTGATTTTTACCGAGAGCCAGAGGCTATGTTGGGAAGAGGGAGTGAAGGAGGGAAGGAGGGAAGGAGTGAGGGAGTGAGGGAGTGATACTAATTCACAAAAATATTGATATATATGTAGGGGCGCATTGCGTGCGCCCAAATCCATGATTCGTATCACCAATACAGTGAAACGGTATCAAGGAGTCAAGCAGTGATACTAATTCACAAAAATATTGATATATATGTAGGGGCGCATTGCGTGCGCCCAAGTCCATGATTTGTATCACCAATACAGTGAAACGGTATCAAGGAGTCAAGCAGTGATACTAATTCACAAAAATATTGATATATATGTAGGGGCGCATTGCGTGCGCCCAAGTCCATGATATGTATCACCAATAAAGTGAAACGGTATCAAGTATCTGTAGGGTGTGTTATGACGCTAGTCTTTAGCGAAGCCATGCCCGTAGACGCGCACCGGCTTGCCGCAGGCTAGGGCTATACGCACCGAAACCCTTATATAATGGTGCGTTGCGCTACGCGACAACACACC
>JASJCJ010000085.1 GCA_030066045.1 Calothrix sp. MO_167.B12
AAGTAAAAAGTAAAAAGATAATCCCCATAAATAAATTTAGGGGATAAGATTACGGACGTATTGTTTCTTGCACTACGTGTCTCGAAACAAATGTTTTTACTTCGTTCCATAAATAAATTTAGGGGCTTGTGACCATTTTTCTTTTTCTTTACTTTTGCCTTTTTACTTTTTACTTTTGCCTTGTTCGGTCATTTCAGTTATCAGTTATCAGTTATCAGTTACCCCATCGATAAATCGAAGGGCTTGAAATAAGGAAAACACTTTTTTCCTTTCCACGGATAAATCCGGGGGCTTGTATCCTTTTATTTTTTGGTCAATGTCTGGGGTTGCCTAGAGTCGCGCTCGTAGCCCACACTCACCCGTTCACCGAAGGTGTTCCCGAAGGGTAGGGGAGTGTGTGGAGTATGTCACGCAAGATATTCCTTTCATTTACTGAGCTGGTAATCGGGAATGCAATTTTGTTGGATATAAGTATAATAATCATTTCTTTGTTGATCACAATCCTCTAAGCTCCAGTCGCAGTGGTCAAACAGTGTCTTAATTATTACAGGCAGCAAGTCTAAGCCATAATTATCAAGCATTGCTAGAGCCGTGCGACGGCGGATAATATCTACCAGTGTCCTTGCTAACTCTGAGTTTACAGCATAAACAATCTGGGCTTTAATATCCGGTAGACCAGGGCTAATAATTTGGGCTAAATCAGGGGAGTTATCCGTCAACGCCAACACCTCCACAGCTTTTGCTCCATAAATTAAGAATAAGTGATGAATTGACCTTGGTGGAATTAAATTTCCATAGTTCTGGAGAGCCTTCTGGGGACGATAATCATGGGGTAATATGGCTCCAGGTAAAGGTATATCCTTTGTACGAGAAACAGGGACTTGACGACCTAATTTTGTGTAGACTGCATCCACAATTTCTTCACCCACTTGGCGATAAGTTGTGAGTTTACCGCCAACCAAAGAAATTAAATTATCAATTCCTTCTTCTGCACCATCGTCAAGGATATGTCTGCGGGTAATTTGTCCTGGTTGCTTGTTTTCTGACCAAGGTAGAGGACGAACCCCAGAGTAAGTAAATTTTACATCTTCACGGCATAACTGGGCGATGGGAATCAGATGATTGGTTTCAGCTAACAGATAGTCAATCTCATCCTCACAGGCCTTGATTTGCTCAAGATTACCTTGAAAGTGCTTATCTGTAGTTCCAATTAAATATCTACCTAGCCAAGGTATAATAAAAAACGGACGACCATCGGTTTTGGCTTCTACATACAGTGCTGTAGGGGGTGCCCCAACAAAGGCATCGACGATGATATGACTGCCCTTAGTAGCACCAATTTTTTGACTCTCTTTCTTGTCAGTTGAACCATTGGCAGTAATTGACTCTAAGATTTGGTCTACCCAAGGACCAGATGTATTTACCACTACTGCCTGGGAACTTAGTTTTACAGTTACTTCTTCCCCCGTCAAGCAATCTTCACAGGTAAGAGCAACAATTCGATTTTTGTGCTGATGTAGTTGCATAAGTTGCACATAGTTCAATACCGTTGCTCCTGCTGCTTGGGCTGAAAGAATGTTCTCCAGACACAATCTCTCAGCATAAGCCACTTGGCAATCGTAGTATTGGGCACCACCGAGTAACCCCTCAAAATCGAGATATGGGAACAACTGCTGAAACTTCTTTTTTGGTA
Source organism: Calothrix sp. MO_167.B12 (assembly GCA_030066045.1). Taxonomy (GTDB): domain Bacteria; phylum Cyanobacteriota; class Cyanobacteriia; order Cyanobacteriales; family Nostocaceae; genus Calothrix_A. The sequence goes on from JASJCJ010000085.1 coordinate 1,694, forward strand.
ACATCCTGTGAGATAACAGGCTTTTATGGAAGCTGAAAAGATCGTAGAGCATCATCCCAGCTTGGATTTTCCAGTAGGGACGAGAGCGATATCGATAAATCGGAATTGTCAGCAGCAGGGGTTTTACTAAGTGGGGGGCTATGTGTAAGAGAATTTCCCGCTCTCGTAAAGATTCTTGTACTAAGGCAAATTCATATGACTCCAGATAGCGCAATCCGCCATGAATTAGCCTTGTAGACCAACTTGTAGAGCCACTGCTAAAGTCGTTTTTTTCTATCAATAGTGTTTTCAGTCCCCGCAGTGCTGCATCTCGCGCAGCTCCAGCACCATTGATTCCCCCACCAATTATGACTAAATCATATGCATTATTACTTATAGTCTGTAAATTTTTCATTTGGAACTATACACACAAAATTGTTAAAGCTCAAAACTCCATCACTCTCTCACTCCTCTTATCACCTGCAAACTCCCCCCTGCATACAACCGAGGCTCATCTACTTGAAAACCCGTTTCTCTCAACAATTCCCCTAAATCCGTTCGCAATAACTTCCAAGCCGTTTCTGTCTCAAATAACCAGAAAAATAACCACAACCCTGGTACAAATAGAGGATTTGTGGGTTGGTGAAAATCTACCAGGGTAAATACCCCACCCGGTCGTAAAACACGATATACTTCATTGAGAATCTTTTGCAATTGTTCCGGTTCCATTTCATGAAGGGCGGCACTAGTATGTACCACATCAAATTCTCCATCTGCAAAAGGCATATTCTCAGCAAATGCTTCCACATAATCAGCTTGCGGTACATTTTGCTCTGCCCTTGTTAAAGATAAAGATGAGGCATCTAACCCTGTAACATTTTGAGAGTATTTGACTAAGAATTGTGTCGTTTGACCGCTACCACAACATAAATCTAAAACTTTGGTATCTGAATTAATGGTTAAGTTTTGTAATGCAAGTTGCCGAAAACGTCCTTCACCACCCACGCTCAAAGCTGCCAAACGGGATATACCGTCGTAAAGCCATTGATAGCGGTAACTCCAGTCCCTTAAAATTGTTGCCACTTCGTTATTCCTTCACATTAACTTATATATTAAATAAAGACATATTGTGAATATTAGTAAAAAAACTGAAAAGCTAGGGGGATTATAGCTGTTATGGGTCGTGTAGGTGTCTTATTACTTAATCTTGGTGGTCCAGATAAATTAGAAGATGTGGGACCATTTTTGTATAATCTGTTTTCCGATCCGGAAATTATTCGTTTGCCATTTACCTGGTTGCAAAAACCCCTAGCTTGGTTTATTGCTACTAGACGCACGCAAAAGTCTCAGGAGAATTACCGTAAAATTGGTGGGGGTTCGCCCCTACGAACTATTACTGAGGCTCAAGGTGAAGCTCTCAGAGAAAAACTGCAAGAGTTGGGGCAAGATGCCAAAATATACATTGGTATGCGTTACTGGCATCCATTCACAGAAGAAGCGATCGCCAAAATTACCAAAGATGATGTAGAACACCTAGTTATTCTACCCCTATACCCCCAATTTTCCATTAGTACTAGTGGTTCTAGTTTCCGGCTTTTAGAGAAAATTTGGCAACAAGACCCGAAATTACAGCAACTTCCATATAATGCTATTCCCTCTTGGTATAAACAACCATATTATCTACAGGCGATGGCAGAATTGATTGCCCAAGAATTAGATCAGTTGGAAAATCCCGACGAGGCACATATTTTCTTCAGTGCTCATGGGGTGCCTAAAAGTTATGTGGAGGACGGGGGAGATCCGTACCAGCAAGAAATTGAGGAATGCACTGAATTAATTATGGGTACCCTCAATCGACCCAATAACTACTCCTTAGCTTACCAAAGCCGGGTGGGTCCGGTGGAATGGCTCCAACCCTACACAGAGGATGCCATTGAGGAGTTGGGTAAAAAAGGGGTAAATACTTTAGTTGTAGTGCCCATTAGTTTTGTTTCCGAACACATTGAAACTCTAGAAGAAATAGATATTGAATACCGGGAAATTGCTGAGGAAGCAGGTATCCACAATTTCCATCGTGTACCGGCTTTAAATACCCATCCCTTGTTCATTCAAGCAATGGCTGATTTGGTGGTTGAGAGTTTGGAACCATCTCCTCTCACATTTGCCCAAATCAATCAAATGAAGAAGAAGGTAAAGATTTACCCTCCAGAGCGTTGGGAGTGGGGTATTACCACTTCTGCGGAAGTCTGGAATGGGCGGATAGCCATGTTAGGTTTTATTGCCTTAATTGTAGAGATGATTACAGGTCATGGTTTGTTGCATATGGTGGGGATTTTACATTAAGCCCAGGTTGTATTACTAGGGGCTGGAGCAAGTCCTCCAGTCGTGAGAATAGGTTATACACACTACCTCACCCTCGCTTTTTGCTATGCAAAAATCTTTCCCTCTCCTTATTAAGGAGAGGGATGTCCGTGAGGACAGTATTTGTAGGGTGTGTTAGACGTAAAGTCGTAACGCACCAAAGCCTGATATGATAGTGCGTTACGCTTTGCTCTAGCGTAGCCATGCCCGGAGGGCTATACAACACCCTACGTGTTTTTCAAAAATCAAATATGATTCCTATATAACAGGAGTTAATGCTTTTATATCACTGAGTAAGCTTGAGCGAGTGAGAAGAGATAAAACGTGAAGTGTATCTCGCCAGAAAGAAAAAAGTTGAGTTTTTTGTATTTGTGAAAGTTTATCAGCCAAACTACTTAGGGCCTTGACGCGATACTCCGCAGAAAGATGTAATAATCAAGGCATAGCGACACTGTAAGCCAATAACTTGAGGCAGGGTTGTTTCATGACAGTCATCTTCTGCTAGTTTACAAGCACGGGCAACATAAGTTACAAAGTTAGCAGTTTGTCACAAGCGATCGCTTTAAAGATTTAAACTTCAAAACCTCTAAATTTCCCAACCTTGTAATCCTTTGTCTAGTGAAGAGGAATAGAAATGGAAAAAGAATTAAGGAATAAGAATGATTTAAGTACAACTAAACCAACACAAAATCCGTCTGAAAAAGAAAAATAGATCAAAAAGCTTTTTTGTCAAACCAAGGAAAGCTATGGAGAAAAATATCACGACCATTATTTAGAACTTTACAAAATTTATGCAAACACGGCTGAAAAAATTAGCGATCGCAGACAGTCTAATAATTCTTTCTTTCTTACTCTAAATACGGCAATTATTGCTGTTGTTAGCTACTTACAGCTTGGGAAAAAATCAGGAGAAAATACCGAATTTTATTGGTTAATTAGTTTGTCAGGAATAATAGTTTGCTACGCCTGGTATAGACTTATTAAGTCTTATAAACAGCTAAATTCTGGTAAATTTAAAATTGTTAATTTGATCGAAAAAGAATTACCAATAGCACCTTATGATGCTGAGTGGGAGAATCAGCCTTACTTTCTGTTATAGAGAAAATGATATCTTCCTGACAAATATCAATTACTTTTGCTCGGAAATATTGAATCTATTAAAGACTAAGATTTCTTAAAAAGATTTAGATTCAAAAAATGAATTAATTACAATACCTTCGCCAATTTATGACCAACAACCCAACCCACCCCTAACCCCTCCAAGGAGGGGAACTGGAGGGGAGCAGGAGAGGAAAAGAACAATATTTCCTACTGTGAACCCAGCAAAGTCGTAGGGTGGGCATTGCCCACCTTACTATTATTTACCCTTCATCTAAAGCAGCAATTCCAGGAAGTACTTTACCTTCGAGTAATTCCAAACTAGCACCACCGCCAGTAGAAATGTGGCTCATTTGTTCGGCTAAACCAACCTTTTCCACGGCAGCTACGGAGTCACCACCACCAATAATAGTGGTAGCACCACCTTTACCAATTTCTGCTAAAGTACGAGCGATCGCTTCTGTACCTACAGCAAACTTATCAAACTCGAATACACCCATTGGTCCATTCCAAATTACACTCTTACAATCTGCAAGGGCTTCTTGGAATACTTTGACAGAATCAGGACCAATGTCCAAACCCATCCAACCATCGGGGATATTATCAACACTAACGGTTTGGGAATTGGCATCTGGGGCAAAGTTATCTGCCACCACCACATCGGTAGGTAACAGGAAAGTTACGCCCTTTTCCTTAGCTTTGGCTTCTAAGGACTTAGCTAACTCTAGCTTGTCTTCTTCCACCAGGGACTTACCAACATTCAAACCACGAGCCTTGTAAAAGGTGAAAATCATCCCCCCACCAATGATTAACTTGTCACATTTTTCCAGCAGGGTTTCAATCACACCAATTTTGCTGGAAACCTTGGAACCACCAATAATTGCTGCCAGGGGACGTTGGGGGTTTTCAATTGCGGCTTGCAGGTATTGCAATTCCTTTTCAATTAAATATCCAGCCACAGAGGGACTCAAATACTTAGTTACCCCTTCAGTGGAAGCATGGGCGCGGTGGGCAGTACCAAAAGCATCATTGACGTATAAATCGGCATTAGCTGCCAACTTTTTCGCAAATTCAGGGTCGTTTTTCTCCTCTTCGCCATAGAAGCGGACATTTTCCAGTAACATTACTTGTCCGTTTTCCATAGCTGCTACTTTTGCAGCCACATCATCACCAATACAGTCATCACACTTAATGACTTCCTTGCCTAATAACTCAGACAAACGTTGAGCTACTGGAGTGAGGCGCATTTTTTCGTTTACTTTACCCTTGGGACGACCAAAGTGACTGGTTAAAATTACCTTAGCTCCCTTGTTGATCAAATATTGGATAGTTGGCAGAGCAGCACGAATGCGGGTATCGTCGCTAATGTTTCCTGCATCATCAAGAGGTACATTAAAATCAGCCCTTACTAAAGCACGCTTACCAGATAACTCACTGGCAGATAAATTTGCTAAAGTTTTCTTTGACACGGCACAAACCTCCTGATTGCCTTTTTGTTATTGTTTTGTATGTAGAACCATCCAGATTTTACCGGAGGACGGGGTACGGAGGTAAGTTTAATGTTCAAAACTGTTTTATTTCCCATCGATCAAAGTAGAGAAACAAGGGAAGCGGCTGATGTCGTTGCCAATATTGTCAAAAATTACGGCAGTCGCTTGATACTGCTAAGTGTAGTGAAAGAACATGATGCAGAATCCCCAAGTGGAGAAATTATGTCTTCACCAGAAACAGTGGCTAAATTGTTGGAGGGTGCCAAGTCTTTGTTTGCTCAACAAGGTATTGAGGCTGAAGTCATTGAACAAGTGGGAAAACCAGCCTTTACCATTTGTGATGTGGCGGATGAGGTAGATGCTAACCTCATTGTCATGGGTTGTCGGGGATTGGGATTAACTGAGGAGGGGGCAACGGATAGTGTTACTAACCGTGTGATTAATCTGGCTCCTTGCCCGATACTTATTGTGCCGTGATGAGGGAGTGAAGGAGTGGGGGAGTGAAGGAGTGGGGGAGTGGGGGAGTGAGGGAGTGATGGAGTGATGTATAACAATCCAAAATCCAAAATCTAAAATCTAAAATCCCAAATGGTTATAAACTAGAGAATTGCCCCACACATCCCACAGCCAAGGAGTTTGTTCATGGATTTCTTGAAAACCACTGATGCAGATTTTACTGCCAAATTCACAACTTTAGTAAACGATCGCCGGGAAGCTACGGTGGATGTCAGTGGAACGGTACGAGAAATTCTTGCTGATGTCAAGGTACGCGGTGATGAGGCGATTAGGGAATACACCAGCCGCTTCGATCATTATAATCCTACCTCCTTGGCTCTGAGTAGGGAAGCGATCGCTCACCACGCCCAACAATGTTCTGCTGATGTCCAAGCGGCTCTGGAGATAGCGGCAGAAAGAATTACCGCTTTTCACCAAAAACAATTACCCCAAAATATTGCCTATACCGATGCTGTAGGGGTAAATTTGGGATTGAACTGGGTATCTTTATCTACCGTCGGTATTTACGTACCCGGAGGGAGAGCTAGTTACCCCAGTTCTGTGTTAATGAATGCTTTACCAGCCAAAATTGCGGGTGTGGAGCGGATTGTGATGACAGTTCCTACCCCTGGTGGTGAAATTAATCCCGCAGTTTTGGCAGCAGCACAAATTGCTGGGGTAACAGAAATATACAGTATTGGAGGAGCGCAAGCAGTAGGTGCCTTAGCTTATGGTACCCAAACCATTGCCCCCGTTGATAAGATTGTGGGACCGGGTAATGCCTATGTAGCAGAAGCGAAGCGTCAAGTATATGGCACCGTAGGCATTGATAGTATTGCTGGACCATCGGAAATTCTGGTGGTTGCAGATAGCAAAAATAATCCCCAGTGGATTGCCTGGGATTTGTTGTCCCAAGCAGAACATGACCCCAGTGCCCAATCTATCCTAATTACGGATTCAGAAGAGTTTGCTCGCCAAATTATAGATGCGATCGCAATTATTCTCAAGGACTTACCTACCCAAAAAGTAGCGGGTGCGAGTTGGGAGCAATACGGTGCTGTAATTGTAGTGTCGGACTTGGCAGACAGTATATCTTTGGTAAATAAATTAGCACCAGAGCATCTGGAATTATGCGTAGACCAGCCGCGACAACTAGCCCAACAGATTCGCTGTGCTGGTAGTATTTTCCTGGGCAGACATACCCCAGAAGCCATTGGTGACTATGTTGGTGGACCAAACCATGTGTTACCCACTGCGAGATCCGCTCGCTTTTCCTCTGGCTTAAGCGTGTATGATTTTATGAAGCGGATAACCTATTTAGAATGCGATCGCCAATCATTACAAGAAATTGGCAAGGCCGCAGTTACCCTTGCACAAGCAGAAGGTTTACCCGCCCATGCAGGTAGTGTGAGTATGCGGTTGGTTGATAGTTGACGGTTGACAGTTTAATTATCACTCCTTCCCAAACTCCCCTCTTTCTCTTAATTCATGATGCCTCTTGATTACTGAAGTTAATACGCAGCTAAATTGTATAAAGTAAAAAACCAGGTTCTTGTAGTGCGGGCATCTTGCCCGCTTTATGTATACAATTTAGACGCTTAACAGCGTCAAGAAGAGACGCGGAGACGCGGAGAGGGGGAGACGCGGAGACACCGATGTGGTGGGGGCTTGAACCGCCCACCAATCGGGAGCCATCAAATCGCAGATTTTGATGGGGGAGGAGGACCCTTGGGGCTTACCGCCCCGGACACGGGGCTTGGGACACATCCCGCTCCGCGTCCCCGTGTCCCCGCGTCCCCGTGTCATCCGGTTGAATTGATGCTCTAGTGGTAATACCAATTTGCAGAAAGAATGGGAGTAATAGATCCTTGCAGAGAGGTTGCGGTGCAACTTCTCTGCACTGCAACGTATGGCATATAAAGATTGGGTTGAGGAACTGTGTGGTTGAGAATGATGAGTTATGCAAGTCTATTGGTATTTTATCCATTCAACATTCAAAACTACAAATTCCTGACTCGTCAACAGTTAAGATCGGGGTTGGGCAGCAATTTTCACTTCTTCAAGTTTCCCCGGTTGACCCATTCGTTTAGCTTGCTGTTGATTGACGCTTACCAATACACCACCGGCATTATCAGCTCTGACTGTCAATTCTTCTTCAGCTCGCCAAGTGCGTTGATAACCCTTAGGAAGATTCCCTTGATATTTGACTTTCCCATCAGCTATTACCTTCACCCAAGATTCTTCCTTAACAGTCAAACCAATTTGTACGGATTGTTTTGCTGTTGTTACCTTCGGTGAAACTGGACGAGGGGTTGAATTTTCAACAGGGGAAATATTTCTCGCCTGTAGGGAGTAACTATTTAATAATTGGGACAAACCACTCACAGAACAAAAAATGAAACCCGTGTAAAGCAAGTAAAGATGAAAAGGACGTAAGGGACGAGCAATAAATTTTTTCTTGGTTGATTTATTAACAATCCGATCCACATTAGTGGGAAAACGATTAGCCAACTCCGCCCCATCTAAACCAATTGCCTCAGCAGATAGCCTAATTAAAGCCTTGGTATATACAGGCTCTGGTAACTTCTTTAAATCCCCCTCTTCTATTGCCTGTAATAATCTTTGGGGGATCATAGTTAGCATTACCATATCTTCCCAGGATAAACCCTTTTCTAAGCGCGATCGCTGGATTTCTGCACCAATTTGAGCTAACTGTTTGCGTCTTTGATCTGACCATGAACTAACTAATCCGGTCGGCTCGTATTTTTTTTTCCTGATAAAACTCTTGATCTTCATAACTGTGCTACACTCCTTAAACCGAATACATCACTAATAGGAAACTGCTGGAATGACTTCCTTGAGAAAGCGCAGTTCAAAATCTTGTAGATGACGATACTTACCGACTTCTAAGCCTGGTGTGGCTGATGTTTGTAATTGAATCGTACCGATGGCAGTACGATGTAGTGTAATGACTGGATATCCTAGTTGTTTCGCTATGCGGCGAATTTGACGATTTCTACCCTCCTTTAACACAATTTCTAAACGAGTTTGACCTGCAAAGGATTTTATGAAGCGTACCCCCGCAGGTCGAGTCTTTTTACCATTTAATACCACCCCTTGGCTCCATTCCTGTAACACTGCTGCTGTGGGAATTCCTTTGACCACTACCTCATAAGTTTTGGGAATACTATGACTGGGGTGAGTCAGGTGATATGTCAATTCTCCATCGTTGGTTAATATTAAAGCTCCTGTTGAATCTGCATCTAAACGACCAACTGGGTGAATTCCTTGACCCTTTCTCAAATTCTCAGGAAGTAAATCAATTACCGTTGTTCTCCCTTGGGGATCGTCGCAGGTAGAAACAATACCAGTAGGTTTATTGAGTAACAAATATATCGGTTCAGGACGTGATGATGGAGATACTAAATTGCCATCAACTGCGATCGCATCTATATGGGGATCAACTTTTTGACCTAGGTGTGCCACTACACCATTGACCCACACCCGTTCTTGCCGAATCATCTCCTCGGCTTGACGGCGTGAGGCAATACCCCATTGAGCTAAAATTTTTTGTAACCTGGCCTCCATATGAAAAATGATGATTATTCTTTCAGGATGAAAAATTATGAATAAATAATCATAGCTGCACTTTATGATCATTCGCCACACTAGTGACAAATGTCACAGTAAAGATTCCCTAAAGTTTTTGTATTTTTTAGGTAAATACCGTAAATTCATTAGTAGTTACATGGCAAAGAACAATTCCCAAAACCGAAGTAACCCAAAAATCCGCATCGTTACCAAAGTACTAACTAAAGCACTCAAATTGTGGTTGCGATCGCAAGTTAGTGCCATATCTCAACTGGAGGTGGAGATACAAGCCAGCGATAAACAACTTTTGTCTGGATATATACCCAGGGTCTTGGTTTTCGCCAGTCATGCTGTTTATCAAGGTCTTCATCTGACACAGATAGAACTTGCAGCAGAAAATATTCAGATTGACATTGGCTCAGTTCTCAAAGGACATCCACTGCGACTATCCCAGGTAGTACCCGTGATTGGCGAGTTAATGGTTGAGGAAGAAGCACTCAATGCCTCCCTCACCTCTGATTTATTATCCACAGCTTTAAATGATGTCCTGCATCAACTTTTACCAGAACATCGCCCAAAAACCAAGGGAATTATGTGGCAAAAAATATTTATTGAGCAAAGAAAAATGACCCTGAGGGGTACTCAGTCACAAAATATCGATCCCCAAGTTCTAGAAATTAATTTGGGTTTAGATTTATTGAGTGGGAATAAATTGCAAGTTTCTCCCATCAAAATTCAGGAGAGTACAAGGGTATATCTAGAAAGTGAGGATGGATATAAGCTTGATTTAGGATCGGATGTGGATATACAAGACTTAACACTTATGCCTGGGAAATTAGTGTGTAATGGCAAAATTAATATCAATCCCTAATATTGAGCAATTCAAGATACTACAAATTAATAACAATTATTAATTTTTGTTTTGTAGAGCGATCCCCGACTTCTTTAATAATTCTTGGCGATTAGGGGTAATAGCAGGGTCACAAAATAATAAACTAATGGGGCGGTAAAAATGTAACTGTCGGTGCGGTCTAAAATTCCCCCATGACCGGGGATCAATTGTCCTGAGTCTTTCACTCCTGCATCGCGCTTGAGCATGGACTCGGTCAAATCACCCAATAATGCGGCAATACCAATTAACAGGCCTAAGGCTGCACCCGTAAAAATAAACTGAGGCCAGTGCAGGTAATAAGTTCCAATAATGGCAACAATAACGCTGCCACTGATGCCAAAAACAGCACCTTCTACGGTTTTCTTGGGACTAATGTCTGAGAGGGGGGTTTTACCAAAAAATTTACCAAAGATGTAAGCGCCAATATCAGCAGCCCAAATGCAAAAAAATGTGAGAAGTGTGGCTGTTAAACCTTGAGGTAAGGCGGTAAAGTTAGCTTCAAATAATATACTTTTCCAGTCTTGGGGCAGATAACCACCTAAAGGAAGATTACTTACCATCGCCGTATCGAGTGCACGCAATCTTACCCAGTAGCTTGGTAGATAGCCAGTATAAAATAGTCCCAGAATAGAAGCAGAAATATCAGCAATTGTAGCTAGCTTGGGTTGGAATAAGAGGTAAAAACAAATAAATGTACCTACTAAGGGCATCACTGCATCAGCTAAGTTGTCATCTAAAGTACAAATGACCAACAATAACTGACTAACAATCATAGTGGTTTTTACTGTGGGGGCAATGCCTGCTGCCCGTACTAAATTAAAGTATTCTTTTTGACCCAAAAAGATAATGACTGCAAACACGGCAGTAAAATACCATCCACCCAACAGAGTTGCTGTTAGAGCCAAAGCGATTGCTACAATTCCACTAATAATCCGAGACCAGGGCATAGATAAATGATGAAAGATAGAAGGATAAACTTGTGAATTGAGCCACTCCACGAACTATAAGTTTGTGGATTCAGGCAAAGGTGACGCTAACTTTTGGCTCTTAATAGCTATCTGGTTAACGCTTTTACCCTCATGGTTGAACTGTTCTAAGGATGAATGAGTCAGCCTACTTTCGGAGTTGCCTACTTGTTCACAGTTTGTTTGATATTGTTGCCATGCCAACCATAAGGTTTGCTCCAACCTTGGATACTCACATTGAGCATCCCGCAATGACAAGGTATCATCCTCATTAACGTATCTACTCAGAAATGCACTAAAAATGTCTCTGTGCATGACAACTCCACTAACATCTTGATGAACTCTTTGGGATAGCTTTTTCTTGATACGACTACCATCTAAGTGAGTTTGAGATAGTGCTTTTCACTAGCTCTAAAAGCGCGAGTAGCTATCGCTTGTTGAGTGTTGGAGTCTATTTTGTCAGCAATCCACTTTGATTTATTACTAACTAATGTGGCATAAGCTTGTAAGTCATAATCTGAATATCTATACAACTTCCTAGCTTCAGAGAACATAGTAGAACGCTGTTGATTTTGTTCTCTAGATAGCTTTTTAGCTGATTGATAAATATCCGATTTCTTAACCAACTCCATCCTAGTCATTGCTTCATTTAGGCAAGCATTATATAGCTGCCTACTTGCTTGAAAACGAGCGAACAACTCTGATTCTTGTTTGCTGTTAATCACTAAAGGAATTATGGTTACAAAAGATGGAGTTTTGCTCTTAGCCACTGAGTTAATCACCTCCTGAGCAATATATTAACGACCCACATCATTATAAATGAGCAATGCGGATAAATCCGCTTGGGTCAGGTTTCCGCGACGATATAAATAACAGTTGAGGGTCAAGGAGTTAAAGGAATTGACCCTCAACTTTCGTGGCTACCACCTTGACCACACCATTTAGGTGTGAAGTATAAATGTTTTATTCATCCCTTATCCTATCTTGTAGCGAGTCATGCAATTGACTTCCTATTCTAACTTTTCGCCACTGAGGATAAACATGGGATCGACGGCGGCGAAGGTTTGGGAAAATCCCCTAGTTTCTAAACGATTGACAGCAGACTGCACTACTTCTATGTTGCGTGCGTGTAATTGGGCAAGGCTTTGGGAAATAGAGTATAGACTTTCCAAATTAGCCGCCGTAGCGACAACTCGACCGGATTCTGGCAAATAATCCCATACTGCTTGTAAAATCTCCTGAATTGGTCGTCCACCTTCAATGCAAACCCGATCTGGGACTTCTTTGAGTGCCGACAAACAATCGGGCGCGCTACCTTCAATGACTTGTACATTTTGTACATCAAAGCGATCGCAATTTCTGCGGATGAGATTGGCTACCTCTTCATCTCTTTCTACAGCAATAATTTGTCCTTGGGGACATAACAAACCAACTTCCACGGGAATTGTGCCTGTACCTGCTCCAATATCTAGGAGGACTGAATCTGGTCGAAGTCGCAATTGAGCAATTAGTAACAGGCGAATTTCTCGCTTGCTGAGGGGAATACCGGGTAAACGCTCAAATAATTCGTCTGGTATTCCAGGAGTAATATAAGGCCAAAGTAGGTCGGGCATAAAATTGAAATATATTGGTTGATTTATTAAATTACGGCATTAATATTTGTTGCTAAAAAGGAAACAGGGAACTCTTAATAGGCTTAATAGGGAACACCGGATGAGTGTGACGGGGGATTTAGATCTGCCTATAGCCGGGGAGCTGGTGACTCCAAAAATTTGCTGTTCCTTCTTTTGTGGGCGTAGTTGCCCGCTCAAGGGCTAGGGAGCTGAATCTTTCTTCCTATCTCCTTCTTATATGCAAAATTATATTTCTGCCAGAGTTCTAATCAGAATTTAATTGGGGCAATAATTATGGAAATACTAGCTGAACGTTACCAAATACAGCAACAATTGGGCAAAAAAGCAGGACGCAGGACGCTGTTAGCTAGAGATACACTCACCCAGGAGATGGTGATTATTAAGGTACTATCTTTTGGTAGTGACTTGGAGTGGAACGATCTCAAATTATTTGAACGTGAAGCTCAAATCTTAAAAAATTTGTCAAATTCTTCTATTCCCGGTTATTTAGACTATTTTGAGGTCAATAATTTACCTCATACTCAAGGTTTTGCCTTAGTACAAACTTATATCCCAGCATCAACCCTAGAGCAACATTTAAATTTGGGGCGTACTTTTAGCGAAGCAGAAATCAAACAAATAGCCACATCAATTTTAGATATTTTAATTTATTTACATGAACTCAACCCTCCTGTAATTCACCGAGATATAAAGCCCAGCAACATTTTATTAGGGGATAGAAGTGGTAACAGTGTGGGTCAAATATATCTCATCGATTTTGGCTCTGTCCAGACTGTGGCAGCCACAGAAGGAGGAACCATGACAGTGGTGGGAACCTATGGATATATGCCGCCAGAGCAATTTGGCAGTCGTACCGTTGCTGCTTCTGATTTGTATAGCTTAGGTGCAACGTTAATTTATTTACTCACGGGAACCCACCCCGCCGATTTACCCCAGAAGGATTTACGGATTGATTTTGAGCCAGTGACTAATATTAGTGCCGGTTTGAGACACTGGTTAAAGCGCCTTACCGAACCTAGTTTAGACCGGCGATTTTCCACAGCTAGGGAAGCATTACGGGCATTACAGCAACCACAATGGCATGATAATTTGGCAGTCAGCCAACCTACTGGTAGCAAGATTAAACTAGACAAGCAGGAAGATAGCTTAGAAATTATCATTCCTGGGGTGGGATTGAATTGGAGTTCCTTATCTGTGGGTTTATTTGCGATCGCCTGGAATTCTTTTATCACATTTTGGACTATTGGTGTAGTCTTTATGGCTCCATTCCCTTTTAATCTCCCTTTTATTTTGTTTTCACTACCATTTTGGGGAGCAGGCATTTCTCTAGCATATATGTTTTTATTTCCGATTTTTGGACGTACTAGGTTACGTTTAAATCAGCAGCAAATTTCCTTGCAAAAACAGTTGTTTGGATTCCAGTTTAATGTAGAACGTCCCACAGCGAAGGAAAATATTACCAAAATAGAATATATCCCCCAATCTTGGCACAATGGTGTTGAAAATAATTGGCATGGAGGGCATGGTATAAAAAATAGAGATACTGGCAAAATAATTATTTATGCCGGAATACGTCAATATGAAATTAGTGGTAATAGTAGTGGGATTCAATCAAAACTAGAAGTCCAATGGCTAGCTGCTGAGCTTAGTAATTGGTTGGGTATTCCACAAAGCAGGGTTTGAGAGCCAACTATCTTCTTTAGACATCTGGTGGAAAAAAAATGTTCGGTGACGTAGCATTGCTACGTCACCGAACAACAGTTTTGGCTGATGCATATCTAATTTTCGGAGAGGTCTTTTCTATCAGATGCTGCCAGCCGGATACAATAAGTCTTCTTAAGACTTTATTTATCCAAAGCATATCTTTACTTAACCTATAAATAAGAGAGAGTAGAATTGACCTCCTAACAACAGGGCTATAATCTGCAACTGTGGCGGGAGCATTCTCTTGAAGTTTAGGTAATTGTTTATGACAGCTAGAACCTCAACCAATAATCTCAATTATCTCTCCCCTGAAGACGCAACAGTCCAGCTGGGCACATTTTTGAGGGAACATGGAGAAATTGAAATGATTCTCCCTGTGGCGTTTGGAGTATTTGTAACCAGCCGATTTCAACTGCGAGGGGCAAATGCTTTGCTAGTTAACTTATTGGTGGCAAGTTTAGCTCGTCAAATCTTTACCCACCTCAAACAAGAACAATTACCTGTAGTTACTGAGAGTAATAGTCATTATAATTCAACTGCGGAGGAGATTAATGTATCAGATATTAATACCCAAGGATATACAATTGCCCATGCTGTCCCCGGCCGAGTTCGTCTGCGGATGCCTGAGCTAGCAAGTGATGCCGATTTTGCCCGTCGTTTACAACAGGCACTAAAGGCAGATGAATATGTCAATAATGTCCGGATTAATCGCACAGCAGCTTCCATCGCTATTCGCTATGACAATCAAGGACTGTCTGATTGGGAATTGGGAATGCGTTTGATGGGTATTGTTAATAATGTTCGCCAAGAACATCAAGTTTCGCAATCAATGTCTGACTAAAACCAGAAAACTTAAAAGAATGTAGAATTTAGAATCAGCGAATTACATGGGAGTAATGGGGATTTTATCCCCAAAATTGGTTAAAGTATGGTGTCATTCCAAATGATTTGAGTAAAGCTTTGAAAACATCTAAGGGGATTGTTAAATGGGATAATCCATCTGAGATTAAAATGAAGGTAACAACACAATTACGTAAAGTGTTAGCAAATTTCGCAGATGTCAATTCAGATGTGTTGCAACGAAATATTGCAAATTTAGACAAAGCTTTTACTAACTTTTGGAAACATGGAAGAGGGTTCCCAGAATACAAAAAGGTATTACGGGCATTTGAGTATAAACCCAAATAAGTAAAACCTCGATTTCTGCATGGGGAAACTGATAACTGATAACTGATAAGGGGTGTATTTATGTGAGTAATGCTACATCCATAATGGACAAACAAAAGATTGAGTTTTATCGTTCTCTACCTTGTTTGGTTCACCATATTCCAGGTAGGGTTAGATTTCGCGTTCAGCGTTTGAAAGATGAATCTGCCTATGCAGCTAATCTCCAACATTTTTTACTTGCTCAACCTGGAATCAACGGCGTGAGGGTAAATCGAGTTGCGGGTTCCATCGCCATCGATTATCACTACCCAGAATATTCCCTATCTGAAGTTGTATCTAATTTAACAAATATAATCAAGCAAGCAGCTACAACTAAATCAATCCCCGGCAAACAAAGGGAGAATCCGACCCTAGAAACCGGAAATTGGTGGAGTTTAAGATTACCTATCTTCACCACTATAGTTAGTTGGTTGAGTCATGTGAGTGGATTGCTTTGGTTGCGCCCTATTGCCTTGGGGAGTTTAGCGGCTGTCACCTTACCCATAGTCAAAAGAGCCAGTCAAAGTCTGTGGAGCGATCGCAAAATTAATATTGATTGCTTAGATTTACTGGCGGTGGGTTTGAGTTATGGGCAAGGAAAATTAGTTACCCCTGCCTTGGTAATTACCCTACACGAACTAGGGGATTTAATACGCGATCGCACGGCTCGTTCTACGGAAACCCAAACGGCGGATCTCCTCGATGCCATCGGACATTTTGCTTGGGTAGTCAGAGAAGGAAAACCGATCCAAATTAAAAGCGATGAGGTACAACCAGGGTCAACCGTAATTGTCTATCCTGGGGAACAAATTCCTGTAGATGGAGAAGTGCTCAAAGGTGAAGCTACGGTTGACCAACAGCAGCTGACGGGGGAATCAATGCCCATTGTTGCCACAGTGGGAACGGTGGTTTATGCTTCCACTCTGGTTCGTTCTGGACAAATTTACATTCGTGCGGACAGGGTAGGAAAACATACCCGTGCTGCTGCTAGTCTGGAACTGTTGCAAAATGCACCAGTACATGATACACGCATGGCAAATTATGCGGCACAGTTGGCAGATAAGTTAATTTTACCTTCCTTGGGTTTAGCTAGTATTGTTTTAGCCATTACCAAAGAAACTGCTAGGGCTGCTTCCATCCTCACTTTGGATTTTGTCACAGGTATCCGCGTTTCCATGCCCACAGCATTTTTAGGGGCATTAAATCACAACACCCGCCACGGTATTTTAGTCCGCAGTGGGCGAACTATCGAACAATTAGCGGAAGTAGACACAATTGTCTTTGATAAAACGGGAACCTTAACCCAAGGACAATTAACTGTAGTCGGGATTGAAACCATACCGGGCAGAATGTCAACCGAACAAGTGTTAAGTTTTGCTGCTGCTACCGAAGCAAGGATCGCCCATCCTGTAGCAGAGGCAATTAGCAATTATGCTCAAAGCCAGAATCTAGATATTCCCCGTCGCCAAGAATGGAACTATGAAGTGGGTTTGGGCATTCGCGCCACCGTGGAGTCACAAGAAGTTTTAGTGGGTAGCGATCGCTTTTTAACTCAAGAGGGAATCAGTTTAGAATGCTTAGAACATAGAGCTTTTCCATTACGTCATAGCTGCAATTTAGAGCAAAAATCCGTCTCTGACCAGTGGTTATCCTTAATCTATGTCGCTTGTGGTGGAGAATTACAAGGTGTGATTCAATATGCCGATCCTCTGCGTCTGGAAAGCCGTGATTTAATTCAATCTCTCCAAGCTTCTGGTAGGGAGATTCATTTATTAACAGGAGATAACCAGCACAGAGCTAAAATAGTGGCAGAGGAATTAAATATTCCCCTCCATCAAGTTCATGCCCAAGCTTTCCCTGAACAAAAAGCAGCCATAGTACGGGAATTGAAATTAGCTGGTAAAACAGTTGCCTTTGTTGGTGATGGCTTGAATGATTCGGTTGCCTTAGCCTATGCAGATGTTTCAGTATCCTTTGCCAATGGCTCGGATATTGCCAGGGAAATAGCTGACGTGGTGCTAATGAACAACGATCTAACTAGCTTGATGGAAGCTCTGAATATTTCCCAGGAAACCAAGAAATTAATTGAGCAAAATACCCTACTGGTGGTTGCTCCTAATTTGATGGCTTTGGGTTTAGCATCTACAGTGGGATTAAATCCCCTCATTGCCACAGTAGTTCATAACGGTTCAGCCATTGCTGCTGGACTGAATAGTCTGCGTCCTTTAGTCAAACATCAGCTGGAGGAACAAAATTATTAGAATTTTCTGCAACTATGAGTATAAATCAAAAATCAATCCATTTCAGGAGACACTCATAATATGCCACAAATGCAACCAGTAAGAGATTCCATCCTCAACCAAGTTAAAAATGCTTACAGAAATAACCCTGTTCAAACTGTAGCAGTGGGAATAGGAGTAGTAATTTTAGCTCCCGCAGTATTACCTTTAGTTAAACCCTTAGCCAAGGCAGCGATCAAAAGTGGTTTCACCTTATATGAAAAGACCAAAGGAGCGATCGCTGAAACAGGTGAAGTCATCGGTGATATTGTTGCTGAAGCAAAAGCCGAGGCTTTAGCCTCAGAAGCGAACCAGGCAAGTGTAGCAGCAGGTTTAATGACTGCATCTAATACTATGGGAGAGATTCAAGATAACTAGTGAAGGAGTGAAGGAGTGAAGGAGGGAAGGAGGGAAAGAGGGAAAGAGGGAAAGAGGGAAGGAGTTTGTAGGGGCGCATTGCGTGCGCCCTTGAGGAGTTAGAAACTAAGCATTTTCATCCTTGGTTGTGGGATTTGACCGTGGGGGACTAGCTTGAAGATGGCTGTTTTGACTTTTGAATTCTGCAAAGCGGTTGACTAGCACTCGCTGCTTGTTGCCACATCTGAGTAAGCTCGTTTGTCCTAGGTTTCACTGGGAATACCATACTTTCTGGGTTGAGAAATAAACTATTCTTAATCATTGCCTTGAGAAAAGGTCTGCCTAATTTTGTTACTGCCGGCACAAGAAGAGAACTAACTGCGATCGCGCTTAATCCTGCTAAGGCAACAGGATTGTTTCCATGACCATCTTCGATGATTTCTTTCAGGTGAAATGAAAGTACGGACTTATCCCAATGAATCAATGACATAGTTTTCTTCCTTAAGAGCGATCGAGATTAATACTTAGAGCAGCGTTTAAATGACGTGAGGGTTAAGCTATTTTTGTCCATTAAGAAAAAATTAACCGTAAATTTCCTAACTATTTGGGAAATATTAGCTTTAGCTTATTAGGATAAATTTTCATAAATGCCCAGAATTATCTTGGTGGCGATCGCTAGCCAATCCTAATTTTCTCCTAACCAGGCTGATTTTGGAGCTGGGTGAGCAAAAATAAATTAGTTTGATTACGTTATGAACTTTAAGATTAATGATAATATATCTCAACTATTTTTAGTCGGAATGAAAAAGCTTGAAGAAATTGAGCTAGGTTCCGCAAGTTTAGTAGGGCACGTTAACTGAGTGTAATACCATTTTGAAAAAATAATGCAACAGATGGGTAGGGAACATCAGCAAGATAATTGTATACACATTGTATACACCAAAATATTGTGGATGTTGTGCCCTTACGAAGAATATATGTGTCGCAAACATTATTTTAATTGGTATAACGCATCATTTGCATAATGTATTTCACTTTAAGCATTTATTACATCTTCGTAAATATCTGCCATTGTCAAGTTTAGGTCAATAGAATCTAAGCATAATTCATCATCTTTACCCAAAATAGTCAGTGACCAGTTTCCTTGAGCATCTTGACGATAAACTTCGACTTTTATTTCCTCTTGAGAGACTAACACATATTCTTGTAAACTTTCTAAAGTACGGTAATTAACAAGTTTTTCTCGTCTATCTGTTGTTTCTGTGCTGGGTGATAGCACCTCTATAATTAAACAAGGATAATTTAAGAAAAAGCGTTCTTTGTCTTGAGAGTCGCAGCTGACGATGACATCAGGATAGTAAAAAATGCTTTTATTTTGATTGACAAGTTCTATCCTCACTTTCATATCAGCCATGAAGACGCTACAGGAACCACCCCGTAAATGAAAACGTAGTCTGCTGGCAATATTTAGGCTAATTGTATTGTGTTCCTTACTACCACCGGACATAGCGAATACTTGTCCACCAAGGTATTCGTGGTGAATTTCGCTGGTTTGTTCTAGTTGGAGGTATTCTTCAACGGTGAAGAAGTTTATAGGGGATTGCATGGTTTTCCCTCAACATTTCTTAATACTGTAAGCGAGATTATTCTTTTCTTTATCTTAATGGAGTAATTTTGTCTCCCATTAAGTTTTGACCTTGGGAAGAATTGGTCAATATTGTTATTGATAAAGGAAAGCATCAAGGAGCAGCAGCTTTACCCCTACTAATATCGTGTCTAGTTAAAGACTTATCACTAAGATTGCATGGGTGCAGCAATTCCGCACCCCCATGATTGGAACAAGAGCGGTATATCTGCGTTGTATTAGTTTTGCTAATGACCAAAAAGGTTGGGTGGGAACACTTACAGATGCCTATCGTATGTTTCAGACCATTGATGGTGGCACGACTTGGACTTTCGTTTCTAATCTTCCAAATAATGCGCCCTTGGCAATTTGTGGGTTATATGTCGTGAATGAAATGGTAGTCTACGCTTCGGGGACTAACTTTCCCTATAAGCGTTTTCCCACTAGAGTATTAAAAACTACTGATGGGGGAGAGACTTGGACTGCGATTAATATGGAGGCTTATGCTTCTAACTTAATTGATATTTTCTTCTTTAATGAGCAGGAAGGATTTGTTGTTGGTGGTTTCTCACAGAAGGACGATCCTCTATATGACGATGTTGTCCCAGTTCAGAAGTCAGAAGTCAGAAGTCAGAAGTCAGAAGTCAGAAGTCAGAAGTCAGAAGTCAGAAGTCAGAAGTCAGAAGTCAGAAGTCAGAAGTCAGAGGGAAGAAGTCAGAAGTCAGAGGGAAGAAGGTAAAAATTTGGTGGCCTACAATTGGTGGTGGGTTTAAATCCCCCACCAATGATCCGCAATTTTAAGTGAATCTAGCGCAACACTAGGTTTGATTTTTGGCGAATTTTTGGACTAATAATTGTAATCCTAGTGCTAGTAACCCCAGGCTGACTATGCCAAATATACCTGTTCCCATCATCATTACTCCTACAACCGCAGTCCGTACAAGGGAGGAGATATTGAGAACTAGGGGATTGTGAGAGTGAATTGGTTTATTCGCAAAATTTGTAGCGATCACAATTACTAATTTATACATTGCAAATGTCAATCCCCCTGACAAAATTGCTCCTGTGAAACAGCGAGAGGGGGTGGTTGAAGTTTGTGTTTGATTTTCTGTAGTTGGGGATTGGTTGGGTTCTTTCATATATCAGTTATCAGTTATCAGTTATCAATTTTCCCAAATACGACTAAGTTGATGAAGCTACGTGAATGCCGTGGGTAATTAATTGGGTTACGAATAATTCTAAGTCTTGGTCGGGTATTGTTTCCCTGACATGGGATTTTACTTCTTCTGCTTGTTGTTTGGATTCGCACAATGCAAATACACTGGGACCAGAACCAGACATCATGGTTCCTAACACTCCAGATTTGGCAAAGGTTTCCCGTAATTGCAAAACTAGGGGATATTCTGGTAATACTACTTTTTCTAAATCATTATGCAGCTGTTGGGCGATTTCTTTTGTATCTTTATGTAAAATGGCTTTAACCATATCTCCAGAGTGGACTGCTGCTGCCCGTGCTGCTAAACTTTCCCTATCTTTAATATAGGTACTCCCGAATTGTTGGCGATAGGTTTTATATGCCCAAGGGGTGGATACTGCAAGGCTGCGATATTTTGCCAATACTATATATATGTTATCTAAACTGGGCAGGGGAGCTAGCTGTTCTCCTCTACCTGTAGCTATGGCTGTTCCACCTGCAATGCAAAAGGGTATATCGGAACCCAATCTTGCACCTAACTCTTCCAGTTCTGACTGGGTTAATCCCAAATTCCATAGTAAATCTATACCTAACAAAACTGCGGCTGCATTGGTGGAACCACCTGCTAAACCTGCTGATATGGGAATCCGTTTGTTGATGCTAATATTTAACCCCCCATGTTTCAGAAAGGCTGCTGGAAATTCGGCGGTCATTAATGCCGCAGCTTTGTAAGCCAGATTACTTTGGTCTGTAGGTACTTGGGGATGGTCGCATCGCACGCGAATTCTGTCTATACTACTTGTTTGTATATCTATCTGGTCTGCAAGGTCAATGCTTTGCAGTATCATAGCTAACTCGTGATAACCATCGGAGCGATCGCCGATTATTTCTAAGTATAGGTTAATTTTTGCCGGGGCGATGAGGGTACAGTTGTGCATTTTGGAGTGGGGGAGTGGGGGAGTGGGGGAGTGGGGGAGTGAGGGAGTGGGGGAGTGGGGGATAATATCTCTCCTTATCCTTACTTCTTCTGTTGTCCCTGGTTTCTATTTCTTATTCCCTATTCATAAATGATTGCTTAATGCAATCCATTGTTGCACACTCAGGTCTTCGGCACGAGCTTGGGGATTTATTTGTAGTTGTTCGAGTAATTGAGTAATGCGATCGCGTTCTATGATTGATTGTAAATTATTACGCAACATCTTCCTTTTCGCCCCAAATCCTAATTTTACTAAGGTTTCTAATTGCTTAGGATTGTTTGCTGGTATATCTATATTCCTAGGACGTAAACTAATAATAGCTGAGTCCACTTTGGGTGCAGGATAAAATGCTTTGGCTGGGACAATAGAAACCAGCTCGCATTCTGCCAAATATTGCACCCTGATTGTTAATGCACCACAATTTTTATTCCCTGGTTTGGCAACTAGTCTTTGTGCGACTTCCTTCTGAATCAATAATACAATCAACTCATAGGGTTGGGGGTTGGGTTGAGAGATTTTACCCAATAATTTTTCAATAATTGGTCCGGTGATATTGTAAGGAATATTAGCAACTACCTTGTGAGGGTTTTGAAACGTAGGGAAGTCTGCCAATAGGGAGGGTAAATCCAATGATAAGAAGTCTCCTTGCAACAATAAGAAGTTTTCTTTTTTACCAAATTCTTTTGCTAACAACTGACACAAATCGCGGTCAATTTCCACTGCTACTAATGACCTTACCAAAGGTAAAAGACGACGGGTGAGTATCCCCGTACCGGGTCCAATTTCCAGAATGCGATCATCGTTTTTGCATGATCCTGCCCGAATAATATCATTGAGAGCCTTTTCACTTTTGAGCCAATGCTGGGCAAGGTTCCTGCGCGGTCTTACCATGCGAAATCTCCATTCAATAATGCTTTTAAGTCAATCCTGGTTTTGCATTTCTTACTTTTTGCTTACTTTTAACACCCAGTTTTTCATCCTATAGCGTTAATTATCCTTGGATAATGGGTATTTCGATCGCAAATTCTGTCCCTTTGCCAAAGGTGGATTGACAAGAAAGCTTTCCACCATGTTTTTCTACTACTATTTGGTAACTAATGGATAAACCTAAGCCAGTTCCCTTACCCACATCTTTGGTGGTAAAGAAGGGGTCAAATAATTTTGCTTGCACTTCTGGAGGAATGCCTACACCATTATCACTGATATTAATAGTTACTTTATTTTTGGTGTTTTTTTCGGTCAAAATACGGATGCGGCTAGGGTTAGCTGCAATTTCATTATAGGTACGTTGTTGATTGTATTCCTCTAAAGCATCAATGGCATTGGCAAGAATATTCATGAATACTTGGTTGAGTTGACCAGGATAACATTCAATGGGAGGAAGGGAAGCATACTCTTTAAGAATGGTGATTTCTGGACGTTCTGGAGTTGCTTTCAAGCGATTCTGTAAAATCATTAAGGTACTATCAATCCCCTCATGGATATCCACCTGTTTAAAATCTGCTTCATCCAGACGGGAGAAGTTCCGTAGAGATAATACAATTTCCCTAATCCGTTGGGTTCCCATGCCCATAGAGTTGAGCAGTTTGACAATATCTATTTTCAGAAATTCCAAGTCGATGGCTTCAATTTCCTCCTCAATCTCTGACGGGGGATTGGGGTAATATTGTTGATAGAGTTCTAGGAGCCTTAATAAATCTTGGGTGTACTCTGTTGCAGGAACAAGATTACCGTGGATAAAGTTGACGGGATTATTGATTTCATGGGCAACGCCTGCTACCATTTGACCCAGGGAAGATAATTTTTCACTTTGGATTAATTGACCTTGGGTAAGCTGGAGTTCCCGTAAAGTCTTTTCCAAATCCTCAGCTTGTTGTTTTAATTTAATTTCTGCTTGTTTGCGATCGCTAATATCTCTAATAACAACTAATCCATGTTGTTTACCTTGGTACATACATAGGGTACCAGAAGCTTCAACATCAAATAAAGTCCCATCCTTACGTACATCTATAGCTTCACCATGAAATTGATGTCCTGCTTGGATAGTGTCGATAAAATCAGCAAATACTTGATGGTAGTCGGGGTGGATTACTTGCAAGGGATGCATATTCAGCAGTTCTTTATAGGAATAACCAAACATCTGACAAGCAGCAGGATTAGCTTCCACTACATTGCCAGTATCTAAATCATTAATCAGTATTCCATTACTTACAGCTTCAAAGATACTGCGGTATTGAGCCTCTTTCTGTCTTAATATATCTTCAATTTTTTGCCGATCGCGGGCTTCAATTGCTAGAGTAAAAATATCAGCAATGGAGCGAGCAAAACCTTCGTCTTCAGGATACCATTGCCAAGGTACATCCACCTTCTCGATGCACAAAACACCTATAGTTTTTCCATTCAAGCGAATTGGGCAATCCAAAATGGCAGTAATGTTGAGGGGAGTTAAATAGCCTGTGGTAAATTCCTGAGTTCTGGGGTCTATATAGACATCATTAGCAGCAATAATATCTTCTGTTTCCACCGCTTGGAAGTAAGCAGGATAATCAGCAACCAGAAGTTGAAGCCCTTGGCTGTGTTGTTGAGTATCAACTTCATATAAATCCAAACATTGTAAATAAGTTTTATCTTCGTTGTATAACCACACACTTACCCGCTCAACCCTCAAAGAGCAAGCTGTAGCAGATGTAATCTCTCGCCCTACTAATTGTAAATCTCCTTGGTAAATAATCCTGCTTTTAGCCAAATCACTCAACACGGAATTTTGAGAACGCAATCGCTTGGCTCGATTTTGTACTATCAACTCGGCTCGCTTGCGTTCAGTAATATCTCGAATAATTGTTAAGGCATGGGGCTTGTCATGATAAACAAAAGTTGTGCCCATGACTTCAACGTCAACAAAGCTACCATCTTTACGTACATCAATAGCTTGACAGCGAAAATCATTCCCAGCCTTGATAGCAACAAGAAATTTTTCTAGCAGAAGGTGATAATCGGGGTGAATATAAGCTAATGGAGGTTTGCCAATGAATTCTTCATAGGTATAGCCATGAATTATACAAGCTGAGGGATTTGCTTCCACTGCTATGCCAGTTTCTAAATCGGTAATCACTAAGCCATCACTAACAGCCTCAAAAATACTCCGGTACTGAATTTCCTGTTGGCGTAATTGATTAGTACGTTCCTCTACCCTTACCTCTAGCTCTTCATTAAGTTGCCTTAATTGCACCTCAGCTTGTTTACGTTTAGTGATATCATGGGCAACTGCATAATTATATTCTTTACCATTAAATTCCAAATAGTTAATACTAACTTCCACAGGAAATTCTCGACCGTCTTTGGTTCGATAAACTGATTCTAAAGTCAAAATTTGTTTTAGTGCCTTGAGTTCTTCCCAATGGAATGACCAAGAATCAATAGATAGTGCAGCATCAATATCAAAGATACTCATATTTGCAAGCTCGCCATGGGAATATCCCAAATTACGGCAACTAGCTGCATTCACATAAAATAAGCTACCATTCGGTTCAATTAAGAATACGTTATCGTTGATGTTATCTAGGGCAAACTGAATTAACTCCAAATTAGTTTCAGCTTGCTTACGTTGTGTAATATCTTCAATAGTAATCAAAACCCCAACCACATTACCCCCACCATCCCGCAAAGGAATTTTATTAGTGTCTAGCCAAGCTTGTCTGCCATCAGCCTGTTGTTGGGTTTCAATTATATGTAACTCCGGTTGACCAGATTCCATTACCCGGCGATCGCATTCACGATACCATACTGCCTCCTCAGGTGTCCAAGGCATATCATCTTCACTTTTACCAACAATTGCCTCTGGAACACCAAAGCCAGTTACTCTAGCACCATTACGGTTGCATCCTTGATAAATATAATTACGATCTTTCCAGAAAATCAACTGGGGGATGTTATCCATCACCAGCTGGAGTAATTCTTGAGACTCTTGTAGTTTAATTTTAATTTGATTTTGAGCGATCGCTCCAGCAAAATTCAACCCAGCCTTTTTTAAAATAGATCTTTCACCATCTAACCATTGACGCTCATCCTCACCATTACCCAATATAATTATCCCCCACAACTTATCTTGAATTAGGATGGGGATACTTAGAAAAGAAACTATACCCTGAGATTCCCAATGCGATCGCACAATCTTAGGTAATTTTTGCACCAATACATTTACGCAATTACCCTGAGAAAATATTTCCTCCCCCACAGAAAACACATCTTGATAAGGCATATTTTGGAAATTAGGAGGGGAAGGAACCCCAGAATCAACCCACCACCAACATTGATTGAATACAGGTTCTTTAGTCTCAGAATATTCCCAGATAGAAACATACTGGGTATTAGTTGCAACACCCAACGCCCCTAAAGCTTGACTAATAGACTGCTCAAAATCATCAATCGTCAACAAACAATTACTGGCTTGGAGAACAGCATTCAGCAGGCAGTTTTCCTGGAGAAAAGCTTGATTAGACTGCAAGCTAGCAACCTTTTGGCGCAGTGTAATTATTTCCTCCTGGAGAGATGCGTAAGTTTGTTTATCCAGAGTTATAGAGTCATCAGCCATAATCTTGTCAATTGCCAGTTTAGTAACAGTGAAGCTTCAGTACTTTATTCATATTTCCCAACTTCACCCCAGCAAATAACATTTTACTTATATACCTGATAATTGATGGCGAATTAATATCCCCTTCAACGTCTCATTCTCAGCCTTCAAAGCTAAATTTTCCGCTTCTAACTCCCTAATTCTTTCCTTCAATGCCTCCTTAGTTGTACCTTGTCTATGAATTACCACCTCTCGATATATTTCTAAATTTACATCCTCATTCATCCAGCGTTGATAAGTTTTCGTATGCTCCTGCACCGTATGCCCCATATAATCAGCCATAGTTTTAATGGGAACCCTCAGCCTATGCCCCCGAATAGCATAGGCATGACGTAAATCATAAGGACGAAAACCAATATTTGTATTTCTAAATCGAATATGGATTTTAGCAGTTTGATTGCTTAAACTACCACTAGGCTCCGGCATTGTGATATTCTTTAAATCAAATAATTCTACCCAGTGAGGGTGTAAAGGAGGAATACCACAAGTACGTTCCCCAGTCTTAGTTCCCCCAGTTAAACTAGGATTTAAACTCACTAAATGAAACCCATTTTTGGCATTCGCAAACCCCTGTAAATCAATCGCAAATAACTCATGGGGTCTTAACCCATAAGTTGCTAACATCCCATACATCCACTGCCATTGTTCCGGAGCGATCGCATTCTCTTTACTAGTATATATTGATAAGGGATTACCTATTTGTTGAAAACCCTGAATTACCTCCTCATCCGTGGGAACTTGCCGCAAACTGGGATTAGGCAAAGGAGTAGCATAAGAATTAATGATTTTCGTCCCATCAAAACCACAAAAATCGCAGAATTTTTTTAATTGCCATACTAAAAAGAAACGAGATGAACTGTTAGGTTTCGTCTTTTCTAAAGCTTGTTCCAATACAGGTAAAGATAGAGGCACATCCCAATCTAACTTTTTTAAATGCCTCAGATAATGGCTTTCCCAAGTACGGATTCCTTGACGGTTCTGCTCATGGGTTTTCCAAAAACCTTGCTCATATTCACCAACCAACTCTCGAATTAACTTCTTGGGTTTATTCGCAGCAGCTAAAACCAACTTCTGCCCTTGCTTACCCAAAAGTTCCGATGTCCACTGAAACTGCCTCGTAATTAATAATAAATCTAATTCCCTCGCTTTTGCGATCGCAGTCTTTAAACCCACATCATTAGCAGTAAAACCCAAAGAAAGGGTGTACTGTTTATTCGGACTACCATTCTTACCCACATCACCCGGTTTACAAGGGAATGTTCCCTGCAAACCAATAGATTTGTAACCAGTAAGCTTTAACTTTACCCTCACCTTGTCTAAACTTAAAGCAGTATTAGCTTGCCCCACACCATGCTTAATCCGCAAATACTCCCGTTCAACCTTGGCACACTCATCCCTTAACTTTCCCTTCCACTGTTTCCACCTAGATGGTTCCCACTTATCAATTGATGTACCATCCCATTCAGCCTTACGAGGATCGTAACTACTAGTTTCCTGAATTGACATAACTTCCCAGTTCCTGATACCAATCTGAAAAATTATTGCAACATATACCCAACAGTATGACTACTAATTTGATTGATTCAGCCTTCATTTTTGACTAAAAAATAGACTGGATACAAGTCCCCGGATTTATCCGTGGAAAGTCAAAAATATTTTCTGAGTTTCAAACCCTTGGATAGCCTACACCTACATTGATGAGATAATAATTCTAAATTCTCCTTGACTAATTTTGTACTGATTTTAAACTACAAACAGCGAAATTAATAGCAGAACCTAATAACATCATTAGGAAAATAATTATGAAAACTAACCAACTATCTATTTTTACCATTATTATTGCGATCGCTATTACCATTACCAGTGGATGTTCCTCCAGCAACGTCTCCCGTCAACCAGAACCAGAGAAAAACATACCAACCAACTCTACCTCCAAAAACCGAGAAACAAACCCTTCTAGCCCCAGCTTGGCTAAACTGAGAGCCAAACCATTAGATAAAGAACCTCTAGGAGAAACCATTAACACTACCATATACACCAGCGACACCCAATGTCAGAAACTGATACCCAAACAAGTAGCCGTCTCCGCAAACAAGCCCATCAATGCTGCCATAGCTCAGATTATAGAACAACAAGATAGCGGAGACTTTAACCTCTCTGGGTATCGCCTCAGCGTCAAAAATGGTACAGCCACCATCGACTTACGCATAGCTCCCAAATCTCGCAGACAAATAATGTCCCTCTCCAGTTGCGAACAATTTGCCCTATTTGGTAGTTTACGCAAAACCCTCACCAGTAATCCTCAGTGGAATATCAAAAGAGTTCGTTTCACACAACTTGGAGAAGATATTATTTTTTGACACTCCCCCGAATTAATTCGGGGGATTCTAATTTGGCGGTTGCGTTTTTCGGTGATAGCAGCAGGTTTGTTAGACCAAAAGCCTTGAAGTTTATTCTCTTTAATTGTTGCCACTTGTTTGTTGTACCAACGATTTAGGCTTTTGAGATGTTTCCCATCAACAATAAAACTTGTACCAAGATTAGAAACGCAAGTTAACCAGTTGTTTAAACCGTGGTCAATTCCCAATACCCTGTTTCTATCTACATCGGATGCTACAACATCATTCCTATAGACAAACTCCACATAAAAACAACGATTTCTAGGCAGAATTATTAACTCCTTAATATCCTCAAACCTTAAATTCGACGGCATAGGTAGGGTGAAAGAATCTAGCTTAAACTTTGGAATTATGAGCGCAATTATAATGATTTCAACATTTTATTCACATCAAACGTAATTCATAATTCATAATTTTGCCCCTTCACTCCTTCACTCCTTCACTCCTTCACTCCTTCACCAGCAAGCCACTGTTCGAGTAGCTCTGCGACGATATCACTCATCTGTCGCTCCTGAGAAACCGCAACAGCCTTAAGTTGTCTGTGTACAGCCTTAGGAAGATAAAAAGTAGTACGCACATAATCAGGATTGGTACTCTTAGTTTTACGAGAAGATTGTTCTGAATCTACTGGTAACTCATCCCTATTTTGACGACTGCGTGCAACATCAATCAACTCATCAAACCGACTCATTTTTCTCTTCTGATTCATACAGAAACCCCCCTTATTAACTATCAGCAAACAAAGAAAATAAACGCAATATTTGTTAATATTTCTTGGACTTACCAAAATACCCACAGCTTAGAATTTCATCCCTCCTTCCCTCCCTCACTCCTTCTCTCCTAACTCAAACACCTCCTTCCCAACCTCTGCATAACATCGCCACGCAATTTGAGCATAAGCATCCTTAACTGCATTCACAGGTATACCTTCCAATGCTGCACGTTGAAACACAGCTAATCGCCTAATCCCACCTTTAAATATAGGTAATCTCGCACCTAACAAAGCATTCCTCGCCTCCTCCCCTGCATTATTTGGACTGGGAGGAATGATAGTTAATAAAATCCGGTAATTTACCTTATATCCCCGCAATGCATCAACCATGTTCAAGGTAGCAGCTAATGCGATCGCATCTGGAGTACAAGGTATAATTAACAAATCACACCCCCTTGCCAGAATTTTCAACTCCCTGGCATCAGGCTTAGTTGGCGTGTCAATCACTATATGCTCATAAAGCCTTGCTAAATCCACCCCCTGCTTCTCATCAGCCACTTTAAAAGGCAATTTACCCCTATCAGCCCAATCCAATGCACTGCGGTTTAAATCCCCATCCACAAGTAATGTGTCTGCTTGACTTTGCAAATATGTAGCAAGGTGTAATGCTGTTGTCGATTTTCCTACCCCCCCCTTAAATGCCGCTACGGTAACAATCATTTTTGATTACAAATGAATATAGTGTTGCAAATCATACCAGAGTTTTGTCTTAGATGTACAGACATTTAAATGTTTATTAAATGCCTAGATGCTTAGACAGTAGTGAATTATTTGAATATTTAAACATCTGAACTTTTAAACATAACATCTATGCAACTTTATTTAACCATTTTTTTATATGGATAATTTAGTATATTTGTAGATAGTTAATTAGTTTTATATCTTATTAAATATGTAGGGCTTGCTGAATAACTTGAAAACTATTATTTTGTAAGCTTTTAAGGCTATTTTTGGATTAAAAAGTGCAAGAAAATAGGGGAACTTCAGCTTAAACCCACATTCCGCAGGTTAAATTCAAAACCTTGGTATTTTTATAACCCGGTTATACAAAGACTTTCAGACATTAAGCTTGTATTGTGTGTTTGGCACTGCTCCCAAACAGAGCCGCGCAAGGAGCGTGAGCGGGAGGAGGAAATTGACAATAGTATCAATCATCCATAATTTGATCGGAGTAACTTAATCTTCCGGCGGCGAGCGCAATCAAACCTAATTGCCG
>JASJCJ010000086.1 GCA_030066045.1 Calothrix sp. MO_167.B12
TCGGCATCCTGTGAAAAGCGATAGCGTAACCCAACGGAACCATTGCTATCGTTGGGTTTCATTCTATTGCTACGCAACGCTAACGCGAACAACCCAACCTACATGAAAACTCCAGATTTCAAGATGGATGGGGTTTAACCAACCTTGGGGGTTGAATTCCCCTGCTTTTATAAGCAGTGCGTTTTGCATCGGGGTAAAATCCCCGTTGCAAGAGGTAATTCGCTCATTCTAAATTCTTGTAATACCAATTCAAATAATGTTTGCGACACATAAATTAAATTACTCGTAGGGGTTTAGCAGTGCTAAACCCCTACCCATCTGTCGCATTCTTTTTTTAAATTGGTATAAGTATCTTGGCTCTCCCACACATTTTCTCATTTACCCGGAGGCAGGAGAGAAAAGTTTACTACGCCTTCATTCTGGATTCTCAATTTGTCCTAAGTAGTGGACTGACACAGCTAAAGTAGTAAAATAGATTTTTTGGAAAAGCCTTAATTTATAAGGGATTGCGCGATTTTCCTATTGCACCATTTTAGTTGTGTCACGCCACTACTAGACTGACACGCCTAAAAATGTAGGTTGGGTTGAGCGATAGGAAAACCCAACAAAGCTTTACTGGTGTTGGTTTACTCTGCTCCAAGCCGCTGTTGCGTCTACATTCTTCAACCCAACCTACACCTATTGCACTATTTTAGCTGTGTCAATCCCCTACGTATTGTTTCTTATCAGGTAGGCGTGAGGCTTCTTGCTGTTTCAGCTAAAAATATATTCAAATATAACAAGACTTATGTGTGCAACGAAAATGGGAAGGAAATGAGCGATTGAGAATTACGGTGGGCAAGAAAGTAAACCCGTGGGTTAGCAAACAACTTTAATTTCAAACAAATAAGACCATAATTTACCTGTAACAAATATTCTATTCCTTTTAGAGTCATAGGCAATTCCGTTTAGAACAGCTTCCTGATTGAGATTTTGTTCAGATTTGTTTATCCCTGTAAGATCAATCCAACCAAGAATTTGACCTGTTTTTGGAGATATTCTGGCAATACGTTCTTGACGCCATATATTTGCATAAATCTCACCATTTATATACTCAAGTTCGTTTAATTGCTCAATAGGTTGACTACCTTCTTGTACATATACAGTCTTAAGGACTTTAAATGTATTAGGATCTAAAAAGTACAAAGCGTTAGAGCCATCACTCATAATTAAGTGATTATCATCATTGGTTAAACCCCAGCCTTGAGTAGGATACTTAAAACTTTTTATCCGCCTAAAAGACTGTAAATCATAAACAAACCCTTGATTAGATTTCCAAGTTAGCTGAATTAATTTATCTTTCCAAATTGTTATTCCTTCGCCGAAATACTGAGACTCGAGCTTAGAAATCCGCAGAACCTTACCTGTTTCCAACGCAACTTCGCGTATCGATGAACTTCCATAAATACCTGTACCTTCATACAATGTTTGATTAAAATACACTAACCCCTGAGTAAATGCCTTTGAATCATGGGGATAACGATTAACCACTTGATAAGTGCACTGTGTCACAGATGAAGAAGGTACATCCTTCACAGTTGTAACAAAAGGAATACATGCAGAAGTAATCATCAAGATGAAAATACTGGTCAAAATACGCAAATTTATCATATGTCTTAGTTCAGAATATTTTCAAAAATATGGTTCTACCGTTCCTTTTATGATTTTCAAACATTAAAATTAACCTATTCAATGGTTGTATCTCTTACTGAGAATATTGTTGCAATTTTAATGTCGCAATCAAATCAAATTTCAATATCTTAGTAAGAAAACTATTGTCATTTATAGAACTTACGCAACTGGCATATTTTTTCTGTGGGGGAGGCAAAATGCGGTATAGATTTTCTAGGGTGCATTATTGCCGTTGCGTGACATTGCGAGAATATTTGAACGTAGCAATCAGACTTGTAACATCACGCACCAATGACCGATTGTGACAATTGTGTAAGTCCTGATTTATTGGTGGTAGAACTAAAATATTACCTTAAAACTATATCTGTGGGATACAGCTAGTTTCACATCTTGCACCACAAGATTATTGAGAAAATTAGAGCCTGAAAACCTTGATTTAGGGTAGGGTGGGCACTGCCCACCTTACTCTTCTTGAGAAGGTGCAAGATATGTGTAGTACAAATCGGCGAAAATAAACATACCATTTATCAAAGTTCAAAGCCAGAGAACACAATAATTTTGAATGCGTCACTTTTGAATTCCGTTTAGTGGTACTAAGCTGTTAAGCGTCTAAATTGTATACATAAAGCGGGCAGGATGCCCGCACTACAATAACCATGCTGTATAAGCAAAAAAATAAGGGGAAGATTAATTTCTCTTCCCCCTGCCTTCTTTTTTGATTGTTCTGAGATTGGTTGTCTAGCTTGTCCTTGCCTTTGAGCTTTTGTCTGAGCATTTGTTGCTGCTTTTTCAGTTGTCGCTTCCTGGCGGAACCACCCTTACCCTTGTTATTTCTCCCTTGTTTACGGGGAGACTCCCATCTTTTTAGTCGCATGGTAATACTGTGTTCACTAATCTTGTACTATACATTGTATTATCTTGTAACCTAGGTTGTCAACTCCCTTGGGAGAGGGAACAGGCAACAGGCAACAGGCAACAGTATCGATTGTAGGTTGGGTTGAGGAAGGTAGACGTGCAGCGGCTTGCCGAAGGCTAGGGTAGAGTAACCCAACATTTTCCGTACACCCAGTTGGTTTACCCTGCGGGAAGTCCCTTCGGATCTACACTACGTTTTACCCAACCTACTGGTCTTTTTCATTAATTTTGATAGTTTACTGTAGTGTGGCCGGAAAGCCCACTTTGTGGAAACAGGAAGCGAGACGCTCCCACTACATTTTTTGCCCTTCAGAACTTATGGGACAAACCACTACGTTATAGGTAATCTTCGCAAGTAATAAGTAATAAGTAATAAGTAATAAGTAATAAATTTACTGTTCATAGGTTTGGTGCATTTAACAATGTCCTAACATATGTACGTAGTTCTATATGGGGTGAAAATTAACATATCGTGTGAAAAATTTACATTCTATTTTTTTTGAGAAATATTATTGATTAATTACAGTAATTGATGCTATTAGTTGAGAATAGCTAATTGTTGCGAAAAGTTCCTTTTAATTATGGTGGAGTTTCAAAAGGTGAGAACCGCGTCTTTGATGAAAATATCAGCAGGAGCGTTGGCTTTTATTATCAGTGTGGGGATGGGTTTGGCAAGTAGTGCCCAAGCTAAAACATTGACTATCTATTCAGGTAGGAATAAAAAGCTGATTGGACCCTTGATTGAAAAAGCGAAGAAGGATTTAGGCTTAGATATTCAGGTGCGTTATGGTGGTACATCTGAACTAGCGATCGCTCTTTTGGAGGAAGGTAGAAGAAGTCCCGCTGATTTGTTTTTTGCTCAAGATGCAGGAGCTTTGGGAGCAGTGCAGCAAAAGCAACTCACTCTCAAAATTCCATCACAATTGTTAAATCAGGTTGATGCCCGTTTCCGTTCTCCCCAGGGTCATTGGTTAGGTATTTCCGGAAGGGCGCGGACAATTGATTACAATACCAAATTAGTCCAGAAAAACCAGTTACCATCATCAATTTGGGACTTAACTAAACCCCAATGGAAAGGTAAAGTAGGTTGGGCACCTACCAATGGCTCATTTCAATCCTTTGTGACAGCAATGCGGGTGTTGGAAGGGGAGCAAAAAACCTTACAATGGCTGCGGGCGATGAAAGCCAATGGAGTCAAGGTTTATCCCAAGAATACGCCCATTGTCGAGGCTTTGGGAAGGGGAGAGATTCATTTGGGACTAGTAAATCACTATTATTCAGAACGCTTCAAAAAAGATAATCCCAATTTTCCCGTAGCACACCACTATACCCGTAAAGATGCAGGTGCTATGATAAATGTGGCAGGGGTGGCAATGATGAAAACCACCGATCAAAGAAAAGATGTGGAAGCATTGATTAGTTATCTGCTCAAACCAGTATCCCAAAATTACTTTGCCCAAACAACTTACGAGTATCCCTTGGTACCAGGAATCAGCGCATCTGCCAAGCAGATACCATTGAAAGAACTGAACCCACCGAAAATTAACCTCAGTAATTTATCTGATTTGGGAAAAACCCTGGAATTACTACAACAAGCAGGAGCATTGTAGGAATTGAAAGCGGTTCGTCCTCCATTGTTTCTCATCCTCGCAGGGGCAGTAGTAGCCATTGCCATTGCCCTGCCATTGGTATATTTAGTTATTCGTACCGCAGGTATGGGCCATGAGGATTTGTGGGGATTAATTTCTAGTTCCCGCAATCTCTCAATTTTGGCTAATAGTGCAGTGATGGCGGTACTAGTAACTGTGTTCTCTACCCTGATTGCCGTTCCCTTAGCATTTTTAACTGTACGCACAGATTTACCCGCACGGCGGTTTTGGTTAATAGTCACCACATTACCCTTGGCAGTCCCTAGCTATGTGGGCAGCTTTACCTTGATTGCTACTTTAGCACCGAGGGGTAGTTTTTTGCAGATATTACTAGCACCCTTGGGAGTGGAGGAGTTACCATCTATTTATGGTTTACCGGGGGCTGTGTTAGCAATTACCTTGTTTACCTATCCCTATATGTTGCTGAGTATCCGTTCTGGGTTACAAGGTATCGATCCCTCCTTGGAAGAAGCTGCTAGGAGTTTGGGTTACAACAGACGAGCAACCTTTTTTAAGGTTATTTTACCCCAGTTAAAGCCCTCAGCGATCGCCGGGGGTTTATTAGTGGCTTTATACTCCCTCCGGGATTTTGGTACACCCTCCCTCATGCGGTTTGATGCTTTTACTAGGGCCATTTTTATTCAATACAAAGCTAGTTTTAATCGTAATTCAGCTGCGGCATTGTCTTTAATGCTAGTTACCCTAGTATTAGTAATTTTATGGCTAGAGTACCGCGTGCGATCGAAAGCTGCATATTATAGTCGGGGTTCTGCATCTCTGCGCCCTATACCAGTGATGAAGTTGGGCAGGTGGAAGTGGTTGGCTTTTGGTTTTTGTTTGCTCATTGCCAGTTTCAGCGTCTTTCTACCCGTTGGCATCACTCTATTTTGGTTGATAAGGGGCTTAAGTACCGGCTATTCTTTCCCCAATTTATTGCCAATAATCCTCAATTCCCTGGGAGTAGCAACATTAGCAGCCATAGTCGCCACGGTATTTGCCTTACCAATTGCTATCCTGGCAGTCCGATTTCCCAGTAAAATCACTGCCATAATTGAGCGTTGTTCCTACATTGGTTTTGGAGTACCGGGAATTGTAGTTGCCTTATCTTTGGTCTTTTTTGGGGCGAATTACTTGCCAATACTGTATCAAACATTGCCCATGCTCATTTTTGCATATTTGGTTTTATTTTTGCCTCAAACTCTCGGTAATATCCGTAGTTCTCTTTTACAAGTAAACCCCCAACTAGAAGAATCAGCCCGTAGTTTAGGCAGATCCCCCTGGCAAACCCTCAAAGAAGTTACCCTACCCTTAGTTAGACCAGGGATTTTAAGTGGCGCGGTACTTGTATTTCTCACCAGTATTAAAGAACTACCCGCTACCATGCTCTTATCTCCCATTGGTTTTAGCACTTTAGCAGTGGAAATTTGGCAAGCCACAGAAAATGTAGACTTTGCCGACGCAGCAGCAGGTTCCCTGACAATGCTCTTGGTTTCGATGGGTTCAACATTGCTCATTCTTTCCCAAGAAAAAGTTCAAAATAAAACATAAATAACTAGATTTTTTATACATAATTTAACTATGAAATCAGTCATTTTAAACTTACAAAACATCACCAAGCAGTTTGCGGATGATTCCTTACCCGCAGTTAATAACGTCTGCTTGCAATTACACACCGGGGACATCCTGGGATTGCTTGGACCATCTGGTTGTGGTAAAACCACCCTATTGAGAATGATTGCTGGTTTTGAACAACCACAAACAGGAACCATAGAAATTGCAGGGCAATTAGTTTATTCACCCTCCCTTGCTATTCCCCCAGAACAGCGCGATATTGGTATTGTCTTCCAGGATTATGCCTTGTTCCCCCATTTGACAGTGGCAGCTAACGTAGCTTTTGGGTTAAAAAAGCAACCTAGAGATATAGTAGAAAAACGGGTGTCTGAAGTTCTGGCTTTAGTGCAGTTGCAAGGTTTAGAAAAACGTTACCCCTACGAACTTTCAGGGGGACAACAACAACGGGTTGCCCTAGCGCGGGCTTTAGCTCCCCAACCCAAGTTAATGTTGTTGGATGAGCCTTTGAGTAACCTGGATATCCAAGTGCGGTTACAACTGCGGGAAGAAATCCGAGATATTCTCAAAGCAGCGGGGACTTCGGCAATTTTTGTTACCCATGATCAAGAAGAGGCTTTAGTCATGTCTGATATTGTGGGAGTGATGCGCCAAGGGAATCTAGAACAATTGGGTACCCCAGAAGAAATTTACACCCATCCCGCATCCCGTTTTGTGGCAGAATTTGTTACCCAAGC
This sequence comes from Calothrix sp. MO_167.B12, assembly GCA_030066045.1. Taxonomy (GTDB): domain Bacteria; phylum Cyanobacteriota; class Cyanobacteriia; order Cyanobacteriales; family Nostocaceae; genus Calothrix_A. The sequence goes on from JASJCJ010000086.1 coordinate 6,542, forward strand.
CAATTTTTTACCTGCCCAACTTCAAGGTAGTATGTGGTCAACAGAAGTTGGTTGTTTTGAATTCGCAGAAAATACTATGCCTATGAACTCTGACAACCATCACATTTGTGAATTGATGATTCGCCAAGAGGATGTGATTTTACAACCTGCCACCGATGCCCCGTTATTCATTCGCACCCGACGTTTCTTAGGGCGAGAATATCAATATTGTTTGCAAACCCCCTCCGGCAAAGAATTGCACGCCCGGACAATGTTGGATACTATGTTACCTGTGGGTACAAGGGTTAATCTAGCGATCGCAGGTGGTAAATTGAGAGTTTTTCCTCAGAAGACATAGTGGCTCTTGTCATACTTCTAGCCCATAGAATCATTAGGACTCTGGAATACTGGTATAGATCCCTCATTTGATATCTCCAGAAAATTAGCAACAGCATATGGTGGTAAAATATTTGAGTCCAGAACCCTAGTTACATCAAAATATCAAGTAAAGTTCAGAGCCAACTTCACTTAAACACAAGATTACGTGGAGATTGGTTTAGTTTCCCAAGCAAAAAGAACACTCAACTTGTCTCTTCTGCGTAAACATAAACTCAAAAAAATATGCCATTTAGTATCGATTCAGCTAGGAATATTTTTCCCAACACTTTAGCTGCTGATGCTGTACCTGCAACCATCGCTAGGTTCAGCCAACTCAGTGCTGAAGATCAACTAGCATTAATCTGGTTCGCCTACTTAGAAATGGGCAAAACAATTACAGTTGCCGCTCCCGGAGCAGCTAGTATGCAGTTTGCCGAAAGAACTCTCAAAGAAATGTGCGACATGACTCCCTTAGAGCAAAGTCAGGTCATGTGTGACTTAGCCAACCGCACTGATACGCCAATTGGTCGCACCTACGCCACTTGGACAGCGAACATCAAGCTCGGTTTTTGGTATGAATTAGGAAAATTGATGGAGCAGGGGAAAATAGCACCGATTCCTGAAGGTTACAAGCTTTCAGCGAATGCCAATGCGGTTCTCGTGACCATCATCGGCTTAGAACCTGGTCAGCAAATCACCGTTCTCCGCAATGCAGTTGTGGATATGGGTTACGACCCCAACAAAATAAGCGGCTTCAAAAAAATTAGCGCACCGGTTGTTCCACCTAAAGACATCTCACTACGAACTCAAGTTAAGATCGAAGGCGTAGACAATCCGACAATTCTCAGCTACATGAATAACTTGAATGCCAATGATTTTGAGGCATTAATCGAGTTATTTACCCCGGATGGAGCTTTACAGCCTCCATTTCGCCGCCCCATTGTTGGTAGAGACGAGGTTTTAAAATTTTTCCGCGAAGAATGTCAGAATCTCAAATTGATTCCCGAACGGGGAGTTGCCGAACCAACAGATGATGGTTTTACCCAAATTAAAGTCACGGGTAAGTGTCAAACACCGTGGTTTGGGGGTAACGTCGGCATGAATATTGCTTGGCGATTCTTACTCGATCCTCAAGGTAAGATTTTCTTCGTGGCTATAGATTTGCTTGCATCTCCTAAAGAGCTATTAAACCTAGCTCGTTAGTTCAAGCAAGCCCCAAAATTAATACTCCAGTAAGAGCAGACTAAAATAATTCAAAACCGTAATTAAAATACACGCGCTCTATTCTCAAGGGCGTTTTTTATTCACTTCCATGCTCGATATGCAACAGAAAGCTCCGCAGTGGTCAGAAACTGAACAAAAAATAGCTCGTGAAGCATTAAATAAAGCTTATACCAGAGAAACTGAAGCCCTGATAGCTGAGATTAGCCAAAAAACCAGCCAAATAACTGAAATAAATGATATTTGGACTTTAAACGACTATTTAAATGCCAGAAGATACGATATAGATGGTAAGTACGACTACAGAGACTCTACGCCAGTTTTCGTTCTTGCCAAGTTAATCAAAGAAGGATGGTTATCTAGCGATGAATTAGCAGGTTTAACTCCTGATAAAAGAGCTAAAGTGGCTGCCCTGGCAAGAATGTAATGATGCTTTACCATTACATTGCTCGCTCGACAGGTCTAATGGTGGCAACTACAATCTTAGGATTGTGGTGTATTAGCCTGTCTTTCTTGCTTAGTTATGATGCTACAACAATTCATCCCCTAGGTTTGGTTCTGGAAATTCTCTTACAAACTTTTCTCGATACGGGTTTATTTATTACCGCACACGAAGCGATGCATGGACTAGTTTGTCCGCAAAATCCAACACTCAATCGCGGTTTCGGTGTGCTGGCAATTTCTTTATACGGGCTTTTTGACTACGAAAAACTCTTACGTAAGCATTGGTTACACCACCACTATCCAGCTTCTATTAAAGACCCCGATTTCCACGATGGCAAGGATGCACGCTGGTTTGCCTGGTATTTGAACTTTCTCAAAGGATATTGGCATTGGGGGCAGTTTGGATGTTCCCTCGGCATTGTGATTCTGCTTGGTTACACATTCCATCTGGCTCCCGTCAATCTCGGTTTATTTTGGGCATTACCTTTGAGCTTGAGTTCCTTGCAGCTATTTTATTTTGGTACTTTCCTACCTCATCGCCAACCACTAGGAGGATACGATAATTTTCATCGAGCAAACAGCACTAAATTGCCAATTTTGTGGTCGTTTTTAAGTTGTTACCATTTCGGCTACCACCGAGAACATCATGAGCATCCCCATGTTCCTTGGTGGCAGTTACCGCAGCTTTATAGAAACTAGTCGAAGTGTTACTTATTCGTAGATATTTATGCACAATAATTATATCTTAACAATTTCTCAAGAAGAGTTGGAAAGTTGTGAAATTCTCTAAATAAATGGGGAACTATATAGGTAAGACCTTTCCCTTGCTGATTGGAATTATCCTCTTTATATTAGTAGGATGCCGACAAGTGGGAGAAGTTTTATTTAAGTGTACGCATATAAAAATTATTATCATCGATGCAATCCCCATTGACTTCAACAAACAATCAAATAAACGAATCGATTCGCCTTCCAGAGCAACTGCAACAACAAAAAACACTGGCAAGTATAATCAAAAATATTAGGGAATCCCTAGATTTAGATACTATTTTTCAAACTACTGTTACCCAAGTCAGAGAAGAACTGAATGCTGATAGAGCAGCAATTTTTCAGTTTTACCCAGAAAAAGACTGGGAAGGGGAGTTTATTTATGAGGATATTGCATCAGGTTGGGATTCTGTTGTTTCATACAAGGTTTACGATTACTGTTTTCGAGAACAGTTTGCTGCCCAGTATCAACAAGGTAGAATACAAGCAGTTGCAGATATATATGATGCTGGACTGAGCGATTGTCACGTAGAGATTTTGGGTCAATTTCAAATCCTGGCAAACTTAGTAGTTCCACTGTTAAGAGACGAAAAACTGTGGGGTTTGTTATGTATTCATCAATGTCAGGAAGTTCGTGATTGGCAGGAATCTGAAATTGAATTTCTCCAGATTATTGCAGATCATTTAATGCTTGCAGTTCAACAAGCTGAATATTCTCAAAAACTAGAATCACAAAACGTTCAATTAGCTAATGCTGTTCGTCGAGAGCAAATAATTGACCAAATTGTGAATAAAATTCGCACTCCACTGGATATTGACACTATCTTCCAAATAGCTACTCAAGAAGTTCGAGAAATTCTCCAAGCAGATCGCGTGGCAATTTTCCGCTTTAATGAAGATTGGAGTGGTAATTTTGTGGCTGAATCCTATGCAGCAGGTTGGACTCCTCTAGTTGGAGTTCAGCCTGTAATTAAAGATACTTATATCCAGTCAAATCAAGGCGGGCGATATGCTGATAATCAAACATTTCTAATCAATAATATTTATGAAGCTGGGTTGACAGATTGTCATATTGCTCTCTTAGAACAATTTGAAGCAAAAGCGTTTGCTTCCGCTCCTATTTTGCAGGGAGATAAACTGTGGGGCATAATTGCAGTTTATCAAAATAGTACGCCGAGAATTTGGCAAGAGAATGAAGTGCAAATAATTGCCCAAATTGGTACACATATTGGGGTTGCAATTAGATATAGTGAGGTACTCAAACAAGCTCAAAACCAAACGGAACGGCAAAAGGCATTAACTGGGGTAATTACCCGTATTCGAGATTCTCTAGATTTAGATGTTATTTGCCAAACCACGGTTGTGGAAGTACGTCAATTGTTGCAAGCAGACAGAGTGGGAATTTTCCGTTTCTATCCCGAGAATGATTGGGAAGGGGAATTTATTTACGAAGATGTTGCTGAGGGTTTGAGTTCTGCGATCGCTAAAAAGGTGTATGATCATTGTTTTAGTGAAGATTTTGCACCACTGTATGCTCAAGGTCGAGTAAATGCGATCGCTGATATTTATCAGCAAGAGTTTAAGGATTGCTACATCAGTATTTTAGAACAATTCCAAGTCCGTGCCAATGTGGTTGCACCTCTACTTCAAGAAGGTGAACTTTGGGGATTACTGTGCATTCATCAATGTGGTAAACCTCGTAATTGGCAGGAATCTGAAATTGAATTTGTTGCCTTAATTGCCCAACAATTAGGAATAGCATTGAAACAGGATGCACATGTAAAACAGGTGCAAACCCAAGCCGTTCAATTAGCAGAAGCCGCCGAACGGAACAAAGCTATGGAAAGGCAAAAATTGTTAGCTGCAACCATAGATAAAATCCGTAAATCCCTTGATATCGAAACCATTTTTAAAACTACTACCCAAGCAGTGCGGGAATTATTGGAAGTAGAACGAGTATCGATTTACCGTTTTCATGCCGATTGGAAAGGAGAATTCGTTGCTGATTCTTTCAAAGAAGGTTGGCAAAAGTCTATCTTTTTACCTCAATCTATTTTAGAGGAGTTTGGAAATAATGATGGTAAAAAAATGCCACGAAATGAATTTTTTGTTCCCATTTCCCAAGGTGATAATTTATGGGGATTACTAATTGCTTATCAGTATTCTCAACCACGTTATTGGCAGGAAGAAGAAGTCAGTTTATTAGCTCAAATTGCAGTGCAATTAGGTATAGGAATTCAACAAGCAGAATTATTAACACAAACTCAAACCCAAGCCACAAAACTTATTCAAACTATCCAAGAATTAAAGCAAGCCCAAGCCCAGTTAGTTCAAGGAGAAAAAATGGCAAGTTTGGGAGAACTAATGGCTGGTATTGCCCATGAAATTAATAATCCAGTCAATTTTATTTTTGGCAATATTCAATGCATCAAAGGATATACAAAAGAATTGTTGGAATTAATCCAGCTTTATCGCCAGAATTATACTGAACCAGTCTCTACAATTCAAGAATATATTCAAGACATTGATTTAGATTTTATGATTGCAGATTTACCAAATATCATAGAGTCGATGAAAAATGGTTCAGAACGTATTGCTGGGATTGTTCAATCCCTAGGTCATTTTTCCCGTAATAATGAGTCAGATTTTAAACCAGTAGATATTCATGAAGGTTTGGATAGTACTTTATTGATTTTGAATCATAGATTAGAAGCTACTGGCGATCGCCCAAATATTATAGTGACGAAAAATTATGGTAATCTACCATTATTAGAATGCTATCCAGCACTATTAAATCAAGTATTTATGAATATCTTGGTAAATGGAATTGATGCATTAGAGCAGAAGTTTCAAGATATTAAAATAAAACATTTAAATTATTCCACAGAATGCCCTCTAATTCCTCTCAATATCTGGATTAAAACCCAGGCTACAGAGCAAGAAATTATCATCAAAATTAGTGATGGTGGTTTGGGTATGTCTGAGGAAGTATGTCAAAAAGTTTTCGACCCTTTCTTTACTACAAAAGAAGTTGGTCAAGGTACGGGATTAGGACTGTCTATTGCCTATAAAATTGTGATAGAAAAACACCAAGGAACAATTCAATGTTTATCTAAACCAGGTCAAGGTACAGAGTTCATCATTCAACTTCCAATAAAAAATGGTGTTTAGGAGTTAGAAGTTGTGCCAAATATAGCGCTACGCAACTAGGTTAGGACATTTTTGAGAGCTACAACCCTTGATTAGTAAGCTTATTACTTATTACTTATTACTTGCGCGTAGCGCTATATATTTCGTAGAGACGTTGCATTGCAACATCTCTACAATCCTTTTCAGCAAGCCCTATTTCAAAATCTGCCAACTGTCATGCCCTGAATGGTATGGTGAAGCAATAAACCATTTTCGCTTTTTTGAAGTAGTTGGTATGTCTTCTGTTGTTAATTCTTCCTTTGAGCAAGCTATCCCCGTTGACAAAATTCGCTACGATGAACGGGGACTGGTACCAGCCATCATCCAAGATTATCTAGATGGCACTGTGTTGATGATGGCATGGATGAATCAAGAATCTTTGCAGAAGACATTATCCACAGGAGAAACTTGGTTTTGGAGCCGTTCTCGTCAGGAATTATGGCATAAAGGAGCTACTTCTGGACATATTCAAAAGGTACGAAGTATGCGCTACGACTGCGATAGTGATGCCTTATTGGTGGGAGTAGAACAGGTAGGAGATATTGCCTGTCATACCGGGGAACGCAGCTGTTTTCATCAGGTAGATAGTCAAATTGTTCCTCCACCAGGGAATACTTTATCCCAACTATTTCAGATTATATGCGATCGCCGGGATAATCCCAATGAAAGTTCCTATACTTGTAAGCTACTTGCAGGTGGTGACAACAAAATTTTGAAGAAGATTGGTGAAGAATCTGCTGAGGTAGTAATGGCATTTAAGGATGATGAGCCAGAGGAAATCGCCGGGGAAGTCGCTGATTTGTTGTATCACACCTTAGTGGCTTTAGCTCACCATAATGTTGATGTCAAGGCGGTTTATCAAAAACTTCAGCAACGACGACGGTAATTTGTCAAGTTACAGCGATTTTCAGGTAAATAGACCACACCGTAGGGGTTTAGCAGTGCTAAACCCCTACATGAAGATGTGGTTCAAATAGATGAAAACTGCTGTAAAATTCTTGCATCTGTAATTGTTGATGATATTTTGACAGGACTTACGCAATTGTCACAATCGGTGATTGGTGCGTGAGGTTATACCAATTTGAAAAAACAATCCGACACATGATTGATTGGTAGGGGCGGGGTTTCCCCGCCCCTACGAGTGGCGTAGGTTGGGTTGAGGAACGAAACCCAACACCCCAAGAAATTGGTATTGTTGGGTTTCACTTCGTTCCACCCAACCTACATTTATTTTTGTCTGGATAAAGAGAAAGAAGTGCAGAGGGCTAAAGGGCTAAAGTGTAAAGGGCTACACAAGAGTCCTGGGCGAGAGACCACTACACACAACCCGCAGCCCGACATTAGCGTTATCGTGGTCTGGGTTGTTGAGGTTGCGAAGGGCACAGCGGAAGCTTACAGGATTGTTGCTCCACGAACCACCCCGCAGCACACGATAATGATTATCATTATGTTCAGCTTCTATCCATGCACTACCATTCGTAGGCGCATCTTCATAGTTGCCATGCCAATGATCAAGACACCATTCCCAAACATTGCCATGCATATCGTATAAACCAAAGGCATTAGCTCCCTTAAAGTAGTCTACAGGTGTTGTTTCCTCGCGGTACTCTCCTGTAGTTCCTTTACCATAGGAGCCTTTATACAAAGTATCTCCAATTTTTTCATCTATTCCACAATAATTCGCTAAATCAGTTGTAATTGTCTCCCCAAAGTGAAATGGAGTAGTTGTACCTGCTCTACAGGCATATTCCCATTCAGCTTCACTTGGTAGGCGGTAGGGTCTGTTGGTATACCGGGAAAGACGGGCACAAAATTCAACAGCATCGTACCAAGAAACTTGCTCTACAGGGTGGTTATCTCCTTTAAAATAAGATGGATCGCGTTTGAGTTGATGTTTGATTTTTGGTAGCCTAGCAACGGCTTTCCACTGTGCCTGAGTGACGGGATATTTACCCATGAAGAAGGGTGGAACTGTTACTTGATGTTGTGGGTATTCATCTTTGCTGCTGCCTTCCTCATCCTCTGGTGCGCCCATCATAAAACTGCCACCCCTAATCAGTACCATCTCTAGTACAACTTTATTACCTAATTTTTCAATAAAATGTTGTCCTGTCTGCCGATAATGTTTAGTGATAGTTTGTGTCATTGCTAAAATTCCTAGTCCACAGAATTTTCCGCCAACCAGGTAAGTAAATCATCTAGTGCTGTAAAATCTAACAAAGCCTCACCAAGTTCCTCCAATTGACTTAGAGAAAGAGATTGAATACTTTCCCTAGCAGATTGGGGTAATTCTCCCACTCGTTTTTGTAATAGCCGAAGAACAAGTTCTTGTGTTCCCCGTTCGTAGCCAATGCGCTCACCAGTTGTTACGTAACCCATACTTTGCTCCTGCTCAAATTGCTTAAATTCTTGCCAAAACTCCGTTTCCAAGGCTTTTGGTAAAATCATAACCCAATCAATAAATCGATATAGGTTACGAATATCCGTTTCTTGCCATCCTTGTTCGTACAATCGACGAATTAAACTAAATTTCCAACTTTTCCGTTCTCCTAGCTTTTTACTCGTTTGTTGAGTTTTCAAATGTGCCATTACTACCGTTGCAAAGGGATTGTCACTTATTTCTAATTCTTGCCAACGGTTTTGGTAATCGAGTAGGGTGGGCAATGCCCACCTTATACCAATTTGAAAAAAGAATGCGACAGATGGGTAGGGGTTTAGCACTGCTAAACCCCTACGAGTAATTTAATTTATGTGTCGCAAACATTATTTGAATTGGTATTACCCTTATTGAGAAGGTGCAAGATATGTGTATAGTCTTTTGAAAAAAAATTTTTAGATCGCTCCGCGACGCTACGCTCTGGAAGGGTAAAGAGAAAGAAGTGCAAAGGGCTAAAGGACTAGAGTATAAAGTGCTACACAAGAGTCCTGGGCGAGCGACCACCACACACAACCCGCAGCCCGACATTGCTGAAAGCGTCGTCTGGGTTGCGCCTGAGGCGATAGGCACAGCGGCAGTTCTCTGGAGTGCTGAGCCACGAACCACCCCGCAGCACTCGAAAACGATTCTCATTATCACTAGTTTCAACTTCTATCCATGCACTACCATCCGTAGGCGCATCTTTATAGTTATTATGCCAATGGTCAAGACACCATTCCCAGACATTTCCGTGCATATCGTACAAACCAAAGGCGTTAGGTGAAAATTGCCCTACAGAAGTAGTTTTTCCCCGATATTCTCCTTTCGGTTCATCTGCATAGGTGGCTTTGGCATAATAATTTGCTAAATCACCAGTAATATTTTCGCCAAAATGAAATGGTGTAGTAGTATCAGCGCGACAAGCATATTCCCATTCAGCTTCGCTTGGTAAACTGTATATTCTACCCGTATATAGGGAAAGTCTGGCACAAAACTCAACTGCATCGTACCAAGATACTTGCTCTACAGGACGGTTATTTCCCTTAAAGTTAGACGGTTCTGGTTTTATTTCCTGGTTTACCTGGGATAACTGTGCCACAAATCGCCACTGTGCCTGAGTTATAGGATATTTGCTGATAAAAAATGGCTCCACGGTTACTGTATGTTGTGGACTCTCACTGTCATAACGTTTTGGTTCATTTTCAGGAGAGCCCATTTCAAAGGTTCCTCCGGGAATTGCTACCATTTCTATTCCCAGTGCTGCTGGTTCTGGTTGTAAATTATGTAGCTCCTGCTCAAGCCGGGAAGTTTCCTCCTCAATTTGCTTTAACTGACGGCGTAATCTAGAGCGGGTAGAATTAGAGCCTTCAGAACGCAATCTATATAAAATTGTTTTATGTTCTTCCTGTAATGCATTTAACTCTTCCCTAAGCATTTCTGTTCTAACTGTTTCTTTGTCTCGAGCATTGCTTATAGAACTTCCTTCTACCACTCCAAGAGGCTCTACAAAATAAAATGCTTGTTTAGGTTCTTTGTTAATTACTTCCCCGCGAGCATTTACCGTTATTACCTCAAACTCAAAAGATTGTAATTCTTCTTCCAGCTCACTGTCTGGGCTATTACCTAAACTAATAACCGCCACATCATACTCAAAAGGCTCCAGAGAAACCCCCAACGCTGCGGCTAATTTCATCTCCTCATCTTGAATCGGTTCCCCATCCAGGGTATGCCGTGCCCATTCCAATAACAACGGCTGAAAACCCTTCTCCGATAATAAATCGGCATAACTCTCTACTAACGCCGCCCATCTAATCCGCTCTTTCCCATCCGTAGAAGCTGTTAACCGTTGCAATTCTTCCTTAATAGCATTAATTGCCTCTTCTGCATCTGGACTCAAGTATGCCAAAGCCGTCCACTGTGGACGCTCTCCGAAAACTAAAGCCCGGTGATTACCCTGCAACTGCAAGCGACTGGTAATGTACTGGGACATAAAATTAGCCAAATCCTTGAGTCGCTGTTCCCCAAATTCATCACACAAATGACGCAGTAACTTATCCCTAGTTTTCCCTTCCATCTCATATAAGTCATAGCCTACGGGTTGGCATAAACCTGATAACAGCACATCCGCCACTGCATACCAGGGACAATCCGGCATAAAGTTCTCCCGCAAACAGTAGAGTAAATTTGAAGTGAGTGTTAGGGGAAAAGCAGCATGGTAGGCTAAAAATAGGGTCTTTTCTCCGTAGCGTCTGGCAAAAACCCGAATGCGGCGAGTTGTTAAATCTTCTCTGTTGGGATTCTTTGCTGATGGAGATGTCCTTGCCATGTTTGAATTAAAATTTCCTGGGGATTTTCTCTTGTCGCGGTTTGTAAACTAGTAGGCTCATACGTTAACATTTTGCCATGTAATATCCCATCAATTGTCCAAGCTGAGGTTTGTTCCCATCGTTGGGGTGGCAGAGGATTCAGCCAAATTAGTTGGCGAATACAGGGGGATAATGCTGTCAAAAACTTGGATATGCCCTCAATGCGTTCTTGGCTGTAAGTGTTGGTTGCTGCTCCGCCATCGCTGAAAATTAGGGCGATTGTCCGGTTTCTATGTAATTTTGGCAACAGATTACTGAGTGGTTCAGCTTGGGAAGGGCGATACCAATGGTAAACATATTCCCCCGGATAGTTGGTAAACCGATAGATTTGGGCAGGGGTAATTCTAGATTCTGTAATTGCTTGAATAAAGGGTCTAAAAGCAGGGAAAAATGGCACCATTGCCGGACTATCATCAATTAACAGCAACAGTTCAGTTCGGCGGATTCTTACTGGACGCATTACCACATCAGTAAAAAGTCCTTCCCGTTCAATTTGGTAAAGGGTTGCTTCAATATCCAATTCATAGTCCCAACCAATCCGTACAGGTTTTCGTAGCAAACGCCAAGCTACTTGCACATCTTGCAACTTAATGGGGAAGTCTGTGGGAATAAAATGAAAATTCTTCCTAGCATCCTCAAAGTTTGTGGAGGTTGACGGATTTTGCATAGCTACGGGAACTTGCACTTCACCCGTTGTTTGATTTGATGGAGATTGTCGCCTCCTGGGTGGAATTTTGGGTAAATTCGCCGGCGGTTTTACAGAATCGGTGGAGCTAGTTTTTGTGGCTTTTGGGGTTGGTGGTGTGGGCATCTTGGCGTGATGCTGTTGGATATAGTTGTCAAAGATGCGCTCAAAAACACTGGCATCATAATTAGGGCTGGGTTTAACCCACAATAATCGGCATACCCGCTTGATATCTTCCCATCCACCTAAACCATACCCCTGAGCAATTGCTTGTCGCAATAACTCATACTGTTCCAGGGTTAGAGCCATTCCAGCTGTTCGTAACTCTTGAAATAGGTCTAATAATAATGAGTCGAGTGGTGCTGCCATGTTTGGGGTGAGGATATTTTGGAATTTAGGGCGGGGAAAATCAACAAAGGGTCAACCCAACAAAGGGCGGGGAAAACCAACAAAGGGCGGGGAAACCCCGCCCCTACGGGTTAATTATGTGTTGCATTGATTTTCAAATTTTTATGTGGTGGGGTGTTTGGGGATTTAGGGCGCGGAAAACCAACAATGGACGGGTTAACTATTAAAAGGGTGGGGAAAATCAACAGAGGGCGGGTTAACCATTAAAAGGGCGGGGAAACCCAACAAAGGGCGGGGAAACCCCGCCCCTACGGGTTAATTATGTGTTGCATTGGTTTTCAAATTTTGATGTGGTGGGGTGTTTGGGGATTTAGGGCGAGGAAACCATTAAAAGGGTGGGGTTTACCCAACAATGGGCGAGTCAACCAACCATTAAAAGGGCGGGGAAACCAATCATTAAAAGGGCGGGGAAACCAATCATTAAAAGGGCGGGGAAACCAATCATTAAAAGGGCGGGGAAACCAACCATTAAAAGGGCGGGGAAACCAACCATTAAAAGGGCGGGGAAACCCCGCCCCTACGGGGGTTATACAAATCTTTGTTCCAACGCTGGGGATTGGTGGCAATGTATTGACGCATTATATGTAATGCTTTCTCTGTGCGAATAATGCGATCATAAAAATTCCGTTGCCATATCCTTTGTCCGGGAGTTTCATCAATTTGATTAATGATTTTGGTTGTTCGGTATTTATAATATGCAACAATTTGTCCCAAAGTGGTTTTCCCCTTCCGTAGGGGCGGGGTTTCCCCGCCCGATGGGGTTTCCCCACCCATTGTTGAGGAAACCTCACCCATTGTTGGGGTTTTCCCCTTCCGTAGGGGCGGGGTTTCCCCGCCCATTATTGGGGTTTCCCCGCCCATTATTGGGGTTTCCCCGCCCATTGTTGGGGTTTCCCCGCCCATTGTTGAGGTTTCAGCAATATTTTTATCTTCAATGAAGATAATGCCGTGGATATGATTGGGCATAAGGATAAATTGATCTAATTCAACATTGGGAAAATGGTGGGAAATTTCTAGCCAAAATACAGACGCAATCATACCCCGAACAGTAAATTGAATTTCCCCATTTATCAATTCACCTAAATTGCATTCCTTGTGCTGGGTGCAGATGGTAATAAAATACGCTCCTGGTTGTGAATAATCATATTCCCGCAGGCGAATTGATTGGCGATTGTGAATATAGAGGTTGTATTTCACGATAGATGCAGAATTATGGAGTAATGGGGTGCGGGATGTGATATCAATTTGAAAAAACAATGGGACACATTAGAAGGGGTGGGAAACCCAACGAAACAAAGCAAAGGGTGGGTTAACCCAACAAAATAAAACAAAACAAAGGGCGGGGAAACCCCGCCCCTACATCTGTTGTAAACATTTTTTTATTTGGTGTCAGCTTGACATCAATTGCTTTTTCTTTCCCGGTACAAATCTTGGTCTTGCTTGGTTTTCAATAATGTTCCTAATAAGGGTAATTTGTTCGATAAATTTTCCAAATCTTTTAATGCTTGGCTAATATCCTCTCTCTTTAAAAGAGCAGTGAGAAACTCGATAAATTCACTGGTTCCTGGTGGTCTACTTCCAGGGACATTTTCTAATGTTTCACGAATTTTATAGAAGCGGTCTATTGCTTGATTAACTAATTTTTGTTTATCCTTTTTAAATTTACCAAATCGGATATTTATAATTTTCTGTAATTCCCCTTTCTCTTGGTCTGGAAATTTGACAAAAAAGTACAGGCAGCGACGAAGAAAAGGTTCTGGTAACGGCTTTTCACGATTGCTAGTAATAAAAACAATTGGTTTGTGCTTGGGAGTAGGAAAAGATTCTCCTGTTTCTGGTACTTCAAAACGCAATTCTTCTAACTCAAGTAATAAATCATTAGCAAAATCACTGTCAGCTTTGTCAATTTCATCAATCAATAAAATAGGACGATAATTATGTTCTTGTAATGCTTGACCTAGTTCTCCAAATTTGCGATAAGTTCTCTTGTCCTGTAATCTATTTTTTAAATCTCCAGTTTCTACAATCCCTAGAAAATCTTGCAATCGTTGGGGGTCAGTTCCCATTAATTGGGCATCACGCAATCTAGCAATAGCGTCATAACTGTAAAGCCCATCACGGGCGCGGGTAGTAGATTTAATATTCCAAATATAGTAATCCCACCACTTTTTTTCTTCCTGGTTATTCTGCTGATTTTGCAGGTATTTTTGGGTAAACTCATAGGCAACTGCACTAGCCAAATGAGTTTTACCACAACCTGGTTCCCCTTCTAATAGTAATGGCCGCTCCAGTGCGATCGCTAAGTTAACTGCCTCTTTTAAATCATCACTGGGTAAATAGGGATAATATATTCGTTTCTTAGGGTCTTCAGTCCCAGTTTCAGGTTGATAATCTCCCGTATATTGATAATTTATTTCTTGATTATTGCTCATTATACTAACTTCCAATAGCGTTCAATTTCTGTAATATCATCTTCAATTTGGAATACACTTTCACATATTTCTTCCAGCCTGCGATCGGGTTCTTTTGCTAAATATGGAATTTTATTACTTACGAATGATTGCACATCAAAACCTCTTTGATTAAGCTCTTCATAAACTTGATTATTATTCAACCAAAATTCTACTTCATTATCTGAAATTTCTTCTAATAATTTCAATGGAATAATCTTGTATTTAATTTCGCTATAACTATTATCATTATTATCATTATTTAACACAGTATATCTATCCGTTCCTACTAATAAAAAAATCAGATGTGACCTAAATGAACGGTTTGGTATGGAATTAACTTTATTTACTAAAGTTGACCAGAAATTATATAAATGAACTTGTTCCGAACCTAAAGAACTAAAGCCATCAATAACAATAATTACGGACTTTGTTTTACAAAATTCCGCCAACCTTTGAATTACTGTTTCACGGTTGAGATTATCTTCTGAATCCAACTTTTTGAATTCTTTCCAAAAATTATTAAAATTAATTCTTACTTCTAGATTAATTTTTATGGAAAATTTTTCCGCGTTCCCAAAATCCTGTATGCATTTTGCTAAACGGTATACCAACCAATTTTGAAGAATTTTTTTATTCGCTTGAACCAGAAAAACTCCTCCTTTGTGGCATCTTATTGTGTTTCTAAATTTCTCTTCCTGCTCTGCACAGTTCAATAAACATAGAAGTTCTGCGACTTTATGATTAACGTTTATCGCCGGGTTTTTATTTTGTCGTGAAACTTGAGGCTTTTCTGAATGATGTGGTTTAGGTTTTTTTTCTGCTTTCTTGAAATCATCATCCTCTAAATCTATGCCGAGACAGGAAAATAATTCGTCTAGAGATTTATGAGTTACTGCTTTGCACTCTTGAGGATTTAATATTTTTGAAATAACGGCACGATCTTTTCCACTGAGTAATGCCAATTCACTGGCGTTAGGTCCATTTGGATACTTTTCTGCTAAGGCTTTACTTAGCTTCTCTCTACCACTTTCAGTTAATATGCAGCTTTTCTTATTTTTCCCAGACTCTTGCACAGGCATTTACACCTAAGATGCTGATGATCCGCAATACACCAAAAAAGATCAGCACTAGGGTCTTATTATAGAGCATCATGTCGAAAAGTTTACTGAAACTGAGTTGTAGCCACTGATGAAAAATTTTTCTTAAGTTGTGGATCATCGTCATTGATCATCAACAATAGTCAGCTTTCTTACCCATACATTAGTGAGTATCAACAGAAACAAACTTTATCAACTCACTTCTGGAAAAAACTATGTCTAATCAAGCCAATGAATTTAACCCGAACAACAGTTTCTTGCAAGAGCGTATTCGCCAAGCAAGGTTAGCTTTTAATGTATTGTTAGGAGCAACAGTATTAAGTGGCATTGTCAGTTTCACTGGTGTAGGTCTTTTACTCTCAGAGCAGGTTTCTGAGGGAACTATTACCACCATCGGAGGATTAATCTCTAATGCGGCTTTCGCCAAAATGGCTAAGGATGCCAATGACCGCTTAGATAAAGCGATGAAAGAAACAGACGAAGAAGATGAAGAAGATAAAGTAAAATAAAAGATTTACTTTGACACCTATAGAATTACTATTTGATTGTTGAAAAACACGTAGGGTGTGTTATCGACGAGAGTACGGCACCATCCTGCAAGGGTTTTGGTGCGTATAGCCCTTCGTCAGGTAGGAGGCAGAAGGCAGTCCCGATGAAAAAGGGTTCTTTTCCCTACACCCTACACCCCACACCCCACACCCTCTTTCAAGCTAGTCCCCCATGAGAAAATCCCACAACCAAGACATGAAAATGCTTTGTGACTAACTCCTCAAGGGCGCACGCAATGCGCCCCTACTACGCGCTTCTTAACTATTTTCAAGTTAGAAGGGAAAAATGTATTTTTTAACACCCTGTCCCGGAACCAATAGGGGTACAAGCCCCCACCAATTACCCTACACCCTACACCCCATACCCCACACCCTTCTTGTTGACCCAACTTTGACTCATGGCGATCGCATCTACTAGTTTCCTTAATTTCATTGGCAAAGATTTATGAGAATTGAGAATATTTTTGTAATTCTTATCATTCCTGGAATTTTTCCTCACCAATTCCACAGAGTTTCCACAGGTAATTTGTAGTTTTCCACAAGCAATTTACGTTGTTACAAGCCCTTGGTGTTTGCTTGGGGATTTTGTTCCCTGAGGCACATAAAACTTGCAAGACTGAGTTTGTATTAAATTATGTAACAAAAAACAGACTGAAAACCTTATGACTTCGTAAATATTTTTTTAAGATAAAGTTATTTGTTACATTTCGCAGCATTGACAAACCCACCCCCTTTTAGCGCACAATAATGCGGCTTGCTTTTTTTGTCCATTGAGCAGCTGTGTAAAATTACCAAAGCTTTTGCGATAGATTGTCGTAATTGTCAAGGAGTTTGTGTCGCCGCCCGGACTTCACCATAAGCAAGATTTACCCATTGATGGAGTTCCAAGGAGAAAAGTGCATGAACCCAACAGTAAGCATCTTTACCGAAATCCCCGAAACACTCCACGAATCGCTAAATAGCTACTTAGCAGCACACCCCGATTGGGATCAAAATAGGGTGTTAACAGCAGCTTTATCCTTATTTTTACTACAAAATGGAGATAGCGATCGCCGCGCAGCCCGAGTTTATCTGGAAACATTGTTTCATCATTGCTAAGTATAAATTCGCCCCAGAGGTACCAGTTAACAAAATAATACAAATGTATTGATATAGATGCACTAGTTTTTCTTGCTGGTATTGGAGAGTAAAAATCGTTTTCATAAATTATTAGGGACACTACAAAAATAGTGCCCCTACATTTTTGTCTTTTTTGCTATAAGAAAATATGTTAGAACTAAAAACACTTCTTCGGAGCTCTTAACTTCTAACTCTAGGGTGCAAGCCTTGTGCCCCTACTAGGCGCCTCCTAACTCCTAATTACTTTTCCAACACTAACTATCAATGTCCCATTCTTATTTTTATACAGATAATAACCAGTACAAGACTTTTGAATTACCGGGAGCAAAACCACATTACAATCCAGATCGTCCTGGACAAGTAGAACATATTTTTTTAGACCTAAGTTTGGATATCCCCAAACAGAGCTTACAAGGTACTTGTCATATTACCCTCACTCCTATATGTAATGGCATTGATCGCTTAAATTTAAATGCTGTTAACCTTGATATTGCCTCCATCAAAGTTGATGATGTGGAGCAGAAATTTGATTACGATGGGTCAGAAATATCAGTTAAGTTAAATACACCTACCCAAGTAAATCAACGGATAAATATGGCGATCGCCTACTCCGTAGAAAAGCCGCAACGAGGGATCTACTTTATTCAACCCAATGAACATTATCCCCACAAACCAACTCAAGTCTGGACTCAAGGAGAGGATGAAGACTCCCGTTTCTGGTTCCCTTGCTTTGACTATCCCGGACAACTATCTACCAGCGAAATTCGTGTCCGTATCCCTAAATCCTTAATGGCAATTTCCAATGGAGAATTAATTGGGACTGAGTCAAATGGGGATGATAAAATTTATCATTGGTCACAGCAGCAAGTTCATCCCACCTACTTAATGACCTTAGCAGTAGGGGATTTTGCAGAAATTAGGGATGAATGGAATGGTAAACCCGTTACTTACTATGTGGAAAAAGGGCGGGAGAAAGAAGCTCGATTGAGTATGGGTAAAACTCCCCGAATGATGGAGTTTCTCAGTCAAAAGTATGGCTATGGTTATGCCTATCCTAAATATGCCCAAGTATGTGTCGATGACTTTATTTTTGGTGGCATGGAAAATACTTCCACCACCCTGCTAACAGATAGATGTTTATTGGATGCCAAAGCAGCTTTAGATAATCGCAACACCGAAAGGTTAGTCGTACATGAACTAGCACATCAATGGTTTGGAGACTTGCTGGTAATCAAGCACTGGTCCCATGCTTGGGTGAAAGAAGGTATGGCTACCTACTCTGAAGTGATGTGGGCAGAACAAGAGTATGGTACAGATGAAGCAGCATATTATCGCCTGCAAGATGCTCGTGGTTATTTGAGTGAAGATAGCTCTCGCTACCGTCGTCCTATGGTAACTCATGTTTACCGGGAAGCGATCGAACTTTATGACTGCCACATTTATGAAAAAGGTGCTTGTGTTTATCACATGATCCGCGCCGAGTTGGGAGAAGATTTGTTTTGGCAGGCAATACAAACTTTTGTCCAGACTCATGCCCATCAAACCGTAGAAACCATAGATTTATTGCGCGCCATCGAAACAGCAACTGGACGCAATCTTAACTTCCTGTTCGACCAATATGTGTACCGTGGGGGACACCCTGACTTTAAAGTGGCATACTCCTGGGATGGAGATAGTAATTTAGCCAAAGTCACAGTTACTCAAACCCAAGCTCAATCAGGGAAAACTAGTAGCAGCAATTATTTATTCGATTTGAAAATACCCATTGCCTTCGGGTATACCCAATCAGGCGAACCCCCACAGTTGAAAACTTTTACAGTACGGGTACATGAAAAGGAACAAAGCTTTTACTTCCCCCTGGAAGAGAAGCCCCAATTTGTCAGTTTTGATCACGGCAACCATTTCCTGAAAACAGTTGCCCTAGAATATGCCATACCTGAATTAAAAGCTCAATTAGCATCAGATCCTGAACCCATCTCCCGTATTTATGCCGCAGAAGCATTAGGGAAAAAAGGTGGTTTAGAAGCCATCAAAGCACTATCAACAGCACTCACCAGTGAACCCTTCTGGGGTGTCCGTGCAGAAATCGCCAAACAACTAGCAGAAATCAAGTTAGATCAAACCTTTGATGCTTTAACACCTGGATTAAAAGATGGGGATGCTAGAGTTCGTCGTGCTGTGGTAGAAGCCTTAGCAACCATTAAAACCAATGCCAGTTATAAAGCTTTAAAACCCATCGTTAAGTCAGGGGATGACAGCTATTATGTGGAAGCAGCAGCCTGTCGCGGGGTAGGGGAAATTGCTGCGGTTGCTACGGATAAACCCAAAGAAGAAAAGGTATTAAAACTACTGAAAACCGTATTGGCAGAAAAAGCAGGGTGGAACGAAGTAGTTCGTAGTGGTGCCATTGGTGGTTTAGCAGCATTGAAAACCTCAGAACCAGCCCTCAACGTAATTTTGGAATATACCCAATTGGGCGTACCTCAACCCTTGCGTTTAGGAGCAATTCGTGCTTTAGGTAAAATTTCCGTTGGTCAAACTCCCACTAATTTAGAGCGTATTTTAGAGCGATTAAGAGAACTTGCCAACGAAACCTTCTTTTTAACCCAGGTAGCGGTAGTAACAGCCTTGGGAGAAATGGAAACACCCAAAGCCTTGGGAATTTTGCAATCTTTAGCGAACCAATCCGCTGATGGGCGGGTACGTCGCCGTGCCGACGAAAAGATTGCCAAGGTGCAAAAAAATCTCGGTACAGAAAAAACTCTACGCCAATTGCGAGAAGAATTGGAGCAGCTCAAGCAAGAAAACCAAAAACTGCAAAGTCGCCTAGAGAGCTTGGAAGCACTCTCTAAGAAGGAGTGAGGGAGATGGGGAGATGGGGAGATGGGGAGATGGGGAAATGGGGAGATGGGGAAATGGGGAGATGGGGAGATGGGGAAATGGGGAGATGGGGAGATGGGGAGATGGGGAAATGGGGAGATGGGGAGATGAGGACAAATTTTTCTTCATCATCCCGTCAACCGTCAACCGTCAACCGTCAACCGTCAACTGTCAACTAACAACCACCAACCATCATCCCATCACCCCTAATAGTGTTATACAGCTTCTATATTCCTTTCTCCAGTCCGAATCCTTACTACATCGGTAACTGGGGAAATGAATATCTTACCATCACCAATTTCGCCAGTACGGGCAGCAGCAATAATTTTATCCACCACCATATCTGCCTGATCATCTTCTACCACAAGTTCCACCTTCAACTTTTGTAGGAACTCAACGGTATACTCAGAACCGCGATAGCGTTCTGTTTGTCCTTTTTGTCTGCCAAATCCCCTGACTTCAGAAACAGTCATACCTACAATACCAGCATTGACTAAAGCAATTTTCACTTCATCAAGCTTAAAGGGACGGATAATAGCTTCTACTTTTTTCATTTGCGTGACTCTTATATTTTACTAGTTTTGTCAATCTATCTACATAGATTCTCTGCCTGAAGCTTTAAATAGCAGAGCAATTGTCCATCAATATGTACCATATGCCACATTTTTTGATAGTCAATGTCATGCTGGAATGATGACAAGAGCATCAGTCAGCATTCTCTATCTAAAACTATATTGGACACTGTGACACGGGAATTTTATGTTCTATTCTGAATTTTGGGATTTTTTGGTCAAACAATTTTAGATTTTATAGCACTACGCGCTAGGGAACAGTAGTGTCCTTCCCTCTTTCACTCCTTCCCTCCTTCCCTCCTTCCCTCCTTCACTCCTTCCCTCCCTATTTTCAACCTAGCGGCTATGATTTTGAAATAGGGGACGAACAATCAAATATCCGGTACCAAAAGCTGTAAATATAATTAACAAGATGCAGAATACTAACCACCAACCATTCATGGCTGTTTTCTCTTCACTGGTTGGATAGTAGGATACTTCCTGTTCTTCTATAAACACTGGTTCTGGAGATATGGGCATTTCCACCACGGGGGGAATAAAAGATGAATCCTGGGTGTAGGATGGTGGTTCGGTAGGTGGATTTGGTAATTTACTAGTCTGGTAATTAGTTGGAGAAGTTGCTGGGGATGGGGACGTTTGATGAGACTTGTTGGGGTTAGTTACGGGAGCATTATCATCGGAAATATTACCCCACTTTTGTAAGTGCAACACAGATTTAACTACTTTAGCTATTTCTTGGCGCAATAGATGATTTTCTTGAGCCAGTTTTTGATTTTTGGCAGCTAGAGTATTTAATTTAGCTTGGGTAGCTTGTAATTCTGCTGCTAAATCTCGGTACACAGAAAGGGGTACAGACGGAGAATAGTTATTATCATGTGTACTTGATGGCTGATTTTGAATGGGTTCTGTAATAGTTCGCATTGCTAATTATTAGATATTTCATCGGATGTGAAGTCTTTTTTACTAATGTAAAAAAATTAGCTTTTAGACTGTATGCCAAAGAATAATCTAAAATAGCTCTATGAGCAAAGATATTTAACCAACCTTGGGGGTTGAACTCCCCTGCTTCTATAAACAGTGCGTTTTGCGTCGGAGTAAAATCCCCGTCACACAACGTAATTTGCTGATTCTAAATTCGCTCATTCTACATTAGACTTCTGTTGGAAATTAAATATGCGGAGCACCAAAACCCTTGTAGAGACGTAGCAATGCTACGTCTCTACATTCTTTTCCACCAGAGGTCTATTCTTTTAAGGGATAGTTTTTCTATTACCCATTAATAAGGGGAAAAAATGACCCACAGGACCTTGCCCTTGTCCTATGTCTAAGGCATAGTTCAGGGCAGTGGTAACATATTGCTTTGCCTGTAGTACTGCTGTCAATATATCTTTACCTTGTGCTAAATTAGCCGCGATCGCAGCTGAGAGGGTACAACCAGTACCATGAGTATTGTGGGTATCTATTTGTTCGGTTTGCAAGGTTTCTAGCTGTTCCCCATCAAACCAAATATCCACACCCCGTAAATCACCCTCCATTCCTCCACCTTTAACTAAAACTGTTTTTACCCCCAAGTCCCGGTGAATGATGCCAGCAGCTTCAGTCATATCCTCTAGGGAGCGAATTGTTAAACCGCTTAAAATTTCTGCTTCATAACGATTAGGTGTAACAATTACAGCTTGTGGTATCAGTGAATTTTGCAGTATTTTTATCGCCTCATCAGAAATCAATTGTGCCCCGGTGCGGGATACCATCACCGGATCAACAACCAGATTAGTAATGTTTAAAGTTTTTAGTTGTTGGGAAACTGCGGTAATAATCTCTGGATTGAGCAGCATTCCCGTTTTTGCTGCTTGTATACCAATATCGTCATATACTGCCTGTATTTGCGCCACCACGGCTTCTGGAGTCATGGCATCAACCCTGTTAACCCCCAGGGTATTTTGTGCTGTGATACAAGTGACAGCACTAGTACCGTGGATACAGTGAAAGGCAAAAGTACGTAAATCAGCTTGTATTCCCGCACCACCACCACTATCTGAACCAGCGATGGTTAAGGCGACGGGTATTTTTTTGTTAGTAGTCATAGGGGGAGGGGAGGAGTGATAGAGGGAAGGAGGGAAGGAGGGAAGGAGGGAAGGAGGGAAGGAGTAGGGGCGGGGTTTCCCCGCCCGGAGTGATGGAGTAGGGAACATCCATACCCTACCCCTTAATCCCTACACCCCTTTCATGATCAGATCCAATTTCGCACGCACTGCTTGAATATCTTGCCACATCAGCCATTTAGGACTACCTTTTTCCCTTGAGGAATTGCGTAACAAGTAGGAAGGATGGAAAATCGGCATACACAAACGTCCTTCCCATTGAATCCAAGTACCGCGAATTTTGGTAATTCCCCGTTTGTCACCAATTACCCCTTTTACTGCTGTTGCCCCTGCCAATAAAATTATTTTGGGATCTACTAAGCGAATTTGTTCTAAAAGATAGGGTTTGCAAGCAGCAATTTCCTCTAAAGTCGGAGTTCTGTTTCCAGGAGGACGGCAGTTATTTACATTACAAATGTATACATCTTTTTCTCTATCTAACTGCACCGATGCCAGAATTTTATCTAGTAATTGTCCTGCTCTACCAACAAATGGTAATCCTGTTTCATCCTCATTTTGCCCCGGAGCTTCTCCCACCACCATAATGGATGCTTCGGGATTACCGCGAAAAATAACAGCATTTTGCCGAGTATTTCCCAACTCGCAGCGATGACATTGCTGACAATGTTGTTTCAACTCAGTTAAATTTTCATAGGTTCCTGGAGGGATGGGAATTTTCGAGTTTGTGGGTATGAGTTCTTTTTGTCCTGGTTGAGAATACTCAAAAAGACTGAGTTGATTGTTGCTACTCATGGGAACTGGGATTTGTACAAATATGCTGTCCTGCTAATTGCAGTTAATCATATGCTAGTGCTTTTGTGTATTCCCCTAAAGCATAGTAAGCTGCTCTCAGACTTGCAAGAGTTTGTTTTTCGCTACGACTATCTTCTGTTTTCCTTGCTAATTCTAAACGTTGTTCGTAGTAGATGATTGCTTTTCTGTAGTTTCCGTCTGCTTCATAAGCTATACCTAAATGTTTCAGACATTGTTCCTCAGTGCGTCTATCTTCAATCTCTTGAGCCAATTTTAAACGTTGTTCGTAATAAAAAATTACTTGAGCATAGTCCCCTAAACCATAGTAAGCTGTGGCGATATTCTTGAATAATTGAATCAATATACGGGACTTGTTCAGACGGGATGCAATTTCTATAGACTTTTGATAACAAGTGATTGCTGTCTCAAAATCATTGGTAGCATAGTAAGCATTACCAAGGTTCTTGAGTATCTGCTCTTCACCCCATTGCTCTTGAAGCTCCTGTGTAATTACCAGACTTTGCTCATAACATTCTATTGCCAACGGAAAATTTTCAGAAAACCTGTAGGCTAGTCCTAAATTATTAAGGGCTGCTACCAAGCTCTTTTGATCATCTAACTGCTTGACTATTTGCAAACATTGATTTAGAATTTCAATCGCTGGTTCGTAATCAGCTAGGTGACGGTAAGCATTACCTATATATGAAAGTACCTGTTGTTTAATCTTTGGTTGCAGTTCTAAAGATAAACATTCCTTACCATAGCTAATAGTACTTTTATAGTCGCCGCAGTTATAAGACACCAATGTCAAACTACAAAGAATTTTTGCTTGTAGTGCTGGCTCTCCTTTTGCTTGAAGTCTTTGATATGATTTTTGTAAAAATGTCATGGCATCCCCAAGATTACCCTCTTGTTGCTGTTCGATGCCTTTCTCAAATAGCCGATATGCAGTTACTAACTCCTCATCACCTAACTTGAGATGTAGGTTGTGACTTCCACTATGCCAATTAGTGTCATATGTGCCTACGGACATCGTATTATTCGAGCTAGGATTCCATCCACCTTTCCACATTGACTGCTCCCTGTTTAACAATTGTCAGTTTCAGTTACCAGTTTTTGAAGTCCCCCATCTACCTGTCGCCAGAACTGTGCTTCCTATGGAGGAGCTTCGCGAACACTGGTTTAATTCGGTCATCAATTTATATTTCCCAAAATAATAAAAAATATTTAGGATCTGCTGAATAAATGTAAAAGTCTTATAAATCAAAAGTTTCAGGCTATTTCTAAACTAAAAAGTGCAATTCCTGACGGGGTATGAGGCTTAAAAACCTTGCATTGATTATTTTTTGGATAAAAATAATATAAAAAATCAGGGCTGAAACTGTTGCCTGTTGCCTGTTTCCTACCCTCACCCAAAAAACTTTTTCAGCCAGCCCTATTTAAATTTCCAGGGAGAATTTTGATCAAGTCTGTAAAGTTAGCTTCAAATTTCCATGATTAATTCTGCTAATTTTACTGAGGCAGATGCATAATTTATGCATTTTTTTGTGCAGAATTTATTTTAAAATAATCACCAACATATATATGTTTATTGATCATCTAACACAGTATGACCGTGATCGCAACTAAAATTAAACATTTTGTCGTATTAAAATATACGAGCCAACATTTTTTAAAGAGATGGTGAATGTTATGTATTTGCCGCAGTTTACATATTTATACGGTGTACATAAAAATAAGAGGGTTGGATTTTCCCGATACCACCAAATTAATGCTGTGGTTAGAACAAGTAACAATTTAAGGGAGAAATAGGATACAGATGAGAGATATTTATCTGTTGGCAGTCAGTGTATTGACAGGATTGAGCTTACCAACATCGGCTTTACCACAACCCTTGGTGATGGAAGGGGATAATCATCAATCAGGACAGGATGTGAAAGATAATTCACCAACAAGTGCCAACAGTAATATCAAAGCTGTAGCCGAACTCTCGCCACCGGAATTTAGCCAGCCAAGGGCTTCTAACCCAGGTAATTCATCTGCTCGTCAAGTACGAATTAGTCGCAAAGTTACTTCTGGTCCTCAAATGTACTATCAAAGGTTAGCAGCTTTGAGAGCAGGACATATTTATACGCGCTTAAGTGCTGAGAAATGGTATCCATCTTCAGTTCCCAATAACCGCTTACGTCAGTTAACTTATGGTGATTGGAAAACTTTGTTAGCTATGGAAGCCAAAGCTATGGCTGATGGTCAGGGAAATAATCGTCTGGGTATTTTGCTTGGTGATTCTTTAAGTATGTGGTTTCCCAAGGAAAAATTACCTAATGGTCAATTGTGGTTGAATCAAGGAATCTCTGGAGATACTTCCACAGGAATTTTAAAAAGACTATCTTATTTTTCAGCTACACGACCCCACACTATTTATATCATGGCTGGCATCAATGATTTACGTAGGGGTACAAAAGCAAAAACAATTATTAATAATCATCGGCTGATTATTCGCCGTTTGCGCCGAACTCATCCCCAGGCTGAAATTATTATTCAATCAATTCTGCCAACTCGCAGACCGAATCTACCCAATAATTATATTCGTTACATTAATAAACAACTAGCGATCGCAGCTCAACAAGAAGGTGCTACATTTGTAAATATCCACAATTGGTTTACAGATTTTCAAGGTAATCTGCGAACAGAGTTAACCACAGATGGATTGCATTTGAGTGAAGAAGGTTATGAAGTCTGGCGTTTGGCATTACAAGAACCAGACTATAAGTTTACGGCTTTGGAGATACTTAATTTATCTTTGATCAATTTTTGGCAAAAATCAGAACTGAGAAAATAAGGTGATGGGGTGATGGGGTGAAATAAAGAATTGGGAAGTGACGACTCTCACCGCTCTCGCGTAGCGTGCGCGTCAGCGCGTAACCGCAAGCAGTGTAGCGGGAGCATCCAACCTCGCGGTTAGAATTTCCTGCTTCTTAG
>JASJCJ010000087.1 GCA_030066045.1 Calothrix sp. MO_167.B12
GCACTTCCTAAACGTTAAATAAAAATGCCTGTGGAGGCGGTCTGGCGGGGGTAGTCAACATAAGTTGATTGTCTAGTTAAGAGCCTAAGAGACAGGAAGAAAAGGTGGAGTAGCACGGGTTTACCCTGCTTGGGAACAGCCTTTTTGAATCCCCTTCGTTTCAACAAGGGGAGTATGTCAAATTTATTCAAGTTTAGCTCCTATGGGGCTATGTAGAAAAGACGATCGCTCCTTTTTTACTGGATATGTTCCTCCTTCCCCAAGGACACAGGTAGGGGGAGGATTTTAGTTATCCCAGTAGCGCGATCGCATGATGACGGATATGATCTTCTATAAAGGTGGAAATAAAGTAGTAACTGTGGTCATAGCCTTCTTGATAACGTAAGGTCAAAGGTTGATTAACTTCCTCACAGGCTTGCTCAAATATTGCTGGTAGCAATTGTTCAGCCAGAAATGTATCCGCAGTACCTTGGTCAATTAAAATTGGACTATGAAATTTTCCTTGACGAATTAACTCACTCGCATCATAAGCACGCCAACTTTCCCTATCTTCACCCAAATAGCGGCTTAAAGTCTTCTCTCCCCAAGGGCAGTGCATAGGTGCAACAATGGGAGCAAAAGCAGAGACTGATTTATACTGTTGGGGATTGCGTAAAGCACAAACCAATGCCCCATGTCCCCCCATAGAATGACCAAAAATACCTTGTCTAGATGGTTCCACAGGGAAGTTAGCAGCAATTAAATCGGGTAACTCTTGCACAACATAGCTATACATTTGGTAGTGATTTACCCAAGGCTTTTGCGTCGCATCCACATAAAAACCAGCCCCCGTACCAAAATCCCATTCCTCATCTTCTCCAGCAATACCAGTATTCCGGGGACTAGTATCGGGTGCAACTAAGATTAAACCGTATTTTGCTGCCAATCTTTGTGCCCCAGCCTTGATCATAAAGTTTTCTTCCGTGCAAGTCAGTCCAGAGAGAAAGTAAAGAATAGGTACATTTTGGGATTTAGCTTGGGGCGGTTGGTAAACAGCAAAGCCCATCTCACTATTACAGCAAGCAGATAAATGGGAGTAAAAGCCTAATTTTCCATCAAATAATTTATACTCTGCCTTCAAATTGAGGTCAGTCATTTCACTTATGATTTATCTGTTATCAGTTAGGGAGCATATCACGTTCTGTTCCACTTAAAGGAAACTGAGATTGAATATGCCAGCGTTTGTTATTATGGCGCAACAAGGTTAACTCAGCTGCTGCAAACTCAAAGTATAACTGCCGATGCTGATATTGTGGCCATGCAGCTTTAAAGTTTTGTTTGGTTAAATCCCTAAAAGCAACTGTCATATGGGGTGCAAAAGGGCGAGTCTTCGATGCTTTATCAACAATTCCTAACTTACTTTCCATATGTGCCATTAAATCGGTTTGTAAAGCCAGTAATTCCGGACTTTTCTGCACATGGATATAGATGACGCGGGGGACAAAAGCACCAAAACCACTGAGGATAATTGATACTGCTGCCTGGAAAACTACAAACTCTTGCAAACACGCTTCTAGAACTGCCAAATTATCATCTTGCCATTCAAAGGGTGGTTGTAGGGTAATGTGGGGTGGTGATTTTTGAGCATGGCGACTGCCATAATAATCAGCAAACTGTTGTTTAATTTGGTTGGCATAGTCTTGGATGTGTTGGGGTGGTAGGAGAGCAATGAAAAATAGACTCATAATTACTATTGTCTAATACTGTGAACAATTATTACAAATTGTCGAATTTTCTCTGAAAGGGTTGAAAGTCAGTACGGGCAAAGATTATTCTTTACACTACCACCAAGTCAAGGTTGATCTCTTGCGGTGTAAAATAAAGGGATGAGCCTTGATTTAATAAAAAGTAGAGAGGAGGTATAATCGTTCGAGGCTATTTACTTCAAATATCTTAAAGACAGTATGTTTATCACTGAATCAACAAAAACAAAAACCAACTTTAGCTCGTTTCCAGATGACTTGTTTGCAGCTATTGAAGACCTGAAAAAAGAGTTAAATGCGGTTATCTTAGCTCACTACTACCAAGAGCCAGATATTCAAGATATTGCTGATTACATTGGTGATTCTTTAGGATTATCCCAGCAAGCAGCCGCTACAGATGCTGATGTCATAGTCTTTGCTGGAGTACATTTCATGGCAGAAACTGCCAAAATTCTCAACCCCAACAAGTTAGTATTGTTGCCTGATTTAGATGCGGGCTGTTCCCTTGCTGATAGTTGCCCTCCTCAAGAATTTGCAGCTTTCAAAGCAGCCTATCCGAACCATTTAGTTGTGTCTTATATTAATTGCTCGGCAGCTATTAAAGCCATGAGTGATATTATTTGCACCAGTTCAAATTCTGTGAAAATTGTGAGTCAGATCCCTGAAGATCAAGGGATTATTTTTGCTCCTGATAAAAATCTTGGTCGCTATGTTAGCGAACAAACCGGGAGAGATTTAGTGCTATGGGAAGGTAGTTGTATTGTCCATGAAACTTTTTCTGAAAAGAAGATAGTACAACTGAAAATTGAAAATCCCCAAGCCGAAATTATTGCCCATCCAGAATGCGAACCCCAGGTTTTGCGCCATGCTGATTATATTGGTTCTACCACAGCTTTATTAAAATATTGTCAGCAAAGTCAGAGCGAGGCATTTATCGTCGCCACGGAACCAGGAATTATCCACCAAATGGAAAAAGATGCACCACAAAAGCAATTTATTCCTGCGCCAGCGATGAATAATTGTGCTTGTAACGAATGTCCTCATATGCGATTAAATACTTTGGAAAAACTATATTTGGCGATGAAGAATCGGACACCGGAAATCACCTTACCAGAGGAGATTAGACAGGCTGCACTGAAGCCAATTGAAAGGATGTTGCAGATGTCGTAAATTTTCGTTGCTCAATCAACCTGAATCCAAGTATTAATCAAGTCCAATAAGCTCTTTAAAAATAAAAATGACATTGCCACAACCGAAAAATCAAAACTCTCTTGCAAAAGATGAAGCTTTGATTTACGATTGGCGTATCCATAGTATTCGTCAAGCACTGAAGCAAAAAGGAAAAGCTACCGGAACTTTAGAAATCCAAGATTTGCTAGACTTGGGTCATTTGGATCAATATCATTATTTTGGCAGTAAAGCTTGCGATCGCGCTATAGATTATTTATCCCTAAATCCCAACTCTCGTGTTTTGGATATTGGCAGTGGTGTTGGTGGTCCAGCACGATATATGAGCCATAAAACAGATTGTCACTTCCGATGTGTAGAATTAAGAAAGGACTTCAATGAAATTGCTGAGGAATTAACCCAACGGATGGGACTCCACAAGCACATTCAATACCTCACTGGTAGCATTCTTAGTTCCCAAGTTATTGATGCTTTGTTGCCCAATTCATTTGACAGCATCATTTCTTTTCTTTGCTTATTACACATTGAAAACCGTGACAAGGTTTTGGAAATTTGTTTTCGTTCCTTGAAGGAAAATGGCTGTATTTACATTGAGGATTATGTTGCAAATTGCAACCTTTCACCAGAGATACAAAAAACTCTCAAAGAAGTAGTTCAATCCCCCTATGTCCCTACCCGTGAAGCCTACCGATATCACTTTGAGCGTGCAGGATTTACTGACATTTGTTTCATTGATTTAACAACAGGATGGAAACCCTGGGTAGAAGAACGCTATCAAAAATTCATCCAGTCGAAAGCAGAATCAATCACAATATTTGGTGAAGAAGTTTTTGAACACCGCAGTGAATTTTATCGCACCGTTCGAGACTTATTTCAAAGTGGTAACATTGGTGGAACATTGATAACTGCAAAGAAACCTTCTACTCCACAAGTACACCAAGTACCTGACAATTATTTTTCCCCTTTAACCTCTGTTTACAGCGAGCAATACCATTTCTTTCTCGAAGATGGTTCTCTGATTGCTCTGAGATATTTCCAAACCGAAACCCTCGAACATTACTCTGCTTGGTGGAGCGATACCCAAGGAAATTCCCGGGAACTGATTAATACCTCGGAACAAAAAGGTTCAAGTACACATATTTATTTCCAAAAAGATAATAAAACCGGAACTATTTGTTTACCAGAAGCCAATTTAGAAATAAAATTTGCAGTCGCAACCCAATTTACCTGGGAGGTTCCTGCTGAAGAAAATCAGCGCGCTGTCATCCACCAACCACAACTTCTATGCACAGTTAACATAAATAATGTAA
Organism: Calothrix sp. MO_167.B12; assembly: GCA_030066045.1. GTDB lineage: Bacteria > Cyanobacteriota > Cyanobacteriia > Cyanobacteriales > Nostocaceae > Calothrix_A. Next base: position 4,241 of record JASJCJ010000087.1, read on the forward strand.
CTCAGAAAGCTGTAGGTTACTGCAAAATTTATCAGGGTAATTATCCCAAATTTTGGGGCTATCATTTTGTTCATGCTTTCTTTCCTGATTACGGAATTGTTTGGAGTGCTGATGCCACATTTGGTCAAGAAAAATATAATTATTTCAAGTTTATCAACACTTCTCAAACAGAACAGCAAATCCTGTTAAATGGAGAAAATTCCTATCATCGTCAAACAAGTGCTCATGGCTGCATTAACAATCAAATTTACCATTTGAACTTTAATCTAAATAGCTTTGCAACTTGGTCGAGCATTCTGCGGCATAAAACATCAACGATGGAAAGTAATTTACGCTTGGAATACAGACCTGCCATTTTAGAAATAGATGACAAACAAGTGAGTCAGGGAATTTGTCTCAAAGAATCTTGTTTTGGCACAATTGCATAAATTTAGCTTTGTCTCACATTTATCGCAAAAGTCAAAAATCACCCATACTTGCGGAAGCCATTGACGCGTTGACAAAAATCAAAAGTCAAATACTTGCTGTGAATTGGTTTTGGCTTTTGATGATGTCCTAACTTATCTGGCGACCGCTTTTCTGCAACTCTGTTTAATCTCCACTGCCCAAATATGGGCAAAATCATGCAAAAAAATCAAATTTTTTCTTCCAGCTCATCAAAATCATCAAATATCCCCTCTCAGTTTGATATTTTGGTGATTGGTTCCGGTGCAGCAGGACTTTATGCTGCTTTGCACTTACCAGCCCATTTACAAGTGGGTTTAATTACCAAAGATACTGTGAAGGCAGGATCGAGTAACTGGGCTCAAGGAGGAATTGCTGCGGCGATCGATCCTTCTGATACTGCACATTTGCACTTTGAGGATACCATAAAGGCGGGTGCAGGTCTTTGCGAACCAGAAGCAGTACAATTTTTGGTAGAAAACGGCTCGGAAGCGATCGCATCTCTGATAGAATTGGGAGTTTCATTTGATCGTCATGGGGAAAAACTCACCATGACTTTAGAAGCAGCCCATTCTCGTCCCCGTGTCCTCCATTCTGCTGACACCACAGGGCGAGCAATTGTTGAGACCCTCGCCCAACAGGTTTTAGGGCGAAAGAATATTCAGATAATATCCCAAGCATTCGCCTTAAGTTTGTGGCTGAATGAATCCACAGGGAATTGTCAGGGAATTAGTCTACTATATCAGCAACAGATTATCTGGATTAGGTCTGATGCGGTGATTTTAGCCACTGGTGGTGGAGGGCAAATTTTTTCCCAAACCACCAATCCCACGGTTAGTACAGGAGATGGGGTCGCATTGGCTTGGCGTGCAGGAGCCTTAATGCGGGACTTAGAATTTTTCCAATTTCATCCTACAGCATTAACCATACCGGGAGCACCCCGTTTTTTGATTAGTGAGGCGGTACGAGGAGAAGGAGCCCATTTGGTAGATTCCCAAGGACAGCGTTTTGCTTTTAACTATCATCCCCAAGGGGAGTTAGCACCCAGAGATGTTGTTAGTCGGGCAATTTTTTCTCACTTGCAGAAAACAGAACCATATCCCTATTGTGTTTACTTGGATTTGCAACCCATAGAAGCCCAGAAAATTCGCTATCGTTTTCCCAATATCATCAAAGTCTGTCAGCAATGGGGCATCGATGTGTTTACCCAACCCATTCCCGTGTCTCCTGCTGCTCATTATTGGATGGGAGGAATTGTAACTGATTTAGATAGTAGCACCTCCATTGGTGGATTATATGCTATTGGTGAAACTTCCAGCACGGGGGTTCATGGTGCTAATCGTTTAGCGAGTAATTCCTTGCTAGAATGCATTGTTTTTGCAGTTCAATTGTCCCACATAGCGGTTAAACCTCAGGTTAATGCTGGTGATGATAATGGATATCAATCTCTCCCAGTCAGGAAAGAACACAAGGACTGGAGTCACGAGATGGAAAAGATTAACTCAATCAGACAAAAGTTACCTAAACTGATGTGGCACAGTGCAGGTATTTGTCGCTCCCAAGCCATCCTGGAAGAGGCGATTACCCAACTAAATATTTGGCGTTCTCAACTTGCTGATTTGGATGTGATAAAATACTTGCTTCAGGCGACTCCCAACCAAACTGTGCAATTAAGCTCAAATCAGGCTGAACAGCAGCTGAGGCTAGCTGCAGAAACCCTCAATCTCACTGATGTGGGTTATTTAATCTTGAAAAGTGCAGCTTGGCGCACCGAAAGTCGAGGCGGACATTACCGCAGTGATTATCCTCAAACTTCTGCTGATTGGCAATTACATACTCTGATCCAAGGAAATGATTGGCTTCAATCTGCCAAAATTATCCATAAAGAAATACAGTTTAGTTAAGGTTAACAACTGAAAATACTCCTGCTTTTAAGTATGGGGTTCTCCACATCCTACACCCTCTTTCAAGTTAGTCCCCCATGAACTTTGGTACACAACCAAGGATGAAAACAATTCCCTGACTCTGGGCGGGGAAACCCCGCCCCTACTCCTTAACTCCTTCACTCCTTCCCTCCTTCACTCCTTCCCTCCTTCACTCCTTCACTCCTTCACTCCCTATTTTCAAGTTAGGAGGGAAGAGGCATTCTCCCCGCTTCATATTTAATGTATAAAATAATTACCTGTTCTCAGAAATATTATGGATGCTCTACCCCTTTTAAGTGATAAAATTTTTTCAATTACATTTTTCTAAATGTCCGGAAATTAAGAGTAACCACAAGAAAAACTGGTTATCAATAACCCAAGACAGTTATTACTGATAGAAAAGTCTCGTCACCGGATACAATACTTAAGTGTTCATCAAAAATTTATCAAAAAATGAGAAGGCAATAGAAAAACTTATAGAAACCCACAAAGTTTGATTGCTAAACTGTCAACTATACAATCTATTTGGGCTCATATACATGAACCAATCTGAGAAAAGTTACTCCCTTCGCCAGGTAGCCATGATTGGTGGAGCTATAGCCACCACTGCTATATTCACTACATTTGGTCCAGCTTGGTGTCGCTCTGTCCGCGCTGCTCTACAAGATAGTCCTAAAGCAATTGTTGACCAAGTCTGGCAATTGGTTAATCGTGAATATGTAGATGGCACTTTTAATAAAAAAGATTGGCAAGCTGTCAGACAAAGCTTGTTGAGCAAGAACTACACGTCTCGCCAACAAGCCTATGTTGCCATTCGCAAAGCCCTTGAGCAGCTGGAAGATCCTTACACTCGTTTCATGGAACCCAGGCAATACCAAGCTCTTACCAGGCAAACTTCTGGGGAAGTTTCTGGGATTGGTATTCGCATGGAAATGAATCGAAGAACCCGATTTTTGACGGTAATAGAAGCTTTAGAAAATTCTCCTGCATCTCAAGCAGGGATTAAAGCCGGGGATCGGATTTTGGCAATTGATGGTAAACCCACTTACGGAATGAGAATCCAAGATGCCTCCAAACTGATTCGCGGTAAGGTGGGTTCGGTAATAACCTTGCGTATGGGCAGAAGAGATAATCCATCTTTCAATCTTAAACTCACAAGGGCAAGGATTGAAGTTCCCACAGTTCGCTCTGCTCTGAGGGTAGAAGGAAATCGTCGCATTGGCTATATTCGTTTGCGAGAATTCAGCGCCCATGCATCGGAACAAATGGCAAAAGCGATTCGCAGATTAAATAACCAGAGAGTAGATGGTTTTGTCTTAGATTTACGGGGAAATCCTGGTGGTTTGTTACAAGCAAGCATTGAGATTGCCCAGATGTGGTTAGATGATGGAGCGATTGTTCGTACTGTTGATCGTAGGGGAAGTAGTGAGATCACTAAAGCGAAAAATACTGCTCTGACTAAACGCCCATTGGTGGTACTAGTAGATAATAACTCGGCTAGTGCTAGTGAAATTCTGACTGGCGCGCTCAAGGATAATAAGCGAGCTATAGTTGTTGGCAGTCAAACCTTTGGTAAGGCTTTGGTACAGTCGGTACATGAATTGGTTGATGGTTCTGGTTTAGCAATTACTATTGCCCATTACTACACACCAAAAGGTACGGATATTAATCGTAAGGGCATTACACCGGATATCAAAATCGATTTGACAGAGGCGCAAGAACGTAAATTAGCAGCTAATCCTAATTTAATCGGAACTCAAAACGATCCCCAATATGCTAGGGCATTAACGGCACTGACAAATAATTATTTAGCTAAACCCTTACAAAATCTACCTTCACGTTCGGCAGTATTTCCTCAAAGACAAATTAAGCGATTTTAAATTAATGATTTTGGATTGGGAATAATATGAAAAGTTAACAGTTCTATCTCTTGGGTTTAGGGTGGTGTTACCAGTTTCTTTAGGTCAAGTGATTTGTATAGGGTGTTGCCGAGAGGTATAAATCTGCCTCCATTCACCTGCATACTGTTAACTGTGGTTTGGGGCAGATTCTGCTGTGTGTCTCAATCTTTTGCCTATTTTTAGAATATCTCAGAATAATTACGGCTTGGTTCTGTAATATTTATCTGATTCCCTATCCAGAATACATGGTATTTGTGATTCCCTATAAGAAAAATCATCATACTTTTTGCCCAAAAGTATCAGTCGTTATACCTATTTATAATGGCGAGGCCGATTTACCTGACTTAATTAATTGTTTGCTGGCACAAACTTATCCCAGGCATCAGGTAGAGTATTTACTAGTAGATAATAATAGCAGCGATCGCACCCTTGCCATTATACAAACAATGGCTCAACATAGCCAGATTACCATTCATCCCCTGAAGGAAAATAACATTCAAAGTTCCTATGCCGCCAGGAATAAGGGTATCCGTTCTGCCATAGGGGAAATCATTGCTTTTACTGATGCTGATTGTCGCCCCCAGCCCCAGTGGTTAAACTCTTTAATAGCACCTTTTGCCAATCCTGATGTGGCCATTGTAGCAGGGGAAATTACGGCTTTACCCGGAAATACCCTACTAGAAAAATATGCAGATAGCCAGGATACCCTATCCCAAAAACACACCCTTGCCCATAAGTTTTATCCCTATGGACAAACAGCTAATTTAGCCATTAGCAGGCAAGTTCTGGCAAAAGTAGGTTTATTTCGTCCCTATTTAACTACTGGTGGCGACGCAGATATTTGTTGGCGGATTCTCCAACAAAACATCGGTAGTTTGGAATTTGCTCCAGAAGCGATTGTGCAACACCGCCATCGCCTTACATTTCCAGAGTTGAGCAGTCAATGGCGACGTTATGGACGCTCAAATAAGTATCTCCACCAATTGTACGGTGTAAATTTGATGCGAGATATTACACTCAAAGAATGTGGGTATAGATTGGGACGTTGGTTATTAAAAGAATTACCAAGGGAAGCAATCAAATTGACTCAAGGAAAAGCTTCTCTAGTGGATTTATTAAGTACCCCCATTGGTTTGTTTACTGCTAGGGTACGCAATCTAGGGCAAAAACAGGCTCAACTATCAGAAAAAGCAAAGATCATTGAGTGGCTGTGAGTCAAGGGGAATTTAGAATTTAGAATGAGGAATTTAGAATTATTACCCCATCGATAAATCGAGGGGCTTGATGATGACATCTATTTCACTCCGGATTGTAAACTTATGTTAAGTATCAATTCTGGTGGAGAACATGATTTCCCGTCGTCATTTTATTAGTATCTTATTTGCGAGTTGTTTTGCGATTATTAGTTGGTTCAACTGTGTGCCTAGTGCGATCGCAATGGGTGGTAAACTGCCTACAGTGAATCAAACAGCTCCTGAGTTTACATTGCCAACTAATACTGGTGATGGCAGCATATCCCTGGCAGATTTTCGGGGTAAATGGTTGGTTCTGTACTTTTACCCCAAAGATTTTACGTCTGGTTGTACCATAGAAGCACGTCGTTTCCAGCAAGATTTGCCCAAATACATAGAAAAAAATACGCAAATAATTGGTGTGAGTGCTGATGATGTGGATTCCCACGCCGAGTTTTGCGATTCAGAGGGTTTAAAATTTCCCCTGTTAGCTGATACCGATGGTGCAGTTAGTAAAGCTTATGGTTCTTGGATGAGCTTTATTTCTGTGCGTCACTCCTTTATTATTGACCCCCAAGGAGTTTTACGGGAAACTTTTGTCAAAGTTAATCCATCCATTCATAGTCGAGAAGTACTAGCACGACTAGAAGAATTACAAGCAGCGTGAGAGTAGGGGAGGAGGGAAGGAGGGAAGCAGGGGAGGAGTGAAGGAGGGGAAGAGTGAAAGAAAGTTGAGTGGAGTTTTCAGTGTTTCGGTTATTTATTCTCAAAGCTGTAGACGCTATGCGTCTACACTCCCTCACTCCCTCACTCCCTCACTCCCTCACTCCATCACTCTTCCTACAAAGAACCTTGTCCAAAAAACTTAGGAGATTCAGCGAGGGTATAGACTTGGTTTGCAGATGCGATCGCTTGCCTTAAATATCTGGGCAGGTGTAACATAATTAGAAGGGTAATACTATCTAACATCCGCTTTTCGCGCTCCACCTGCTCAAAAATAAAATTTTGGTCAACGATAGCTAAATGCTTGATTGTACCAGCAAACTTTCTTCCAACTTTTGCAGTTGGGGTGTCAACTTACCTCTGGGAAAATTCAACAGTACATGATTCCGAGCCTGAAAAGCTTGTAAAAGGAACTTACAAGCTGTCTCTGGTTCCGTATGTTGACCACAGGTAAAGATATCCACCGCTATGTACCCTGTTTCGGGCCATGTATGGATGGAAATATGAGACTCTGCTAACAGTGCTAAAGCCGTGACTCCATAGGGATGAAATTGGTGGGTTATTCCCTTTAACAGAGTAGACTTTGCCCTCTTAGCCGCTTCCTGTAAAGAGTCCCTAATAAATACCAGATTATTGAGTAAATCTGTTGGACAGTCGTATAATTCGAGAATGCAGTGGCTCCCAACTGGAACCAAAGAAGTTTCACCTACTGGGTAAGATTGATTTGCCAATTATTTTTAACCCTTGCAATACAGAAGACTACAACTACAAAAAATGAAACTCCAGCATTAAATGCGCTAGGACTATTTTTTGCTTTCAAGTTCGCCGCAAGTTCGCCGTTGTATTAAGTCATTTTCTGCACATAAACTGCACAGATAGATCCATCATTATCTCATGCTTTCCGCAATTTGATATATCTATTATTTGGCGATTTTTTGTTTGCCAGCACAGGAGTTTTGTCTGGGCAAATATAATTGTATTTTTTAATACTATTAGTTTCTAACCGCAAAAATACTTAACCTGAGTTCGGTGTTTGGTGTTAAAAGTTAAAATTACAAACAAAATATGAAGCATTTGACTGATAACGGATAATCAAGGGATTCAAGAGAGAACATTAACTTTTGCCCTAATTCGTTTTATTAATCCATGTTTTAGGCGGTTTGTATGCCATTTGGCTTCAAGTTGCTCCCACAAATCATCTACGTGGCAGTTGGGATGCATCTAAACTGAACTTGAGCGGGCGGCTGCGCCAACGGGTGAAGGAAGGGGAACAGGCAACAGTAAGGTTTTTGGTATCCCAGCAACTATTCGCCTTCCGAATTCTTTGTACCTGTAGGACTGATGGTTGGTGTGGGAGTTGGAGTAGGGGTTTGGGTTGGTGTAGCGGTGGTAGTAACGGTGGGTGTAGGGCTACTGGTAATTGTGGGAGTAGGAGTGGGTGAAACTGTTGGTGTTGGTGTTGGTGTTGGTGTTGGCGTTGGTGTTGGTGTTGGCGTTGGTGTTGGCGTTGGTTTTGGTTTTGGTGTTTCTACTTGGAGGGTAAACTCATAGGGGCGTGTTCTAGAATCTCTAGAGACAATCGCAAATTCATAGTATCCACTTTCTGGTAATTTACCTGACCATGATCGCTTTTTGGAGTCTTTGAGAAATGTATGTTTCCCAGTAGGTGAATATATGGATAACCAAACATTAGTACTGGCATCCAATTTTACTTCCATTAATTGATTCCGAGCCAGTTCAGCAATAAAAACTTTACCTTCAGCAGGTTGGAGAGAACCACTGATTTTTTTACCTGTAGCACCGGGAGCAAAGACTATTTTTCGTAAGGCGGTTCTGGCAACGATCGCATTTAGCTTATCAGCAACAAAGCCATGCCAAATTTGTCCAATGGGTTCGTTTATAAAATTTTTACCTTCTTTTTGCGGAAATTGCTGAAAAAATGCGGCATTCCCCAAATCATATAAAGCGCGGCTAGATACATTGAGGTTATTCACCCTTACCTTCCAGCGATCGCGGTCTGCTTTACTAAAAGTACCCAGTCGTCGCCGAGCATCAGAGCTTAGTCTAGCCATCTTTTGCAGCAATTCATCGGCGGTTTTATCCCATTGCTCTCGTAAGGACTCATCCCTAGGTTCATCACTGAGGGTTTTTCCCCGGAAGCTAGGGTTCTTGTCCCAAAATACTTGATTAACTAGGTTGACATAGAAGTTCTCATTGATACCTAATTGTTGCTGGCGAGCGCGTAATTTTTGCTTACGCGCTCGTTCTGCTGGTGAATATTGTGCTAGGGGATCGGTAGGTTGATCGTTTGTGGGACTGGATGTGAGGGTTGGTTTAGGGTCAGGATCGGCAGGATTAACAAAATTACTTACACCCCAAACACCAATACCAGAAACAGCAACTACAGAGAAGGCTAAGGCAGCTATTTTTCCTGGTGTCCACCAGCTTTGATTGGTGTCTGTAGCAGCAATAGATGGAGTGGAGGGAATAGAACGATGGGGAGCGACAGCCAGGGTAGCTTCGGTTTTTGGTTCTGCTGGAGGGGTAGGTTGGGGTTGGGGTGGATTATTGACTGTTATAGGAGCAAGTGCATTTAAAACTTCCCTGGCGGAATGGTAACGAATATTGGGGGTGGGGGAGAGCATTTTATCTAAGACAATAGCCAAATTATTGCTCAGATTAACTGACTCTCGCCATTTCCAGGTCAAGGTATAGTTATCAATTAGTTCTGGTGGCTGTTTCCCAGTGAGTAGCACCAAAATAGTGGCGGCTAAAGCATATAAATCGCTGTAAGGCTCTACCAACCCAGTTTGCATTTGTTCTGGGGGAGCATATCCCATTTTGCCTAATAAAGTTCCCTGGGGGGTACTCACACCTGCCTCTGGTTGATAATACTGGGAGACTACAGCAGCAGCTACTTCTTTAACACCACCAAAGTCAATTAGAATTGGTAATTGGTCGATATTGCGAAGAATTAGGTTATCTGGGGAAATATCCCGGTGAATTACTCCCAAAGAGTGGATATATTCTAAAACTGGTAAAATTTGTTCTAATAACTGGCGGACTTCTGCCTCTGTGAATTTTAAACCCTGTGCCAGGCGATTATCTAGCAAGGTGCGGTAGTTTTGTCCTTCTACATAGTCTTGTACCAAAAATAAATATTCCTTACCTGCCAAGTTAGTACGGAATAGTTCTCGGAAGCGGGGAATTTGGGGGTGTTGTAGCTTGTAGAGAACGGTGGCTTCCCGTTGAAATAATTCTTCTGCTTTTTGTAAAACGTATGGGGTTTGTACCTGGGGAGAAAACTCTTTCAAGACACAAGGTTCGCGGAAACGGTTGATATCCTCAGCCAAGTAAGTGCGTCCAAATCCCCCTTGACCTAATTGACGTACAATTGCATAACGGTTACTTAATATTTGTCCTGGTTGGATACCCTGAATTACAGGTGTAGTTTGTTTGTTTACCAGCTCTAAATTTTCTCCACAGTGGAGACAAAAGCGACTACCTTCAGGATTTTCATGTCCTTGGGAACAATATACAGGATTCATAAGTTATTTTGTTATTTGTTTTTATTATTTAGTATTATTTGCAAAAGTCCTACAGGGATAGTTGACAGTTGACGGTTAACGGTTGACAGCTTAGGTGTGGGAGCCACACTTGAGATATATTTTCATGTTTGTTTATGTACAAACGTCCATGAGAGGCTGACTTGTAAGTAACCTCACCCTGACAAGAGCGGACATCCCTCTCCTTAATAAGGAGAGGGAAAGATTTTTGCATCGCAAAAAGCGAGGGTGAGGTTTTTCATAGATGGTGATGAAATTTTTTCATTGAGACTGCCTCCTGTCCTCTGACTTCTACCTGATTCAATATCATTGCCAATAATGCCTCAAGACACATAGTTTGGCAAAGTTTTTCTATCTGGTGAGGTACATACTTGAAGCTGAAAGGCTTGGCAATTCTGGCTGGTGGTGTACCTTATTATTACTTATTACTTAAAAAACCGCAGAGTCACAGAGAACGCAGAGTTAAGTAATATGGCTCGGTGCGTTAGAAAAACACGTAGGGTGTCCTGCCGCAAAGCGTAACGCACCATCCATCCAGTAATATGGCTCGGTGCGGAGCACTTTTAGCATAACGCACCCTACAAGTACTACTGGGGAAAGGGGAAAATGTCCTAAGCCAAAAACTTATTACTTATTACTTATTACTTATTACTTACTTTTTCGATCCCTACTTATTATCTCGCCTTAGCAACAATATCAGATGCAATTGCATACCAAATTTGACCAAAAGTCTGTTGTGCTAGTTTCTTACGGGATAATTCGGGGAACAAGCTGTAAAATTTTTGGTTTGTCTCGTAGTTCAGTCTATCAACGGTGTATTTTCCCAATTTCTTGGCATTAGCTTGCTGTTTCCACTGTTGGTAATCTTTACCGCTATAATTACCTAGATTCTGCCGCGCCTGACGACTCAGTTTTGCCTGTTCCAATTTTTGTAATAATTCTTCCGCCATTTGATGCCATTGTTGGCGAAAAGCTGCATCTTCTGGCTTGGATGTCAAGCTCTGCCCTTTTAATTCGGGATTTTTAGTATAAAAAGTTGCATCGACTGTGCGGATAAAAAATACTTCAGGAATTTCTAGTTTTTGACGACGGTCTAAAATTTTCCTAATTCTACTAGCTTCTTTGTTTGTCGCTTTCTTTTCGGGGGAATCATTCGTACCGGGAAGTTGGGGTAGGGAGACTTTAGGTAAGGAGATGGAAGCTACACTACGAACCACTGTATTGACTAATGCCAAACTACCAGCCAGACTCAATACAACCACACTCGTACACACCAAACTAACGGCAAAAGGACGCAACCACACAGGCATGGGTATAGTCTGAGCGATCGCTTGGGTTTTATTGTGGAATGTACTGGCTACTTTTTGTGCTTGTTTTATCCCCGGAGCCATGACCACAGTTTTGATTTTGGTAATCTGGGGATGGATGTTTTTCACCTGGGAGGGAGAGCGCAAATCCTGGAGAGCTTGGTCGGCTTGTTGATAGCGATCGCTAGGCTTATAAGCCAGCATCTTTTGTAACACCCCTTCTAAGTTGGAATTGACTTTGATTTCCTCTCCCCATCGCCAATTACCGTGGTAGCTATCGTATAATTTTTGCGGTTCTTTCCCTGTGAGTAATACTAATGCTGTCACTGCTAAAGAGTATAAGTCACTACTAGGAAAGGCTTTACCTTGCCGTAACTGTTCCTCTGGGGCATAACCTTTTTTACCCAACAACGTGCGGTTTCCACCTAACTGGGTAAACCAGAAGCCCTTACTTGCAGGTAGCTGTTTTACACCCCCGAAGTCAATTAACACGGGTAAATTATCAGTACTGCGCCAAATCAAGTTATCTGGAGAAATATCCCGGTGAACCACATGTTGGGAGTGGATGTAGGATAACACGGGTAAAAGCTGTTGTAGTAGCTTAACTACCTCCTCTTCAGTAAAAGTCTCACCTTTATCTTGCCGTTCCTCCAGCAGTTTCAGGCAATTATCACCTTCCACATAGTCTTGTACTAATAAAAATAACTCCTGATGGGCTACAGTTACCTCTAAGGAAGAGTGAAAGCGGGGAATTTGGGGATGCTTGAGCTTTTTCAACACATTAGCTTCCCTTTCAAACAATTCCTTCGCTTTTTGTAAATCTTGTTTTGCTTCAACTTGGGGAGCAAACTCCTTCAGCACGCACTTTTGTGGAGATTGATTAATATCTTCTGCCAAATAAGAACGGCCGAAACCACCTTGTCCTAGCATACAGATAATACGGTAGCGATCGGCAATTATTTCTCCTGGGGGAATGGGTAAAAGTTCGCCGCACTGAGTGCAAAAACGACTATTCCCATGATTTTCGTGCTGTTTACTGCAATAGACTTGCATGGTGCTGAAGGATAAATAGATTTTTTATGAATTAACTACAACGGCATTAACCTGATTTACGCATCTTTTCTCCAGTTTATATATAAATATTCAGAGAAATTGATCCGGGTTCAAATCTTTACACACAACTTTGATAAATGCCAATAGTCAAGGATAATTTAGAATTTAGAATGAAGAATTTAGAATTATGACCCCATCGATGTAGGCGTAGCCTTCGGTGTAGGGTATCGAAGGGCTAATGAGATAAGGAAAACATTTTTCTCTCCACGGATAAATCCGGGGGCTTGTATCCAGTCTATTTTTTGGTCAAACCATTTTGGATTTTAGATTTTGGATTTTAGATTGATTTTACTCCTATCCAGCCCAAAGATTACTGATAAAAAAACCACTACAGGCGCAAAGAAAGCAGAGGATAAAGAGGCGGAGAAGATAGATACTCTTACACCACCAAAGGGAGTAGGATATTTCCGCCGTTGCTGAATTAAGGGGTGAAGTAAATTCATACTTTTAATCAGCAACGCCAGATTTCCAGAATTGAAATTACCACCAGAACTGACAAGTCATCACCAACGGATGTGATGAGAGTGTTTTGTCCTATCACAGATTCATTATCGGGGTGCTGCGGCTTGCGCCCTTGTCATTGGTAAAATTATTTGCATAAATCACCTTCACCGTTCCCCTTCTTACATCTAGTATAGATTTTACTTCAGTATCATCGCCATCCAGATTTAGCTATTACTACTAATATTATGAACTGCGAATCTCAACAACAAAGGGTAATTCAAGCATTTACTAATTTTTTAACTACTCCTTTAGACACCCGACTACAACAACATCTCCACACCAAAGCTACTGATAATGCTGTGGCATTATTTCACCATGTGGCTGCTACCGTACCTGCTTACCAAGCTTTTCTAGAAGAACATCATATCAATGCCGAATCTATCAGTAGCTTTGAGGACTTTCAGAAATTACCACCAATAACTAAACAAAATTATCTGCAACAGCATCCCCTAGCTAGTTTGTGCCGTTACGGACAATTAGAAAAATGTGACATGGTAGCAGTCTCCTCCGGTTCCACGGGAAAACCCACATTTTGGCCCCGTTTTTTCACCGATGAGTTGCAAATAGCCACCCGCTTTGAACAGATTTTTTATGACAGCTTTGCTGTTGATACCAGACGCACCTTGGCTGTAGTTTGTTTCACCTTGGGAACCTGGGTAGGGGGGATGTACACTGCTAATTGCTGTCGCTATCTTGCTAGTAAGGGTTATCCTATTACTTTAATTACCCCAGGTAATAATAAAACAGAAATTCTCCGGGTAGTAGAAGAATTAGGTACTAATTTTGACCAAGTTGTATTGTTAGGATATCCGCCATTTCTCAAAAATGTCATTGATACTGGTATTGCTAATGGCGTGCAATGGCAGCAATACCACGTAAAATTAGTCATGGCGGGGGAAGTATTTAGTGAAGAGTGGCGCAGTTTAGTTGCAGAAAGGTTAGGCTCCCAAAATCCCTGCTATGACTTTGCATCTCTGTACGGAACAGCAGACGCAGGGGTACTGGGGAATGAAACGCCATTGAGTATCTGCATTCGTCGTTTCTTCGCGGAACATCCAGATGCAGCCAAAGCATTGTTTGGAGAATCCCGTTTACCTACCCTAGTACAATATGACCCAATTAGCCGCTTTGTTGAAGTCCAAGATGGTTCTTTGTTATTTTCTGGAGATAGTGGTATTCCCCTAATTCGCTACAACATTTTAGATACTGGGGGGATTATTGATTATGATGCCATGCTCCAGTTTTTGGCTGAGTGGGGATTTGATCCTGTAGCAGAATTACAAGCTGAAAATGGGAGAGGGATTCGTCCTTTTCCTTTCGTTTATGTATTTGGACGTTCTAACTTTACCGTTTCTTATTTTGGCGCGAATATCTATCCCGAAAATGTGACGGTGGGATTAGAACAATCGGGAATTAAAGATTGGGTGACGGGTAAATTTGTCATGCAAGTGAAGGAAGATGCAGATAAGAATCGGTTTTTATCTGTGGTGGTGGAATTAGCTCCAGGGGTGGAAAGTAGTGAGGAGAAAAGGGGAAGTATTGCAAGTTCTATTTTGAGTCAATTGAAACGGTTAAATAGTGAGTTTGCTAATTATGTTCCTATAGAATATCAAACGCCGTATGTGGAGTTACGAGGGATGGGTGATGCAGAGTATTTTCCGGTGGGGGTGAAGCATCGGTATACGAGGAAGTGAGGGGAGTAAGTAATTTTGTAGGGTGCGTTATAACTAACAACTTGCACCAACTCTGATAACAGGAGGCGGAGCCTCCAAAACCTAGTTACCAGTCTGAGCCTGGTAACTAGAATATAGAGCCGATGGCTCTGATTGAGAATGGTGCAACTTATCAGTTATAACGAAGTTTAATGCACAGAATTATGGTAAATTACTGTCTATGTGCTTGACTAGACAACACTTTTACAATAGAAAAGTTATTAAAGTGTGATTGCTAGCTGTGACATTTAGATAAGGCAATATTGAAGTAGTAAATAAAAATGTTTCCACATGAATGGGAGTACTTCCTTGCTTTGGAGGAAGATTTAGAAAAATGCACAAGATTTGTTGAGTTTTCCACTCATAACTATAAGACCTATTCAATTGAATTCGCTCGAATTTTACTTGCTAGCTCTTCAGAATTTGATGTTGTAGTCAAACAAATATGCAAACTAATTAATCCATCTAAAAATCCTAGTAATATCAGAGATTATCAAGAATGTATTATAAATAAATATCCGCAATTTGCTGATATTGAAATCAAGATTCCAAGATATAATTTGTTATTTCAACCCTGGCTTGATTGGCATACTCCTAAAACAAGTCCAAAATGGTGGAAGGCATACAATAATGTTAAGCATGAAAGAAATAATCACTTTACTGATGCAAATCTTAAAAACACCCTTTTCTCTGTTGCAGGTTTAATGTGTGGACTTTTATATCTCTTTCAATTACAAAATGGGGGTACACCACCAAACCTTGCTCGAAGTCCACAACTTTTTCAGCCAAAATGGAATGATTCAGACTGGTTGCAAGCATCCATCAGTTGGTCATATAATCTGCCTTAATTGCGATCGCAATCTTTTGTAGGTTGGGTTGAGGCTTTGCGAAACCCTACATTACCGACAATTTGTCGGGTTTCCTAACGTCAATCTAACCTACAGTAAAAATATTGAAATATAATTGTAGTTGCTAGTATTAAATTGATATTTATTATCCCATGAAATACCGGATGAAAAAGTGCGATCGCAATCTTTTGTAGGTTGGGTTGAGGCTTTGCGAAACCCTACATTATCCGGAATTTTTTGGGTTTCCTAACGTCAACCTAACCTACAGTAAAAATATTGAAATATAATTGTATTTGCTAATATTAAATTTATATTTATTATCCCATGAAATACCGCAGGACAAAGGTAGAAGGCGGTACATTCTTTTTTACCCTAGTCACTCACAACCGTCGCCAATTCTTGTGTGATGAAGAAAATATCTTGTTACTGCGAAATATATTTATAAAAGTGATGCAACAACACCCCTTTACTGTTGATGCAATAGTCATCTTACCTGACCATTTACATTGTATTTGGACATTACCACCTGATGACAATAACTTTTCCACTCGTTGGCGGTTAATAAAAAGTAATTTTACCCGGCATTGTCATCCAAGGTATAAAGAACAAATATCTACATCCCGACAGAATAAAAAAGAACAAGCAATTTGGCAACGTCGCTTTTGGGAACATCAAATTCGTAATCAATCAGATTTTGCCTCCCACGTTGATTATATTCATTACAATCCTGTAAAACATGGATATGTAAAAGCACCAAAAGATTGGCAGTATTGCAGTTTTCATCGCTATGTGAACCAAGGGATTTACGATTTTGATTGGGGTGCAGAGGTAGAATTAAAGGATGATATTGGTAGTGAATAGGTAGTTTGTGTTGGGTTTCCTTGCGTCAACCCAACCTACCGGAAATTGGTTATTACCAGAATCGGATTGAGGTATATATTTTTATCCAGAAAATAGCCGTAGAGCAGTTCATTGACAAAAGTTTCCTCGGTTTGCCCCTCAACGAAAACAGGGCATCAGGACTTCCCTGACGGCTAACAAAAACTTGTAGGTTCTGCTCAAGTAACTGCTGAACCATACGACAAAAGCCAATAAAATTGGATTTTCCCGCTCCATTAGCACCAATCAAAACATTAAGTTTGGAGAGTTCAAGGTCACACTTGGCAATTGACTTGAAACCTTTTAAAACTATTCTCGACAGTTGTTTATCACCTATATTCCCCGTCATCGAACAGTCTCCCAATATCCAGGCTTGTTATCTGCTGGCTTCTTTTATTTTTGGTTGTTGGGTTTCCTTACGTCAACCCAACCTATATTCACATCTTGCATCACAAGATTATTGATCAAGTCAAAGCCTGAAACCCTTATTTTATCCTAGGGTGAGCATTCCTAGCCTTGTCAAGGTGGGTATAAGCATTCTAAAAGTGAATGGTACTCTCGTAAAAACCTTGTCAAATCTATCTTTCCAGGTTCTCATTACAAGGTTCTACCTTGTAATGAATTTTGAGGAGGCTCTGCCTCCTGTTAAGTCTGGAGGCAGAGCCTAGAAACGAGGGTCAGCTACCCCAACGGGATATCCAACAAAGGGCACGGCGTGGGTTGTGATTATTCTATAACCCGAGAGATTTTGGGTGCCGTGCCAATACCGGATAATTTGTTTTTTGGCAAGAGACTAAAAGAAGTTGAAGAAGATTATCAGAGAGAAACAAAAAATAGAAATGGAGTAAAGGAATGATATCAAATCCGATAGCATCTGAATGATAAAAAACCGCAAAGACGCAAAGGACGCAAAGGAAGAGGAAGAGAGAGAGTAACTGAAATAATTCCGATACAAACGGAAACGATATGAGTAATAAAAACAATGTTTTCACAAGTAGCGGAAATGTGTTTGCTGATTTAGGATTGGCTAACTCTGAAGATAGTTTAATTAAAGCAAGGCTTGCACGTAAAATTAGTGAAATTATTGCTGCAAGACGTAATTCTAAATTCTACATTCTTTTAAAGCGGGTGATGGGACTCGAACCCACGACGTTCACCTTGGGAAAGTGACATTCTACCACTGAATTACACCCGCAAATGGTTGTAAACCTCACTTTGGTTACAACCATTATATCGCTATTTTTTGACTGAATAGTTAGGTGGTTCTTCACTCTTTGATGGCAGAGCAATTACCTCATATTGCTCATCTAGCTTGCGGTATGGTTTCTTGCCAAAGCCATGTTTTATCAACTTGAAAATCCATTTTTGGAAGTTATCAATATAGGTAAACAGTACGGGAACTACCACCAAGGTAAGCAGGGTGGAAGTTGTAAAACCACCGATAATACCAATCCCCATCGGTTGTCGGACTTCCGAACCCGCACCCAATCCCAAGGCTAGGGGAAATGTCCCGGCAATGGTGGAAAGGGAAGTCATTAAAATAGGACGTAGTCGAGAGACTCCAGCTTCTATTAATGCTTGGCGTTGGGATTTACCTTTTTCTAAGCCAATAATTGTGTAATCTACCAACAGAATTGAGTTTTTGGTAACAATCCCCAACAACAGCACAACACCAATAATTGCGTATAATCCCAGGGCTTTTTGGGTAAGCATTAATGCTGACAGGGTACCGCCCAAACAAAAGGGTAATGCTGCCATAATTGTGATTGGATGCAAGAAGTTGTTATATAGCAAAACCAAAATCACATAGATAAACATCAACGCTGTTCCCAGTGCGCTACCAAAGCGACTGAAAATATCCGCCATAATCTTGGCATCACCGGAGTTTTGTTGGGTGACTCCTGGGGGTAAGTTTTGCATTGCTGGTAGTTGCTGCACTTTTTCTAAGCCTTCTCCTAGGGAAATACCTTTTAAGTTGGCTTCTACAGAAACTAAACGGGCACGATCAAAACGGTCTATTGTTGCAGGACCGCTGCCAAAACGGATATCTGCAACTGCCATGAGGGGAACTAAACCACCATTTTGACTAGGTACTTGCAGATTTTTGATGTTGTTAATATCTTCTCGTGCTTTGGGGTCAATTTGCACCCGTATGGGAATTTGTCGGTCTGGTAAGTTATATTTGGCCAGATTTGCCTCATTATCACCAATGGTAGCAAGGGATGCGGTACGAGCGATCGCTTCTACTGTTACACCCAAATCACCGGCGCGTTGGGGATCGGGCACTACCAATATCTCTGGTTTGACTAAACTGGCGCTGGAAGAGACTTCCACTAAACCAGGTACTCCCCGCATCTGTTTTTCTAAATCCGTGGCTGTTTTGTTTAATGCTTGGGGATTTTCGCTGCGTAGGAGAATGCTTAAACCCTTACTACCACTTACAGAACCCAAGTTTTCAAAACTAATTTTAGCGCCAGGTATATCTGCAAATTTGGGACGGATTTGATCCTCAAACTCGATTTGGGAAATGCTTCTGCCCTCTTCTTTGGATTTGATATTAATGGTTAAAGTTGCAGAATTTATCTCTTCTGAAGCAAATACATTTTCCACTACCGGATCTTCTAAAAAGATATTGGTTACTTGGGTAACTACCTTGTTGGTATCTTTTAATGTGGAACCAGGAGCAAGTTCTATATTGACTGTGGAAATACCGACATCACCACCATCAACTAAACCCTTAGGAATCATGGGAACTAGCATTAAACTGGCAATGAAAAATGCTAAGGCAATACCTATGGTGGTTAACCTGTGGCGCAATGCCCATTGTAGAAGAGATTTGTAAGGTTGGAAGCGACGGGAAGAGGAGTGGGGGAGTGGGGGAGTGGGAGAGTGGGGGAGTGGGGGAGTGGGGGAATGAGGAAACTTCTCTTGTCTCCCGCTCCTCTTGTCCTCTTGTCCCTTTTTCTTCTTTGTCTCTGATTTATGCTTGAGTAGATAGGCTCCCATCATGGGTGTAACCATCCGTGCCACTAGGGTAGAGAAGACTGTGGCGGCGGAAACTGTGACGGCGAAGGGTTGGAAAAATTGACCGGGAACACCACCTAAAAAGGCAACTGGTAAAAATACAGCAATGATTGTTGCTGATGTGGCAATTACTGCCAGTCCCATTTCTGCGGAAGAATCAAAGGCAGCTTGGCGGGGAGTTTTACCCATGCCTAAGTGCCGTTCCATATTTTCAATTTCTACTACCGCATCATCCACTAAGTTACCCACAGCTAACCCCAATCCCAACAGGGTCATATTATTTAGGGTGTAACCAAAGGCATATTGGACGGCAAAGGTAGGAATAATTGATAGGGGTAAGGTAACGGCTGTAATTAATGTTGCTCGCCAGTCTCTTAAAAAGAGTAGAATTACTACCACCGCCAAAACAGAAGCCACCAATAATTCATTCATGGTGCTTTCATAGGATTGGCGGACAAAAGTTGCCCTAGTAAAAATTAATTCTAGTTTGACATCAGCAGGTAGGGTTTTTTCTAATTCGGCAACTGCCGCATTAATTCCCTCCTCCACTTTTACCATTACGCTACCAGTACTGCGTAACACCTCAAAACCCACCACGGGTTTGTTGTCTAATCGGGCACTTTGGCGGACATCTGCAAAGCTATCTTCTACAGTTCCCAAGCTGGACAGGGGTACAGAACCGCCCCCAGGAAGGAGAATTTCATAGGTTTTGAGAACATTCACACTGGGAGCATTACCCAAAGTTCTGATGGTTTGTTCCTTACCTCCAACCTCAGCTCTACCCCCAGGAAGGTTAATATTTAACGCCCGAATTTGGTTGTTGACTTGGGTGGCGGTAATACCTAAAGACTCTAAACGTTTTGGGTCAAGATTAATACGAATTTCCCGGTCAACACCACCCACACGCTTAATTTGTGCTACACCCTCCACAGATAATAGGGCACGGCTAATGTTTTGGTCTACCAGGTTACTTAATTCCTCAACCGATCGCTCATCGGAACTCACCACATAGGACATAATCGAACCACCAGCGAATTCTAAACGCTGTACTATGGGGTCATTAATATCCTGGGGTAAGCTTTGGCGAATTTGAGCGATCGCATTGCGAACATCATTGGTGGCGCGATCACTATTTGTACCTAAGACAAAGTTGATGGTAGTATTAGACACACCATCCCTGACAGTGGAGCGTAATTCGTCAATATTCCCTAAACCAGCCACCGCGTCTTCTATTTTTTTGGTGACTTGGTTTTCCAATTCTGCTGGACCCGCACCCGATTGGGTTACTGTCACTTGCACCGTGGGAACATCAATATTGGGGTTGGTATCAATTCCCAAGGAATTGAAGGAGAACCAACCAAATACAGTGAAAACTAAAAATAAAACGATGGTGGGAATCGGTTTTTTGATTGACCACGCAGAGATATTAAAAGACATGGAAATATATTATTAGTGAGGAGTTGGTAGTTGTTAGTTGTTAGTTGATGGTTGTTGGTTGTTAGTTGTTAGTTGACGGTTGACGGTTGACGAGATGATGGGATGATGAGGTGATGAGGTGATGGGATGATGGAGGGAAGAATTAAAGAATTCTAACTCCGAACTCCGAACTCCGAACTCCGAACTCCCCAAATTCACTCCTTCCCTCCTCCTCCCCTCGCTACCTTCACCTTGTCTCCATCTTTGAGATATCCCGCGCCATCAATTACTACCTTGTCACCTGCTTGCAAACCGCGTTTAATTTCCACTTTCCCGCCGTTGATAATTTCTCCCATCTCTACTTTCTGAGCCTTCACAATATCTCCACTGGACAAAGTAAAAGCGATCGCACTTCCATCTGGCTGTGGTAATATCGCTTTTTGGGGTACTGCTACACCCATGACTGTATTGGTATTAATTGCTGCTCTAGCAAACATTCCCGGTTTGAGTAATTGGGTAGATGGTAGGTCAATTTTGACTATCGCTTCCCTTCTGGTGGCGTTAACTATAGGTTCAATTTCTCTGACTTTTCCCCGTAAACTTACCCGATTATCTGCATCAGAAGTAACTTCTACTGCTGCACCGATTTTGATCTGGGATAGTTGAATGGCAGGGACTTCAGCCCGCAATTCTAGTTTGCCACCGGCGATAATGGAAAACAGTTTTTGCGTACCACCCACCACATTTGTTGCTTGGGTTTGGGGGGGAATACCAGTCACATCCCCTACCCTTGCCAATTTTTCAGCAATCTTTCCTGCAACCGGGGCACGAACTAAGGTTTGGTCAATTTGGGTTTTTAATTGTTGTAATTTCGCGCCGCTACTTTGGAAATTGGCTTGGGCACTACTAATATTTGCCCGGGCAGTATCAATGTTTGCTTTGGCACTAATGACATTAGCTTGGGCACTACGAATATTTTCCTGTGCTAAACGTACCCCTTCCCTGGCAGTTTTAACTGTGGTCTCACGGGTATCTAACTCTTGCTGACTAATAGCACCGTCAGCCCCTAATTGTTGATAGCGACGAAAATTCTTTTCTGCTTCTATCAATCTGGCTTGGGCTTGGGCTAAATCAGCTTTTCTTTGCTGTACCATTGCTTGGCTGGAAGTCACTGCCGCTTGTTTTGATGCTAAATCAGCTTTCTGGGCAGCAACATCCGCTTTTTTTGATTGCAAATCTGCCTTGGCTTGACTGATTTGCGCTTGGAGAATGGAATCATCTAATACTGCTAATACTTGACCTTGTTTAACATAGTCTCCTTGATTGACAAGGATTTTTTTGATTTGCAATCCATTGGTTTTGGGCAATACTGGTATTAAATCCCGTGCTGACACTGTACCCGTAGCAGTAAAATTACGGGCTATACGAGTCGTTTCTGCAGGTACGGCAGTTACCGTCATCGCCACAGCAACTTCTGGTGGTGTTTGGTTGGCTATGGCTGTACTGCCAGAGGTAGAACGCTGGCTCAATAAACCCATTACCATAATAGCGATCGCAGCTCCCACACAAGTACCCAGCAACATCGGCATTAGCCAAGGACTTCGTTTCTCAGCTTGCGGTTCCTTTTGCTCCTGGTTTGTCTGTTCCACTATGATTGGCTCTTGCCCATTGTCATTTGAAAAATCTTCTTTCCCTACTTCCATACTTCATGTCCTTAAGGAAGGTTAACTTTTTTAAATAAATTTAAATTTATTTACTACTATGGCGCATTTTTTGCTTTTATGCCTGGGTTGTAGGACGGAATTGAAGGTGGCAAGGAGTGTGTGGAGTTCGGTGTTCGGTGTTCGGTGTTCGGAGTTAGAATTCTTTAATTCTTCCCTCCATCATCCCATCACTCTATCACCCCATTACCTCGTCACCCCATCATCTCGTCAACCGGATGACGCACCGGACGCACCGGACGCACCGGACGCGGAGCGCTCTGTGTCCGGTGCCCCGTGTCCGGGGCGATAAGCCCCAAGGACCAACAGTCCCCATCAAAATCTGCGATTTGATGACTCCCGATTGGTGGGCACCTCAAGCCCCCACCACATCGGTGGAGGAGTGCGTCTCTTCTTGACCTAACAACCATCAACCATCAACCAACAACTAACAACTAACAACCACCAACTGTCAACCGTCAACCGTCATCCCAAAAATGTCCTGTGGAAGTGAACGGGAAGGGAATAAAGGTAATTCAAATCAACAAACCACTAGTTATTCTGAATACGGGGAACAAGGAAGTGCAAAAAATAAGTCTACTCTAGAAATTAGATAATTTATTTTTTACCTTTTACTCTGGCTATTATTCACAAAATATGCTGGCAAAATTTTACATCCCAAATATTGGCAGTAATTAGCTTTATCCTATGTATATTTTGCAGGAATAAACATTAAAATTAAATTCCTGAATACATTATCAATAATACATTATGATGTAACGCTATTGTCAAATTTATAGAACATATACTAATAGCGAAAAACTCCAGATAATCTATGCATCATATTATTTTTGAATATTGTAACTTTTAAGAGTTATTTTATGAAATTTATTTTTTGGATTGTGCCTGTTGAATTTTACAACAAGAAACCACAAATATGTTAGAATAGTATCAAATTATAACAGCTATTGAAGCTGAGTTTGAAATAATTTTGCCCTTGCCAGATTGCAGGGCGAAAATTAACTATATTTTGGAGTTTTTACGGTTATGACAACCTCCCAGGAGAGGATCATCCCCACGGATCTACGAAACGAAATGTCCAGGTCTTACCTGGAGTACGCCATGAGCGTGATTGTAGGTCGGGCATTACCAGATGCCAGGGATGGTCTTAAACCTGTGCATCGTCGTATTCTTTACGCTATGCATGAATTGGGGTTGACAGCAGACCGCCCCTTTCGGAAATGTGCCCGTGTAGTAGGGGAGGTGTTGGGTAAATATCATCCCCACGGTGATACGGCGGTGTATGATGCGTTGGTACGGATGGCGCAGGATTTTTCCATGAGAGCACCCCTAATTCAAGGGCATGGAAATTTTGGTTCTGTGGATAATGACCCACCGGCAGCAATGCGTTATACAGAATGTCGTTTGCAGGCTTTAACTAGTGCCGCGCTTCTGCAAGATATAGAATCGGAAACCGTAGATTTCATCGATAACTTTGACGGTTCCCAACAAGAGCCGACGGTAATGCCAGCAAGGGTACCACAGTTGCTTCTCAATGGCTCTTCTGGGATTGCTGTGGGTATGGCGACTAATATCCCACCCCATAATCTGGGTGAGTTAATTGACGGTGTTGTGGCAATGATTCACAACTCGGAAATTACTAATACGGAGTTAATGCAATACGTCCACGGGCCAGACTTCCCCACTGGGGGGCAAATTCTGGGAACCGCACCAATTAAAGAGGCTTATACCACGGGACGGGGTTCTATTGCCATGCGAGGTGTGGCTAATATTGAAACCATTGAGCAAAGGGGAAGACCGGATCGGGAAGCCATTATTGTCACGGAATTACCCTATCAAACTAATAAAGCAGCTCTAATTGAGAAAATTGCTGAGTTAGTTAATGACAAACGGATTGAGGGAATTGCAGATATTCGTGATGAAAGCGATCGCGATGGAATGCGGATTGTGATTGAACTCAAGCGCGATGCCTATCCCCGAGTGGTATTAAACAACCTGTATAAGCAAACACCACTACAAACTAACTTTGGTGCCAATATGTTGGCATTGGTAAATGGCGAACCCCAGGTACTCACCCTGAGACAGTTTTTACAAGTTTTTCTGGATTTCCGGGTAGAAGCTATTACCAGAAGAACCCAGTATGAACTGCGAAAGGCGGAGGAAAGAGACCATTTATTACAAGGCTTATTAATTGCTTTATCCCAGTTAGATGCCATTATTGCCTTGATTCGCCACGCAGCTGATACACCCACAGCCAAGGGAGAATTAATTACCACCTATGGTTTGTCAGAAGCCCAAGCAGACGCGATTTTACAAATGCAACTGCGGCGATTGACGGCATTAGAAGCAGACAAAATTCGTAAAGAGCACGAAGCATTACAAGTACAGATAGCCGACTTGCAGGATATATTGGCACGGCGAGAAAGGATTCTGGAAATCATTGAAACAGAAGTCACCCAACTTAAAGCCGCCCACGCCACACCAAGGCGGACAGTAATTACTCCCTCTGAAGGGGATATTGGTGATATTGATTTAATTGCCAATGAAAAAGCAATTATTTTACTCACCGAGCAAGGGTATATTAAACGGATGCCGGTGAATACCTTTGAAGCGCAAAGTCGAGCCACTAGGGGTAAAGCCGCAGCCAAGGTGAAAGACGACGATACGGTGGAGCACTTCTTAAGTTGTTGCGACCATGACAGCGTCCTCTTCTTTAGCGATCGCGGTGTAGTTTATTGCCTCAAAGCGTATCAAATCACCGTGGGTTCCCGGACTAGTAGGGGTACTCCCATTGTGCAAATGTTGCCCATTCCCAAAGAGGAGAAAATCACCTCCATCGTTCCGGTGACAGAGTTTAGCGACGACGAGTATTTAGTCATGCTTACCCAAGGGGGCAATATTAAGAAAACATCCCTGGCAGCATTTAGTAACATTCGTGCCAACGGTTTAATTGCGATTTCCCTAGAAGAAGGGGATCAACTGCGGTGGGTAAGAAGGGCAAAAGCAGAAGACTCGGTGATTGTGGGTTCCGATCATGGTATGGCAATTCATTTCCGGTGTAATCACGAACAACTAAGACCTTTGGGTAGGGCAACCAGGGGGGTCAAATCCATGAAACTGAAAAAAGGCGATCGCTTAGTGGGGATGGATATTATTTCTGCTGAAGTACTTGCCAATATTGCCAATGCCCTAGATAATGACAGCGAAGAATTGGAAGCAACAGAAGATATTGCCACAGAGGAAGGGGTAGAGGTAACAGATAGTAATAGTACTGGTCCCTGGGTGTTAGTTATTACCAATGGTGGTTATGGGAAACGGGTTCCCGTGGCTCAATTCCGCTTGCAAAATCGTGCTGGCCAAGGTTTAATGGCAACCAAATTCAAAAATCGTAAAACCCAAGATAGGCTAGCGACTTTGCAGATTGTCAACTACGAAGACGAAATTATGATGGTGACAAATCGCGGTATCATCATTCGACAAGCAGTGGATGCCATTTCGATTCAATCCCGTTCTGCTACAGGGGTAAGGGTGCAACGTCTAGATGAAGATGATGCCATTACAGGAGTGGCAATCGTTCCCCCTGACACTGGGGAAGATGAGGAAGAATCTGAGTAGTTAAGAGTTCGGAGTTCGGAGTTCGGAGTAGGGGCGCAAGGCTTGCACCCTGGAGTTAGGAGTTAGGAGTGATGAGTTATAAATGATGAATTTACAGAATTTCTTACAATTCAAAACCTTCAACTCCAAACTGATTACAGCCTTCCTCAGTGGGATTGTCATGGGGCTAACCGTTGCTCCTGTGGAAGCATGGTTTTTGGCATGGTTTGCCCTTGTCCCTTTGTGGCTGATAATTTTCGGGAGGGAACAACTCAAAAATACACCCCTTCATTTTGCTCTCATTCCCCTGGCTTGGGGTATTGGCTATCACGGTGTCGCCATTTCCTGGATTACCGGCATTCACCCCATGACTTGGATGGGGGTTCCCTGGTTAGCTAGTTTGGGAATTGCCTTGTTTTGCTGGACATTTATTACCATGTGGGGAGCCGTATTAGTAGCGGTTTGGGGGATAGGGGTGCTTTGGCTGACAAATAAGCACAAGACAGGTAAACTCAATGGATTGACTCGCGTTCTCATTGGTACAGCCTTATGGTGTGGTTTAGAAGCAATTTGGAGTGCTGGTCCTTTATGGTGGACTTCCCTGTCTTATACCCAAAGTCCCCATAATTTAGTCATTTTACACCTCGGTCAACTTTCTGGCCCTAGTACCGTCACAGCGGCAATTGTGGCAGTGAATGGCTTAATTGCAGAGGCATGGATATATAGTTCAGTCAAGGGTAGAGGCAAAAACTTTAGTCCTTATCTATTACCGTTTGTCCTATTTTTGATAGTCCATCTAATTGGTTGGGGTTTGTACAGCTTGCCCTTAAATCAACCAGCAGCCACAGCCTTAAAAGTGGGGATTGTTCAAGGCAATATTCCCAATACCATCAAATTATATCCAGCAGGTTTTCGTAAAGCGATCGCAGGTTATACTAGTGGATACCTGAATCTAGTAGAACAAGGGGTAGAAGCAGTACTTACCCCAGAGGGAGCCTTACCTTTCTTCAAACCCCGAATTATGGCTAGTCCTTTGGTAGCAGCAGTCAAGGAGAAAGGTGTAGTTGCTTGGATTGGGGGTTTTGCTGCCCAGGAAAGTGGTGGATATACCAACAGTGTATTTACTGTCACAGGTAAGGGAGAAATTTTTAGCCGTTATGATAAAGCCAAATTAGTACCTGTGGGGGAGTATGTTCCCTTCAAAGAAATTTTGGGTGGTATTATCAGCAGATTGTCACCATTGAAGGAGAATCAAGTTCATGGTGCTACCAATCAAGAATTTGACACCCCTTTTGGTAGAGCAATTGTCACCATCTGCTACGAGTCTGCATTTTCAGAAAGATTTCGTCATCAAGCTGCTGCCGGTGGGCAATTTATCCTCAGTCCTTCCAACGATGCCCATTACAGTGCTGCCATGCCAGCCCAACATCATGCTCAGGATATCATGCGAGCGATCGAAACCGATAGATGGGCTGTGAGGGCAACAAATACTGGATATTCGGCGTTTGTCAATCCCCACGGTGAAACTCTGTGGATATCGGCACATAATACCTATGAAATCAAAGCGGAAACAATTTATAAACGCCAAACCCAGACTTTATATGTGCGTTGGGGTGATTGGTTAACCCTGGTGTTGTTGGTATCGGGGGCGGTGGTATGGGTGTCTCGCGCAAAGGCGCAGAGGCGCAGAGAGTAAGAGATATATTACTGTTTAGTGCTTTGAGAAGCATTCCTTAATCCTTGTTCAAATTCGTCAATGGCTTGAATGGAGTCTGAAATTGTGAGACATCGTTCAAATAGAGGAATATCTAATTGTGGCAGCAGTTCACTTGTTGTTATTGGTTCGTAGCCATAGGTATCGGGGTAAAGGGTGGCTTGCTCGTTTTGGGAGTTGTCTCGTAGATGGTAGAGCTTAAGCTGGTTTCTCTCCCAGAACCAAACTTCTGCAACACCTAATCTGCGGTAAATTTCCAGTTTGTTTATGCTGCCACTGGTGACTACTACTTCTATGGCTAAGTCTGGTACGCTTTTCTGTTCGCCTATGCAGTAACATTCATCTGGTTCAGCACCAGCTTTTTTAGCCTTATTTCTAAAAGTAGAACTTCCCATAGGTATAAAACGAATGCGTTTGCTGTAAAAGAAACGTTCTAGCAGCATCCCCAAATTCGTTTTGATGTTTTCATGTCTGATTGAAGGTGACACGATTTCTAATACCCCATCCAAGTAAGTAACGCGGTAATGGCAGTTATTCTCCAGTTTGGTTAGTAGCAATTCATAATTAGACCAGCTTACAGCAGTGGTGATAAATCTTTCCTCTGAGTCATCGTTATGATTTAGTTCTGTTTCGTTAATTAGTTCTTTAAGACTACTAACCATTGTTACTTCCCTCCATAGTTTTGGTTACGCAGCATCCTTATCCTTACTTTTGATGTTAGCTGCTGACGCATCGTTTGACTTGAAGAACTTTTCTACTCTCTCTCCCACCCAAAGAAACCGATTTAATAAACGTTTATCATACTCTCTCTAGTTTTATAGTTAATAATAATTGAGAGTCCAGCTTTTGTGATATTTACTACTTTCACAATTTGCTATAGTTTGTCTTAGAGGATGTTTGGAAAGTCTAAAGGCTTACTTAAAACCTCTCTGGTAAACCTCTCTCCTAGTAAGAGAGAGTCTTTGAAACCCCCATTTTCTTGTAGGGAAGGGGGGATAGGGGGGTTAGGTT
>JASJCJ010000088.1 GCA_030066045.1 Calothrix sp. MO_167.B12
CAACTAACTCAAGATTTTCCTAAATCTGAATTATCAAACTACTCCCTTCCCGGTGTAAGATTACCTATTAATTTCTACGTTTTTTCAGGCTTTTGCGCCTATTATTATCGGTATTATTTGGGCGAGAAGGGAGTAATTGTAGAACTGTGAAATGGACGAGGATTTGCAGCAGTACGTACTAAAATAGACCCTATCAAAGATTTATCAGCCTTGACAATTGCTGCAACTAATTTACATCAAGCAACTATTTGTGAGTCGGATACATTGCGTGTGGGTGAAATCGTTTTAGCAGTAGGTAATCCTCTTGGTGATACTAATGCTTTAACAACCGGAATTATTTCCCAAGTTCAACAGAATTCTATCATTGCCGATATTCAGTTGTTTCCTGGTAATTCCGGTGGTGCGATGACTAATTGTCGTGGTGATGTTATCGGTATTAACACCATGATTGCTTATGGTTTAGCTGTAGCAATATCAACGACAACAGTAGAGAGATTTTTAGCAACTGCAAACAATATAAATAAGCCGCGAAGATTAGGTGTAACTCTCAAACCTGTAATTATAGGTGCGAAAAGACAACCTACTTTGGGTTTATTAGTTTTATCGGTGAATCATCGTAGTTATGCTGAAGCTGCGGGAGTACAAATTGGGGACATTATTTTTGGTGTTTCGGGAAGATTCCTTCAGCAAGTTGAAGATTTAACTTATTATCTCCAACCTACAAATGATAAAGAGTTATTAGCATTACAAATTTTGCGAGGTGGAACACAAATAGTTGTAAATGTTGCCTTTGACAAAGATAAAACTACTTATGTTTCCTAATAGAATTTGCATGGCAGATATAATTCGAGTAATGGTAGTTGCAGCTTCCCCGGCAATGAGAATGGGTTTGTCAGCGATGCTGGATGATAACCCAAACTTGACAGTGGTTAAAACTGTGCCAGATATGGATTCCCTTACCGAAGAAATGATGCAGCTACAACCTGATGTGGTATTGCTTGATTGGGACGGGAATGATTATGAAGCAATTTCCCATGCACCACAGTTTCTCTCAGCAACTATTATTCTCATAGATGATAGATGAACTTGAGGATATTAATTTAGGAATGGTTTTAACTGCTGGAGTCAAAGGAATATTAACCCAAATGAGTGCAGAGTCAGAGATGATTGCAGCTATTGAAGCGATAGCTTCAGGGTTAGTGGTATTGTCCCCAGAAGTGATTGATAATTTGCAGTTGCAAAAACAAACAAATGTACGGGAAGAAGTTGATATTAACCTAATACAAACATTAACTCCACGGGAAATTGAGGTTTTGCAAATGTTGAGTTCTGGATTGAGTAATAAGGCACTTGGACAACAGTTGCATATTTCTGAGCATACTGTGAAGTCTCATATTTCATCTATTTTTCAAAAGCTTGATGTTTCTACACGTACTGAGGCGGTAGCAATGGGGGTAAGGTTGGGTTTAATTATGTTATGAGCCAATACATACTCGTTAAGTTTAAAAGTAAGCAGTGTCAAGATTAGAGAGGGACTGGGGTAATTTTATACGAGTTTCTTCTTCATTCTCCTATCTCGATAATTCTCCTTATTTGAAGGATCTTTAAAAGAGGAGCATTACTAACTGTAAATATTCTGTTTCTAGGGAATTAATTGTCCTAAAGTACAAACGAAATGAACCATCACCATATTGTTTGATGTCTCTTTCATCAAAGATAATTTCTTGTCTTTGTAACCATTGGGCAACCCTTGTGTAATAATCAGCTAAAAACAGCGCAGGAAAGTAAATTCTTCCTACTTGTGTTCCAGTGATTGGATGAGTGAATATTTGGAATTGAGGCTCTATCAATACTTCCGCCATAGATATTACCTTTCTCGTAAGAACAGATAATGAATTTCCTCCAGCAGCTTGTAATACTGGAGGATTTGAGAATGAAGCTATAATTTTTTGGATTTAGCAGGATTGGTTTTCTTGCCCAATCTCGAATTGAGTATTACGATTGGCACGTTCGGCATATTCTTGTCTGCGTTGCCAGGATATTTGATTTTGAGCAATTAAATCTTCCAATGTTTTACCAAATTTGCGGTTAGCATATTCTAGTAATTGTTCTAGGGAATATCGCTTTTCTTCAACTTGCCCAAAATCACTAGAAAAACGTTCTTTGAATTCGTCCCAGCTAAATGTTTCTTTCAGGGTTCGCTTGGCAACAAGTCCACACAGAGAACGGATTGAGTAGTATACTTTGGAATATACTCTTTCTGAGTAATCGCTAACGGCATATTCGCCTAAAATCGAGGTATCTATGGCTTGGAAATTAGTTGTTGATTGTTTACGTGTCGCCATAATTTGACTCACCTTTAATTCTTCATTTTCCTATAGGCGTTAGCCTGAAATCAGTTATCAGATGCCAATAATTATTGATAACTGTTAAAACCAAGATGTATCATCACAATCACCCATTAAATCTTTGATATCGCAGTGGTGCTGATAATCAATTTCCAACTGTTGCAAATCTGTATCCAACACCAAATTTTGCAATTCCTTTACTATTTCTCTAACATGGGTTTCTTCACTAATACCTGAGTAGTAAGTTTTGATAAAATTGTCAGCTTTAGTCATGAATTGTTCGAGATTAGTGACAAATGTTTGTTCTTTGCTAATTGCTTGAATCATGATTACTCTCCCAGTATTTCTCAAGGTGAAGCGGATTAGTATTCACTTGGGAGCATGAGAATTGTTTCTATCAAATACAACTTGATGTGACTGAGGGGAAAATCTGTATAATCGATTTCCTGGCGTAGTACTTCTTGATTTGCATCCCATTCACAAATCAAAGTGCCGGAATTATTTTCAACTCGTAAATGCCAGATTTGAAATTCTCGTAATTTGGGATTGGAGAGAAATTGTTTAGTTTGATAAGAGAAAATCACATCCAATAACCAATAGCAATTTGTTTCGTTGGCTAGGTGTTTTATACCTTCTGTATATTTACAGCTGAGCCAATGTTTGTAGAGAATAGTTGAACCGATAAATTGTTGTAGTTCTGCTGCTATTTGTTGTGAAGTTTTCACGACTTACATTCCTACTTTGATAATCTTCACAACTTCCCAGGCGTGAGCCGTACAATATAGGGTAGCTCTGTGAACAATGAATTTTATGTATAAAAAATATCTAAAGCAATGCACATCTATTGGTGTTAGCAGTATCCTCAGCATCACAATCATCAATTCCCATAGTTCTGCTTATACATCAATACCTAACAAAAATACTGATTATAAATACCAAAGGGTCGCTAATATTAAACAGCTGAAGAATGAAGCACCACAACTGCAAAATTCATCACCATACAAGAAAATTCAAGTTACTCCTAGTCCGTGGAAGATAGCTCGTTCTGTAGCAATCAGTCGGGATGGGCAAATAATTGTGAGCGGTGATGATGAAGGAGAAGTGGAGTTTTGGTCGCCAGATACGGGAAAATTAATCCGTACTTTATCCGCACATTCTAATTGGGTTCAGTCCATTGCTATCAGTCCAGATGATAAAACTATTGCTAGTGGCAGTGTGGACGGTACAATCAAACTTTGGCATCCCAATGGTGAATTAAAGAGCACTTTCACAAACCCCAAGCCAGTATATTCAATACTTTGGAGTCCTGACGGTAAAACACTTGCAAGCGGGGATGGTGATGGTAGAGTTACACTTTGGAATCAGGATGGGAAATTAATTCGTTCTATCAAAGCTCATTCAAGTAATGTTGTGTCTGTGGCGATTACTCCCAATGGCAAGATTATTGCTAGTAGAAGTTTTGGCGATAAACAAATCAAACTTTGGAACTTGCGTACAGGTAAGTTAATTCGCAGTATTAATGCTGGTAGTGTGGGTGGGGTTAATTCTTTAGCTATCAGTCCTGATGGAAAAACTTTAGCTGGTTATTTCAGCAATCAAACAGTAAAAATTTGGCTTTTAGAGACGGGGGAAACTGTTAATACTTTAGATATTGGAATTAATCGACCCCACGCAATTGCTTTTAGTCCTGACTTCAAAACTCTGGCTGTTGGGGGATTTGGTTCCCAAATTCAAATCTGGAGTGTGTCCACAGGTAAGAAGCTAAGTACTTTCCTCTCTCCCGATCATATTTATTCTCTAACTTTTACTCCCGATTCCCAAACTCTTGTTGGTAGCGGTGGTAAAAATGGAGGTTCGGTAACTATTTGGTCTTTAGATAAATCAATTAGTAATACTGGAAGTAGAAAATTTAATCTCACCTTTGATAAAGAGAAAATATCTACCGTTGTCTCCAATAGTGTCATACGTGGAGAGCGTGACAAATATTACTTTAATGCTAAACCTGGACAATGGACTTCTATTGCTATAACTTCCATTGAAAATAATGCTGTCTTTCAACTGTCTTATAAGCAAGGGGGTATATGGCGAGAAGTTCCTGGTACAGCAGAAGGACAAGATACAAGGGTTTGGCATGGTAAGTTACCAACATCTGAATCCAACAGTTATGAGATTTCAGTTGGAGGAACCCGAGGTAATACTACTTATGACCTGTTTGTTGGCATCTCGGCAGTTAATCATTAAATGAAGTTTAGTATTTTGATGTAGAAAATAAGATTTTAGCCAGGGTTATAAACTCAATTATCCTGATTTAAGAGAAGATATGCTTCTACAGCTAAAATTCATACCCCATATCTACCCAGTAATGCCAATCAGCAATAGCTTCCACAGTTTCTTCATCAACTTCAATTGGGTAGATATCCTCAAGACGTGCAGAAAACACATCATCAACACTTAGCCCTCTTTTGTCATTTATGGAAACTCAATCGCTGTAAGGCTTTCAGGGACTTGATTTCAGTTTTTTAGAATTAACCTCATATCATTGTTAGAAAATAAAACCTCAAATATCTATTGGACAAGGATTATAGCTTTTTAGTTCGTTTTTTATTTTCCCAGAGTGATAGAACAGGGTTAGACTCACCAAGCACTCTTCATCTAGCTCCCATGGGTGGGAGAGTTGAGAATAGGTGTTCAAATCTAACAAAACTCCCACTCGTTTTCCTTGCTCATTAGTTATGTATTGTACTACCTTGGACATAAAGAAAAATCCAAAATAATATTGGTGTGAGTCGTGCCAGCCTATTTAGTTCTATTCAACTAACTTTACTTTAACCCGCCCATGGCAATATCAATTAAATCATCTACAAAAGCTTCAGTTAAGGGTGCATGTTTTAACAGCAAACGATAAAAAAGAGGACTATAAAGTGCATCAATAGCTACCTCTGTATCTGCATCGTTACGTAACTCCCCCCGTTGAACACCGCGATTGAAAATTCGTTTAGCATCATTACGCCGTGGAATGAGCCAATTTTCTCGAAAAGTAGCAATTAACTCATCATCCATTTGTCCGCTACCAATAACAGTTGCTAAAATTTCTCCCCTAGAACTATTCATCAACTTGACAATTTTGTACATTTGCTCTTTAAAATCTTTTTCTACCGAACCCGTATCGGGGAAAGCAATTTCTGGGGTGACTGCGGATAAAAATGCATCCATTGCCAATTGTGCTTTAGTACTCCAGCGTCGATAAATCGTTGGTTTTCCTACTTCCGCCCTTGCTGCAACCCCCTCAATAGTCAGTGCCATAAATCCCACTTCGTTAAGTAATTCATAAGCTGCTTTGAGAATCTTCTGGTGCGCTTCTTCAGAACGAGGTCGCCCACGCCCTTTTCTTGCAGGGGTTTGAGCTTTTTTCGTTTTAGCTGTTGACATAATCATCATCTCCTTGCTAAATTAATTTACGTAGCGTAACGATAATAATTAATTTACCATACAAAACTAGGTAATGTCATGTTAAACCCTCACCATCAAGCTTTGAGTTCAAAGCAATGGCCCAAACACCAAAAACAGAAAATCAATAGATCGAAAACTCAACCGTCTAGATATAAGTTATTTCTGCTGACATGGCTAGCAATTTACCCGTTAATTACCGGAATCCTATTTTTATTTGGAAATTTGTTGAATTTACTACCATTACCTCTACGTAACTTGGTTTTGACGGGAGTATTAGTTTACCTGATGACGTATTGGGTAATGCCAATGTTGACTAAGCTGTTTCAACGATGGTTAAAAGTTTAATGTCAGTAAATGTACTAAATATTTATCGAGAGGTGATAAACATGGATACAACAATGCAACTGCAAACATCAACCGATAAAACCTTAATTCACCAACTAACTCAAAAATGGGTCGATATCTGGAGTCTCAAAGATAAACCCTTTACAGGAGAAGGCTTGGAAAACATCTTTGCAACTGGGGAAAACGAAATTCTCGTCTTTGATAATTTTGATAGTGGTGTCGTAGTTTTACATAGCCTCCAAGAATATATCGATACTTGGGTTCCTGTGATGCAAAATTTTAATTACTGGAAAATTGAAATAGAAGACAACTTAAAAATTTCAATTCAAGGAGATTTAGCCGTAACTACCTTTTCTTGGGTTGGTGGAGGAACCTCAAAAGATGGACAGGAAGTGAAGGTGCGGCAGTATGGTACTCATATGTGGAAACGCATCAACGGTGAATGGCGATTAGTCCACGAGCATTTAACTGTTGGAGAAACCCCAAATAAATAGCATTTTTTTTATTTAAATTAGTTACACTACGTAAGGTTAATAAATTAAAAAAACTATCATGACTAACAACAACTCCAAAGTATGGTTTATTACAGGCAGTTCCACAGGATTTGGACGCACCTTAGCCGAAACTGTTCTCAAGCAAGGAGACAGAGTTATTGCAACTGCACGCAAACCAGAACAACTAGAGGATTTAATCGCTCAATATCCCGAAACGGCTATAGGATTGCGTCTTGATGTTACTGACAAAGCAGAAATTAGAACAGTAATAGAAAAGGCGATCGCAGCTTTCGGACAAATTGACGTATTGGTTAATAATGCTGGCTATGGTTTAATTGGGGCATTAGAAGAAGTTAGCGATGAACAAATTCAGCGTAACTTTGACACCAATCTATTCGGTGCGATTAACGTAATTCGAGCCGTACTTCCTATGATGCGATCGCAACAAAGCGGACACATTATTAATATGTCAGCGATCGCAGGTTTTACCAACGAACTAGGTTTTTCCATTTACGGTGGTGCTAAATTTGCCCTAGAAGGAGTATCAGAAGCCTTACACGGAGAAGTTGCACCCTTGGGAATTAAGGTGACAATCGTCGAACCTGGTCCTTTCCGCACTGATTTTATCGGACGTTCTCTTGACCGCGCTGAAGAACAGATGGAAGCTTATCAAGGAACTGTGGGTAAGTTTGTGAATTTCCTCAACAATATTGAAGGAAAACAACCAGGTGACCCTCAAAAAGCTGCCCAAGCAATTATGCAAGCGGTCAAATCTCCCAATCCACCCTTGAGACTTGTATTAGGTAAGTACGCTTATACTAAATTTCGCAAAAAACTTGAGTCTTTGACAGCAGAGTTGGATACTTGGGAAGCAGTAGCTGCAAATACGGATTTTGAATAGGAGTTTTTTTGTCCAAAATCGATACGGAACGTAGCGTTAATTTTCATTAGGTATCAAAATTGAACCCATAGGAGTACAAAATGAATACTCAACCTCAAGTTTTAGTTCTCGGTGCAACAGGAAAAGTTGGTGGAAAAGTCGCTCAATTGTTAGCAGAATCAAAACAAGTAAAAGCGATCGCGGGGGTGCGTTCTCCCCAAAAAGCTAAAACCCTACAAGAACAAGGAATAGAAATTCGCCATCTTGACTTAGACAAACAAGATACTTTAGTTCCGGCTTTAGAGGGAATTGACCGCGCTTTACTTTTAACTGGTTATACCGTGGATATGCTCAAACAAAGTAAAGCCTTTCTCGATGCAGCTAAACAAACAGGAGTACAACACATCGTTCATATTGGTGCATCTGGTGCACCTACTAATGAGGTAGCACACTGGGGATGGCATCAGTATATAGAAAAATATATTGAGTCATTGGAATTTAGCTATACTCACCTGCGTCCCGAAGCTTTCATGAAGAATTTAATCGATTTTGGTTGGTTAAATCAAGGTGTTGTGACTAACTATATCGGGGATACTCGTTGGAGTTGGATTGATAGCGATGACTTGGCTTTAGTTGCTGCGGAAACCTTGCAAAAACCAGATATACACGGGGGTAAAATTTATCCCCTCGGTTACGATACTGCAACCATGTCGGAGGTTGCCAAGATTTTGAGCGAGATAATTGGAAAACCCTATCGCATAGAAACGCGATCGCCCGCAGATTTTTTGGAAAATATGCTCAAATTTGGTGCAGAACCAGCTTACATTCACTGTGTTTATACTCAGTTCAAACTCAATATTGCTAACCAAATTCCTAATACTGACGCAACATTTGATAATTTTGAAGCCATTACAGGACGCAAACCCACTAGTTGGCGAGGGTTTGTAGAAAAATATCGCCAAGAATTGACGTATTAACTTAAGAGGTAAATCGCAATGGAAAGTAAAATAGCATTAGTCACAGGTGGTAATCGTGGTATTGGATTCGCTATTGCTCAAGGTTTACTGCAAAAAGGCTATGAGGTGATTATCACTTCACGTTCCCTCGACAAAGCAAAACAAGCTGCGTCAAAACTGCAAGCACTTGGTAAAGTTATACCCATTGAACTGGATACCACAGAAGATAATTCCATCAAGCAAGCGGTGGAAAGTTTACACAAACAAGTTAATAGATTAGATGTCTTGATTAACAATGCGGGTATTTATCCTGATAAAGGCGTAAATATTCTCACTATTGACCGCGAACTGTTAGATTCAACATTCAATGCCAATACCTTTGGTGCAATTCGCATGGTACAAGCATTTTTACCGCTTTTGGAAAAATCCCAAGATGCACGGGTAATTAATGTTTCTAGTGGTTATGGCGAAATCAATGGGCTGTCTGCGGATGTTCCCAGTTACTGTTTATCCAAATTAGCACTGAACGGTGCAACGATTATGCTAGCACAAGCTTTACACTCAAAAGGGATTATTGTAAATGCCATGTGTCCCGGTTGGGTGAGAACCGATATGGGTGGTACATCCGCACCACGTTCCCCAGAACAGGGTGCAGATACAGCGATTTGGTTAGCAACAGAAGCACCCCGCAAAGAGACAGGTAAATTTTGGCGTAATCGCAAAGTAATCTCTTATTAAGAATTGAGTTTTCAGGTTCAATGAACTCTACAAAATAGTCGCAAAGCAATCTACACCACAGGAAATGACAGAAATTATGGCTAACAACACATCACAATCTAATCCCTCTATCCATAACACTTTCAAACTAGGGGGAGATTTAAACATCAATCGTCTCGGTTATGGTGCGATGAGACTCACAGGACAACCAGGAAACTTTGGTGCTTATCCCCAATGGGAAGC
This sequence comes from Calothrix sp. MO_167.B12, assembly GCA_030066045.1. Taxonomy (GTDB): domain Bacteria; phylum Cyanobacteriota; class Cyanobacteriia; order Cyanobacteriales; family Nostocaceae; genus Calothrix_A. Next base: position 9,434 of record JASJCJ010000088.1, read on the forward strand.
AGGAGAACAGCTTTTACGCCGTGCAGTGGAACTTGGAGTTAACTTTATTGATACCGCAGAAGCTTATGGTCCAGGTTTCAATGAAGAAATTATAGCTTCAGCCTTGTATCCTTATGCCAATGGCGTAGTAATTGCTACTAAAGGAGGTATCAACAAACCCTCTCCTGATAATATTCAAGCAGATGGTAAACCTGAGAGTCTCAGACGCAGTGTAGAAGCTAGTTTAAAACGACTTAAACTAGAGCAAATAGACCTGTATCAATTGCATCGTCCAGACCCGAAAGTGCCCTTTGCAGAATCCATAGAAGCCCTAGCACAACTACAACGAGAAGGAAAAATTCGTCACATCGGACTATCTAATGTCAGTATAGAACAAATAGAAGTAGCAAGAAATATTGTCGAAATAGCTTCAGTGCAAAATCGCTTTAGTATTACCCAACGGCAAAACGAAGATATATTGAATTACTGTACCGAACATGAAATAGCCTTTATCCCCTACGGTTCTCTAGATGCACATCCTCTGAAACGTGGCGCACCCCTTGCCAATGCAGAAGGCATGATTGCAGATATAGCCCAGAGTCATGGTGTGAAACCAAATCAAATAGCTTTAGCTTGGCTGTTGCATCGTGCGCCCAATATTATCTTAATTCCGGGAACGACCACTATCAAACACATGGAAGAAAATATTGCTGCCACTAATATTCAATTAACAGAAGATGAACTGAAGGCACTAAGCCCCACATATATTACCAATTGAATCAGGCAGGAGGTAAGCCACTGCGTTGCGCGGGTTACCCGCGTTGTAGCAAGTGGTGCAACCCGAAGGGCAGGGGCAATTTTGCCCACAACCAAGGATGAAATTACCTCTTCCCGACTCCCGAATCCCGATTCCCCACTCCCCATTTACAAATTGGTTGACATACAAAACGGTATGTATAATGATTGTTTTGAAGCCAGGACTATTGAGAATTTTAGGTGTAGCAGCTTAGTTTTTTTTATGCATTGACATACCAACTGGTATGCATAAAATTTTCAAATCGTAACAAATGACCATTAACCATTACCCAAAAAAGTCATGAACGAGTTACAGCCACCAGATACAGAATTAAAAGCGAGTCTAGAGCAAAATTTTGAGCAAGATGTTGACGTTTCTGTAACAGAAGCAAAGCAGTCTAACTCTGAGAAAAATAGTCAACAATCCTGGTTAGGGTTATTATTATTCATTTCTGTTGCTATCATCGGAGAATCAAAATGGAAACACGTAAGCTAGGTACTCAGGGACTAGAAGTTTCAGTTCTCGGACTCGGGTGCATGGGAATGTCAGAGTTTTATAGCGGACGCAATGAAAAAGAAGCGATCGCCACAATTCACCGCGCTCTGGAAATGGGGGTAACCCTACTTGATACTGCTGATATGTACGGACTGGGTGATAATGAGGAGCTAGTTGGTAAAGCGATCGCTGACCGCAGGGAGCGTGTAGTGTTAGCCACTAAGTTTGGCATTGTTCGTGGTGAGGACGGAAGTTTTAAAGGGGTTAACGGAAAACCCGAATATGTGCATCAAGCTTGTGATGCTTCCTTACAACGTTTAGGTATTGACACAATCGATCTCTATTATCTGCACCGCGTCGATCCTGAAGTCCCAATTGAGGATACTGTAGGTGCAATGGCAGAATTAGTGCAACAGGGTAAGGTACGTTACCTGGGACTATCTGAAGCTGCACCTGCAACTATTCGTCGCGCTCAAGCTGTGCATCCAATTAGTGCTTTGCAAACTGAGTATTCCCTTTGGAGTCGCGAACCTGAAGAGGATATATTACCTACCTTGCGCCAGTTAGGTATTGGCTTTGTGGCTTACAGCCCCTTGGGTCGCGGCTTTTTGTCTGGACAATTTAAAAGTCCTAATGATATTCCAGAAGATGATTATCGTCGCCACTCACCACGCTTCCAGGGAGAGAACTTTAATAAAAATTTGGCAGTAGTCGAGCAGGTTCAAGAGATAGCGAAAGCAAAAGGAGTAACACCTATTCAACTAGCGATCGCTTGGTTACTCGCTCAAGGGAATGATATTGTGCCGATTCCTGGTACTAAGCGCCGCAAATATCTAGAAGAAAATGTCGCTGCTGCGGATATTATCTTGACTCCAGAGGAACTAAAACAAATTGAAGCCGTTGCACCCCAAGGAGTAGCTGCAGGCGATCGCTACCCTGACATGAGCAGAGTCAATCGTTAAATAATTGAATTGATACACCATAAAAGTAATTAAAGAACATAAGTAAATTAAAGTAAAAACCATGACAGACGAAAGAAAATTACAAGTCAGTTTAGCCATCATCCGCATTTCCACAGCAATATTTTTTCTCGTTTGGTCATTACGGAAGCTGATACAACCAGAATCAACGCAAAAGATATTTTCTAGTTTTTACTTTATGCAAATCTCACCAGAAATTTCCTATGTTGTGGGTGCGATTCAAACTCTAATTATTCTCATGTTTCTGGTGGGTTTATTCAAAACTTGGACTTATGGTGCATTGCTGGGAATGCACATTGTATCCGTGCTTTCAACATATCAAAAACTACTAAATCCCTACGAAAGTCCCAACACTTTATTTTGGGCTGCGGTTCCCGCATTGGGTGGATTAATTGCCTTATTTTTACTACGCGATCGCGACCAATGGCTAACCCTAAAGCTGGGTCAAGCAAGTAGAACACCCTCTTAGATACTAAAGTCTAGCAAACAATCACCACTCACCCTGACCTATTTACCCTGAGCCTAATCAAAACTGCTGTCCGATGGCGACACGGAACCTTTGTATTATAGAATTGGTCGAAGTTCAAAACTCCCAGCCTTTAGGCGGGAGATGTAGAACGAGGTAGCAGGTTTACGTGCTGTCTCCTTAAGTTACATCGTGGTGACGCTGCTCTTCAATGTATCTCCTAATAGTTTCATTGCTGAGGTTGCCAGCGGTTGAAACAAAATACGAGTGAGTCCACAAGCTGGGTAATTTTAATAGATGTGGGAACTCTTTTCTTAAGTATCTAGAACTTCTTCCTTTAATTTGTGCTGCGACCTGACGCGCTGCTATATCAGGTAATACATTAACGAATAAATGAACATGGTCTGGCATGATTTCTAATGCGATAATCTGCCAGTCTTTTTCTTTACAGGTATCCCAGATAATTTCTCTTAGTCTGCTCTCCACATCTCCTACCAATACTCGCTTTCTGCGCTTTGGTATCCATACAAGATGAAAATTAATCATTGAAACGGTATGATTTTTTCTTCTATATTGTTGCATTTTTACGGATTTGTACGTTCTAGTTATGTAGACATTATTAACACATCTACAATAAATATCGCAAAAAATGCTTTTAGGATATCGATACAAGTTAAAACCAAATAAGGAGCAGACCTTAAAGGTTCTTAGATGGATTGATATGCTAAGGGCAAACTACAATTACAACCTTGCTGATAGGGAGGCAACTTATCAAACAAGATTTATACAAGGTGAGTACTGTAATTTAAGGAATAAAAGTGCTGCTTGCCCTTTAACCTGTCCAATATCTACTAATTCAGCTACTTCCGATACTGGAGAAGTTTATAAGGTTAAAAAGAAAACTGGCGAGATTAAGTTAAAAACTGCTGAAGAAATACAGATAACTAATCTTCCAGTGTTAAAGCAAGTACGTCCTTGGTACAAAGAAATAGATTCAACTGTACTGCAACAAAATGTTAAACGATTGCAAATTGCGTACAATAATTTCTTTGCTGGACGTGGTAAGTATCCAAAGTTTAAAAATAGAAGTAATTTTCAATCATTTACTTTTACAACTGGTATTAAGGTTGCTGATAAAGCCATCTACCTTCCTAAATTAGGTTGGGTAGGATATTTCAATTCTCGTCCTATACCTGAAGGTTTTAAAGTTAAGTCAGCAACCGTGAGACTAAAAGCTGACGGTTTGTATGTAACTTTGAAAATAGAAGACAAAGCTGTACCTTCATTCCCCATAATTCCTACAGAAGCAGTAAGAACAGTTGTAGGATTAGATATGGGAATTACTCAGTTAGTACACGGCTCTGACGGTTCCCAGTACAGCAATCCAAAGCATTCTACTAATAAGAGAACTCGTAAGCTTTTAAAAGTTAGACAACGTTCCTTGTCCCGTAAAAATAAACGCTCCAATAATCGCAAAAAAGCGCGAGTAAAAGTCAGTAGATTGCATCAAAAAATAACTCATAAACGCGAAGCTTTTCAATGGAAACTAGCGAGAGAGCTAACTAAAAAAGCAGACGCAATCATAGTCGAAGATTTAAATATTTCGGCTATGAAAAAACGATGCAGCACTAAGGAGGATAGCAACCAAAAAGGGCGATTTTTTCCTAACGGTCAGTCAAGAAAGCGCGGTTTAAATCGCAGTATATCTGATGCGTCTTGGTATTCTTTAACCAAAAAAATTGAGTATTTAGCTGCAAAGCAAGGAAAGATTTTTGAGCGTGTTAATCCTAGATTTACTTCGCAAATTTGTTCTTGTTGTGGACATAAAGACAAGGCATCTAGAAGTAAAGAAAAGTTCATTTGTACGAACTGTGGACATCATGCCGACGCGGATATAAATGCTGCACGGAACATAAAGAAACGCGGAATTGAAATACATTCCTTCCCTGCTTCTTGCAAAGTAAAAATAAAAGTGGTACCGGAGGACTTTCGGGAACCAGAACAGCTTCGACTGTTTGAAATGCCCACCACTGAATCAACAGAGGGTAAAAGGAGACGCGCCGCTCGCACTCTTCAAACGGCGGGTGCCTGGGAACTCGGTTAGACAGCTAGAGCTGTTTGAAGATATATCAGCCAATCTAGCTAATCGCTGATATAATCTCCCGTGCTTCCAGCCGGGAGAGCGTCAATTTCTCATTCCATCCAAACACCACCCTGTTGCACCATAAAATTAACAAAAGCTTGAATGCGTGGTGAAACCAATCTTCGCTCTAAATAAAGTGCGGTAAAGGGAACAAATGGTGGTCTATAATCAATCAAAATTTCTTCTAAAATACCTTCTTGTATAGCATTTATTGCCATAAAACCAGGCATTTGACTAATACCTACTCCCAACATTGCTGCTTGTCCTACTGCTTCACCATCATCGATAGTTAATCTCCCTGGAAAATTTTTGCGTTCAACCTCCTCATTAATAGTAAAAAACCAAGGTACAGGACGACCTGTTTTGCGATTACGGAAGTTTAAACAGTTATGTTGGTTTAATTCATCAGGATGTTGAGGTCGTCCACAGGATTCTAAATATTCAGGGGTAGCACAAGTAATTAGAGGGTCAAGAAATAATCTTCTGGCAATCAGATTAGCACTATCAGCTAAAGTTCCCACCCGAATTACCACATCAAAACCTTCAGCAGCTAAATCTACATCTCTGTCATCCAGGGAAAGCTCCACAGATATTTGAGGGTAAACTTGTAAAAACTGAGCTAATAATCTTATACCCCACATCCGACCATAAGCAGCAGACATACTAATTTTCAGCCGTCCACGGGGTTCTCTCAAGGTGTCTTGCAACTCTTGAGTCAAGTCATCCATTTCTGATAAAAGCCTGTGAGCAACTTCGTAAAACCTTTCTCCTTCATTGGTCAAACTAACACTGCGAGTAGTGCGGTGTAGTAGCTTAACCCCTAACTCTGCTTCAAGTGCAGCTACTGCTTTACTGGTAGCTGGGGGAGAAAGACCTAAAGCATTAGCAGCTTCAACAAAGCTTTTGGTTTGAGCAACTCTAATAAATGTTTTGATATTGCTTAAGCTCTTCATCCAGCATTAGTGAAAGAAAGTAAATAATAAATCAACTTTTAGCCTATTTATCTTATTTTATCCTGGAATTATTCTGTATTTAGAAACAAAACAGATTTTTCTCAGAGAACAAAATTATGAATCCTCAAGCAGTCGTTGACGCTATTTCCCAATCTAAACATATCGGTCGCCAAATCTATAAAGGCTTTAATGAGCGCAATTTAGACCTTTGGGATCAAGTAATTGCCTCTGATGTAGAATTACGTAGCAGTATCGGTACAATGCCTGTTATTGGTCGAGAACCACTCAAAAATTGGGCTGCTCAATTCCTGTCTGGATTTCAACCCCGCCTGGATTTAGTAGATGAAATCTATGGTGTGAATCGCGCTACCATTGCTGTCAACTTGAATTGGAAGCATGACAAGCAATTTTTCCACCTCGAACCCACTGGTAGAGTAGGTACGTCAATTGAGTATTTTATGCTCTGGATTACTGATGGTAAAGTGACTCGCTTCTGGGTAGCAGACCATACGATGGATTTGACCATGTATTTAATTCGCGAACGGGGAATGCACTATCCGCAGAATTTTGCCCCAGAACCGATTATTCGTGGCCTAGAACCCAGTAATTTTACTTAACTTACTGTGGACATAGTTGTGTAATAAGTTTTCGCAGCCATATATGCCCAAGATCGCGATCGCTTTTACGATGCCACAGCATACCAACGGGAAAACCTGATATTTCCAAAGGTAAGCTAGAAGGGTAGAGATTCCAGGTGGGAACTAGGGTAGCTACAATCTGAGCAGGCAAAGTGGCAATTAGCTCTGTACTGGAGAGGAGAAATGGCACGATTAAGAAATTAGGTACAGATAAGACAACGTTTCGTTTTTTATCTAGCTGTGCTAACTTTTCATCAACTATACCTACCATGTCTTCTTTGGGGGAAACTAATAAATGTGCAGCACTCAAATATTCTTCTAGAGTTAAGTTTTTACATGGTGAGAAATGCTCTTGATTAACAACACAGACAAATGATTCTGAGTAAAGTTCTTGGTACTGATGCCAAGATGAAAATTCTGGAAAATACCCCAATGTTAAATCTGCTTCCGAAGCATCCAGTAATTTTGCTGCTTTGTGCTTAGTGCTAGAGCGGACTTGAACCCGCACATTGGGAGCAAGTTGCTTAAGTTCTTGTAATAGCTTAGATAAAAACACAATTTCTGTATAGTCATCCATGCCAATACGAAAGATGCGATCGCTTGTTGCAGGATCGAACTCTGGCTCACTAGTAACTACATCTTGAATTTGTGTCAAGGCTACACGAATTGGTTCGGCAAGAGCAACTGCCCTGGGGGTGGGAGTAATTCCCCTAGAAGCTTTAATAAACAAGTCATCTTTAAATAGTTTGCGGAGTCGAGCCAAAGCATTACTGGTGGCAGGTTGACTTAACCCAATTTTCTCAGATGCCCTAGTTAAATGTTTTTCAGTCATTAGAGCATCGAAGACAACTAGCAAGTTGAGATCCACTCCAGCCAAGTTAAAGTGTTGAATTGGCTTGATCATTGATTTAATGAATAACTTTAATATTAATAATCTATTGGACAAATGATAGCACCAGATTAAAAATAGAACTATGGCTGAAGGAGAAATTTAATAACTGATTCAGCAAAAGCAAATTTTAAATCATGGAATAATTAATTATGGAACTCAATCTCAAAGGCAAACGCGCACTCATTACAGGCAGCAGCAGTGGTATTGGTGAAGCGATCGCTAAAACTCTCGCTGCTGAAGGAGTATTTACGATCGTACATGGTCGTAACGAACAACGAGGGCGTGAAGTGATGGATGAAATCATTCAAAATGGTGGCAAAGCAGCAGTTGCCATCGGCGATCTTTCAAAAGACGAATCGGCACAAAAGGTTGCCCAGGAAGCAATGCAGGCATTCGGAGGAATTGATATTCTGGTGAATAATGCAGGTGGAGGAGGCTCCCTCAGTTGGTTCGATGCTTCTACAACAGACTGGGCTAATGCCTACCAGCAAAATGTCATTTCCACTATTCGCATGATTCAGCATTTTGCCCCCCTCATGAAAGAATCTGGATGGGGACGAATCATTAATATTGCTAGTGGTGTTGCAACACAGCCCACGACAGCCATTGCCGATTATGCAGCAGCTAAGGCTGCGGTGGTTAACCTAACAGTAAGTTTGGCAAAGGAACTCGCTTACAGTGGAATCACTGTCAACACCATTTCACCTGGTACTATTCGTACACCTGGTTTAGAAAAAGCAGTGCGTGGTATTGCAGCAGAGCAAGGTTGGGATACTGATGACTGGTCAGAATTAGAGCAGCGAACAGCCCGTGAAATCTGGCCAAATCCAACTGGACGCATTGGGCGGATTGAAGATATTGCCAATATGACAGCTTATTTAGCTAGTCCTCTAGCGGGGTTCATTAATGGTGCTAACTATCGAGTCGATGGTGGCAATATTGCTTCAATTAATTAATCAAGTGAGGAAAACTAACAATGACAACGACTACTCGTGTTTACCGCTTCCATCAATATGGCAATCCCGATGTTCTACAGTTGGACTCTTTACCACTAGCAGAACCCAAAGCAGGTGAAGTTCGGGTGCGAGTTCAGGCGATGAGTTTGAATCGAGCCGATTTGCTATGGATGGCAAATAACTATGTTGAAACGCCACAACTGCCTTCTCGTTTGGGTTATGAAATTGCAGGGATAGTAGAAGCTGTTGGTGCAGAGGTGACAGAATTTAAGATAGGCGATCGCGTCAGTTCTATTCCTGCTTTTTCTATTAGTGATTATGGTAACTTTGGTGAAACGGCAATTCTACCCGTTCGCGGTTTGATGAAAACCCCAGATAATTTTACTCCTGCCCAAGGAGCAGGTTTTGCCTTTGCCTACTTTACAGGATACTTTGCCCTACTGGAATTGGCACATCTCCAACCATACCAAACGGTACTAATTACCGCAGGAACTAGCACAACTGGATTAGCAGCCATTTACCGAAAATTTGGGTTTAAAGCCTCGTGCTTCTAGCACGGCTTTTTATGATATTCTATGTCTAGCGGTAAAGCGCACATATAAAAGGCGAAGTAGGTCAAGCGGACGACTCCTGATCCGGAACCCTGGTAGCATAAATCCTAAATCTTGTACTAAATGTGGGAGTAAAGTGAAAATTAATAAATCATTTCAAACGCGGTCGGGCAGTCCGTGTGTGCTTGTGGACGTATCCAAACGGGGAAGTTTGAATACTTGTATTTAGATTTCCAGGGCGGACGGATGAAGCAGGAATCCTCGTTCCTTTAGGTCGAGGAGTGTCAAGATGCTGTTGCAGGTGCGCTGAGTGAGAAACTGGTACAAGCAACAAGAATTCGGGGTCACTGGATTGTCTATGGTTTGCTGGATACGGAGAATATAGGAATTTTCCCGTGGCTGTCAATGGCTACACGCAGCGTTCAATTCCATGGCTTGTACAAAGTATTTGATTTCACTGGAAATCGTCACTTGGGTTTGCTGGGAAATGAGGAAGCCTTTGCTCGCGCTAAGCAGTTCATTGCAGGGGGATTAAGTGATGGATCTTTCCCAGTAGTTATCGATCGCGAATTTCCAGGAATTGAATCTTTACCCGCAGCAATGGAATTGATGGCATCTAATCAAGCAAAGGGCAAAATTGTTGTCACTATTTAACTCATGAAGAAACAATCCAAATAATTATCAAAAGGAGAAAGTAGTGAAAATAGGCATCGTTGGCATTGACACTCTGCACTCTAAAGAGACGCAGATTCTCTAAGAGTTTTTGCCGTATCTCTTAGATTTCCGACTGTCAACCACCGTGTACGCGGTTAAATCAAATAAACTTAACTGCGTACACGGTGATTCGCAGGCATGGTTCCTGGACTCAACGCGCTTAGGCGTTGATGTCTTCACAGGCGTAACTTTCCCGCAGTCCGCAGGTAGAGTCCTTTTATTTTTTGGAAAGACTAATCCCACACGCTTGGCAATTGTTATAGAAGCTTTCGTGTCAGCGTGTTCTGTATGTCCGCAATTGGTGCAAAGAAATTTCTCTCCACTGCGGTTATTTTTATCGACGTGACCACATTGGGGGCACTCTTGGCTACTGTGTTTTGGATTGACTGCAATTACAGGCTTACCCGCTTTAACAGCTAACCACGCAATCTTATTAAACAAGTCTCCCCATCCGCAATCAAGAATGACCTTGTTTAAACCAGTTTTTCTGGACGCGCCATTTTTCTTGTAACCGCCTTTACCGTCATGTTTTGGCTTGGCACGTTTAACCATGTTTTTTATGTTCAGGTCTTCACGCCCAATAGCGTCAGCAGTTTTAACAATCTTGCTTGCTGCTTGCCAGTTGTAACCTTCACGACGTAATGCTAATTTATGCTTTGTTCTGGTTATTTTTTTGAATGCCTTAGCCTTGTTCTTAGATCCTTTAAGCTTGCGACTAGCAGCACGCTGTCTTATGGCTAACCTTCTTGCTGTTCGAGAATTGGTCGTTATTCTGACGTTTTCGACAAAGCTACCATCTGAGACGGCAACCAGCTTATTAACACCTACATCAATCCCCACCACCGATTTAACTTCATTGACTGGCTTCTCTTGGGGTAAGTCATCAGATATCTCAACCAACATAGAGATAAACCAGTAACCGCCTGATGTCTTAACAGTGCAAGTCCTAACATCTTTGACAAGTTTTAAATCCCTACTGTTATGCATTTTGACATTACCAATACCAGGGAGATAGAAAATAGCATAACTGTCCTTGATAGACCCTATCTTGACTTGCTTCGGTTTGTACTCAAAAGATTTCAGTGCCCGCAGATAACGAGGGTATCCTCTACCATGCTTCCAGAAGTTAGTAAATGCTGCATCCAACTTGGCAATGTTGCGTTGCAAGACATCTGAATTAATGTTCCCAAAGGCAGGAATTTCATGACGCAACTGGGTTGTTACCTTCATTTGAACGCCAGACGCACTATCCCATTTGACGACACCCTTTGATGTCTTCAAAGCTTTGCCTAAATCCCTTGGAACAACACCGTGTTTAATTACTGGACAGGTTAAAGGGCAGCAAGAACCATATTCTGTTCTTGATTCAGTATCACACCAACTCCCCCAAGCATAAACAACAGAGGTGTCAATATCTTGGTTGTTAGTGTCAAAACCAATGTTTCTTTCTCTAAGTGCATAATTACGATGCTTTCTTAGAGTTGTTAACCATTGTGACATTTGTATCTTTTGAGACTTTGTAGGCTTCAACTTAAAATTCCATCTAATTTGCACTTGAATCACCCCCTTTCCTTTGTTAGCATATGCCTAGTTTAGTCATCACTTCTAAATATGTCAACAGGTAAAGGCAAAAAAAGAGTTAAAAATGTGCCAGTATTGCACGATGAAATCAAGAAAAGGCACGGTATCTTATTAACAGATACCGCATGGGCAGCACTAGTCAAAAAAGCCAAAGAAGACAGCGTTAGTGTTAGCGAAATGATAGAGTCTTGGGCAAGAAGTTTTGAATGCAATTAAAATTGCCCGTATCGCGCTTCCTCTTCGCTTTAAAAAGAACGAAGCTCCCGCGCTACCGCGCATTTTCGGTGGACACCAGGTATTTTTTGGTTCCCGCAATGCAGCAAAAGGACAGTCAGTAGGTGAATTTGTGGGAAATAACGCCCAAGGAGGTACTAACGATGAAGCGGTTGCCTTTGCAGAGATAATTTTGTGGACAGCACGGGGAGTTATGCCATCTACCCTGTTGGCTAACCCTAGTTTGCTTGATGGCAAAATTTTGATTGATTGTAATAATCAAGAAATTCCACCGGGGTTTGCTTACCCGGAAATTACTGAGTCCCTGGCAGAGAAGATAGCAAAAGATGTACCCAATGCCAGGGTGGTCAAGGCTTTTAATACAATGGCACAGGAAGTATTTGAGATTGGGACTGAGACATTAAAAGCACATCAGGTTTCCGTATTTATCGCTGGAGATGATGCTGATGCGCGGCAGGTGGTTGCTCGATTAGCTGATGAAATAGGGTTTTCTCCCTTGGATTGTGGAGTGTTGCGCCATTCTCGTTTAATTGAAACCGTTGCAGACTTCATTCGCTTGATTATTATTGGTGTCGAAAAAAATCCCTACGCCACGATTTCTGTACATAACCTACCTTCAGCAACAACAACTCGTTTGGGTGGAAGGCAAGCTTCGGAACTGTGACCATGGGCGGAAGTCGAAGCTATTATAATGAATAATAATATATAATATTCATTATTCATGTTGGAGGGATATTCTATGCCCAAAGCTCAAGTACCCTCAACCCCAGTTACAAAAAAGCGCGAGCGCAATTTACCGCCAGGACCACAAAGATATTTACTCTTTCAACTCCCAGAGCTTCAGCATCAGCCAATTGAATACCTCGATCGCATGTGGCGCGAGTATGGGGATTTAGTGCGTTTGCCTATTATGCCGGGGTTGACATTTTTGATTGCAGCGCATCCAGAGGGAGCAGAACACATCTTGTCTACCCATCAAGAACGATACGGGAAGCCAGATTTATTCTTGAAACCGATGGGTTTAGTACAGGGACAAGGACTTTTCACCAGTGAAGGAGAGTTTTGGCTCAAACAGCGCCGCTTAATGCAACCTGCATTTCATCAAAAGCAACTGGTGAGGCTCCATGCTGTCATGCTGAGTTGTGTGCAATCTCTCTTGCATGAATGGGAAAAAAAGCCTGAAGGCGAGGTTATTGATATTGCAGCCGAAATGACGCGCCTCACATTGAAAATTGTCAGTTCAGCTCTATTTAGTGTTGATATTAGTGGAGAATCTGACAAATTGGGGCAAGCTTTTCGGACAGCTTTGGAATATGTCTATTATCGAATGAATACCCCACTAGCATTACCTGTTTGGATCCCCACACCTAAAAATCTCCAGTTTCGTCAAGCAAAACAAACTCTCGATCGCATTGTTTTAGAGATTATCCAGTCGCGTCGTCAAAATCCAACAGATACATGTGATTTGCTGTCAATGCTTCTAGCTGCACGGGATGAGGACACTGGTGAAGGAATGAGTGATCGCCAACTGCAAGATGAAGTGATTACCCTAATCAATGCTGGACACGAAACCACAGCTACCTCTTTGGCTTGGACGTGGTATCTGCTGGGAACTCATCCGGATATTATGGCAAAAATGCAGGATGAATTACAAACCGTTTTAAATGGGGATATTCCAACATTTGAAAAGCTGCCACAACTACAATACACCCGTCGCGTGTTCGATGAATCTTTACGCCTTTGTCCTCCTGGATTAGGGTTAGTACCCAGAATTGCCTTAGAAGATGACGAAATTCAGGGATACTTTATCCCTAAAGGTACGATTGTTAATATTACCCAGTATTTCATTTCTCGCCATCCTGAATTTTGGGAAAATCCAGAACAGTTCGATCCCGATCGCTTTTTACCGGAAAAGGTGAATCAAAGACCAAAATTTGTCTATTTTCCATTTGGTGCAGGTCCACATATCTGCATTGGTAAAAGCTTTGCTGTGATGGAATCTACAATGATATTAGCAGCGATCGCCCAACGATTTCACATCGAATTAGTTCCCAATCAACCCATTGAAATCGATCCGAGATTTACCCTACGTCCAAAATATGGCATCAAAGTTACAGTGAACAAAAGACATTAACCCATCATGCAACGATTGGATGAGGCAAAACGAGAAGCGATTTTAAATGCAGCAAAGCAACGGTTGAGCCAGTATGGAGTTAGGAAAACAACCATGCAGGAGATCGCTGAAGATGTGGGAATTGCAGTGGGGACATTATATTTGTACTTCAAAAACAAAAACGAAATTCTCATTGCAGCCGCTGAAGCATATACCCAACAACATTTAATAGATACTGAGAAGATTTTGCGATCATCAATATCTCCACCTGAAAAGCTTAAAACTTATTTAGTCAATCGCTTCCGTGCTGTTCGAGAGAGTCGCCTGAGCGGATCTCATGCTGCGGAGTTAGCTCGTGCTGTGATTCGCCTGAAACCAGAATTACAGGAGGAACAAGGTAAGGTTGTTAGGAATAATGTGTTGAATATTCTCCAATCAGGAATTCAGACAAATTTGTTTCAAATTGATGATTTAGAACGAGATTTGCAAGTGTTTTTGTACTCAATTGGTTACTTTTTTCCCATGCCTACCACTGAGAAATATTATGAACCTGAAGAAGAGAAACTATGCATGGTTATTGATTGGTTTATTCAGAAATGGTGTAATAAATAATTATTCAGTGCGTATCTTGCTAAACTAATTTGGCGATGAGTATCAGCCCACCGTTTTACCAATTAATGCTGTTTATAGAAGAGGTCGGTTTATACCTGCAAAAATCAGATGTTTTATAGATTTCTTTGCCCAAGAGTTTAAACTAGATCCTTGGGTGTCAGATTATGGACAAGTTCAATATAAGTAGTTATATAGGACTCATATTTGATTTTTGAAAAAAACGAGCGTACACTTTCTGTTCCCTGTTCCCTGTTCCCTGTTTCCTACCATCACGAGTAATTTCACGAATCAAACCGGATTCCTATAGCAAACAGTGATATGTCCTAAGTATGACTGCACTCAAAGCTGAGAACTGAAAATTTAAATGCGATGGCGAAACTGTTTTGGTGTCACTCCTAAAAGTTTGCGAAACTGTGCCGTAAAATGGCTAGGAGTGGAAAATCCGACTTGATAGGCTATTTCTGCTGCCGACAATCCTGTCACTTTTAATAATACTTTTGCCTGTTCGATTCTACGTTGGAGAATGTAACGATGTGGTGGTTCTCCTACTAATGTTTTAAAGGTACGGGCAAAATGAAACTCACTCATGGGTACCAATGCAGCAAGCTTGGCGATTGTTAATGTCTCTGCTAAATTTTCTTCAATATGATCTTTGATTTCTTTGAGTTTGAAGGTATCAAGAACACCTACTTCTGGGGAGGATTTCTCCTTGATCCCGCCGTAATTTCGTAGTAAATGTATTGCTAGTAAATTGCGTAATGATTCCACATACAAATTACCAGCCAAACCACCATTGACAGCCTCTGACTTCAATAATTGTGCTACATGTAAAATAGTCGGATCGGGAAAAATTACCCTGTGTTCTAACTCAATGGGAGTCGATATTCCGTTGTCATCTGCCAATTGGTTGATTAATTCTGGTTCGAGCAGTAAATTTACATATTCACTCTCTTTTTCTCGTCGATGCCAAACAAACTCGCGGGATGAATATAAAAACACACTTCCTGCGGGTAGGGGAGTAGTTTGTGGTTTTCCTCCATCTACCGACCAAGTGACGCGATCATGGGGAGCAAATGCTACACTAATCGCGTGTTTGGGCATGGCAAAATCAAAATCTCCAGTCTCTCCCAAATGACCGTACTCTACAATCAAGTCGTTCCACTCAGCTTTGATGATGGTAGCCTTTGCTTGTTGTTCTGGCTGTGGCATCGGGAAGTAGAATGCTTACATAAGTTTACTTATCTTAATTTACTATAGCAATCCCTACCACTTTCTTAGCAATCTCCAATAGGTTGGATAGAGATGGGCAAAAATTTTACACTTGATTGCTAATCTCACAAGCCATAATCATTGCAGTCACAATTGCAAAAACGAATTCTTTACTCAATATTTTGGGAGTTTCCATTTCGGTTCGCAGTAGATATGCTAGATGCAGTATTGAGGGGTCAGTAATTTCTGTCTGGATCAATTGGTGAGGTAAAGTAGAGATTGTTTGACCAGATATTTGTGCAAATAAAGATGGACTGAGGCTAATTTCTAAATAATCTCGCAGTGGATTCTGATAGATGCTATTCAACCAATCTGTTTGTAATTTTTCTGTGTTACTAACATACATAATTAAAGCATTTTTCAGCAAATTTATTGAAAGTATGTATTTGATGCTCATATCATCCCATGAAGCTTCAATAATCAAATATTTTGGATGCATAAAAGCTCCTGTATTCGGTTTGTAGATACTCGATTTATTTGAAAAATTCGAGTATCTAAATAATCTTAATTTTCTAAGAAATTTCTGCAACTGACGATAAAATCAGCACATTGGGATAAAACATTTAAGACACTCCTGCACCAGTAGACTTACTTAACACATTGGGTTGATATCCATCAGGTTTATCACCAACTGTTGCACCACCATTAATCATTCCTTGAATCTCAGCATCAAAGAAGGTGTAGGGAAATTGTGGTTCTGGTTTACTGACTGTTTCAAGACGATTTGTAAGTTCTGCGGGAATGTCAAAATCTAGTGCTTTGATATTATCTTCCAACTGCGATAATTTAGAAGCACCAACAATTACCGATGCGATACCAGGACGGTTTACTGTCCAATTAACGGCTACTTGCGCCATACTGTGTCCTAATTCCTTTGCTACAGCCTCCAACTGTGCGACAATCTGCCAATTTCTGTCACTAATTTTTTGAAATGCTGGATTTTCAATCCCGCGAGTGGTATCTAATCTTCCTTCCCCAGAAAACCCATCCTCGCTAGGCTGATATTTACCGCTTAAAAGTCCGCTAGCTAAAGGACTCCACACCATAGTACCCATTCCCAACTGTTGACCGAGGGTAATAAATTCCCGCTCAATGTTACGCTCAACTAGAGAATACTCTAATTGCAAAGCCGAAATTGGCTCATAGTTGCGATATTCAGCGATTGTTTGCCCTCTGGCTGCATACCAACTAGGTACATCACTCAAACCTATATGACGGACTTTTCCAGCACTAACTAAGTCATCAAGGGTACGCATTACTTCTTCTGCGGGGGTAATTTTATCCCAGGTATGGAGAATATAAAGATCAATATAATCGGTTCCCAAGCGTTTTAAAGAACCTTCCACAGCCCGGATAATATTTTTACGTCCGTTTCCACCCGCATTGGGGTTTCCTGGTTCGGCATTATAACTAAACTTGGTAGCGATAACAACTTTATCCCGGAGATTTCTTTCAGTAATAAATTTACCTAGCCAAGTTTCACTGGTTCCATTCGTATATAAATCTGCGGTGTCAATAAAATTACCACCAGCATCGACGTAGGTGTTAAACATTTGTTGTGCACCGTTTTCATCTGCACCCCAACCCCACTCTGTACCGAAAGTCATGGTTCCTAAAGCAAGACGACTGACGCGCAGTCCAGAACGTCCGAGGGTATAGTAAGTATTGAGTGACATATTGATAATTCCCTGTGTTTTTGTGTTAGTTCTACTTTAGGTAATTAGTGAGGTGAGTACATATACAATTCTTGCGGGGTTATGTCGAAATCTTGCTTGAATGTGTAAAAAATATGAAAATTCAGATTTATATCCCATCTTTGATGTTATAGGTCACAACTATTAAACATGGAAATAAGCAAGCTGTTTGATGATAAGGGTTATGTCGTTATCAAAAAATTCTTCACCCAAGATGAAATAGAAAAAATAATTGGCATTGTCGATCGCATTTATAAACAGTGGCTAAATGAAAATGGTGATGCATTTATTGAGCATCAGCTAGTCAATATGCATTCATTAACTCATCCTCACTATTTCAAAAATAATAGTCACGAAAGGATAAAATTCTTCGAGTTGATTGCACCCTGTTGAGCAAAATTTTTAGCTGTTTCTTTACCAATCCCAGAAGTTGCCCCGGTAATTAAAACTACCTTATTTGCAAATCTGGCTTGTGGTTCGACCTTGGTAGGTTCGGCTGCAACTGGTATTTGAACATCAGCACTTGCAGTTTTTTGTGTATAAATTGCACCCGTTACACCTGCGACTCCTAACCCAGCTAAAATTTGACGGCGACTTTTACTCATGATGTTGATTCTGATATGTCTATATCTTTGATTATTATTGATTGGGGATATATATGAGGATTGAGAAAATTTATAGTGTGGATTGCAAATGATTTACAACTTGGGAAACAGCTTGTTTCACAGTTGCATCCTGGTCATAGAAATCGAACTGAGTGCGATTTTTTAACCAGACAAACTTTTTATTACTAGTCGGAATACTCTGGAAAAATTGACGCGCCCCTTGAGGAATAGCAGCTTTTTCACTATGTACAAATAATGTTGGCACCTTAATATTTTTCGCTTGCGGCATTGGGTTAAAAGTCAACCATTCTGCCCATGACATGACTGCAAATTCGTTATCCCACTGAGAAATTGCACCACGTTGAGGGTCTGTATAGTAGGGAATTTCGCCAAACATTGGTGCTTTAGGATTGGTTTTACTTGCTGCGGGTACAATTGAAGCAAATCCTGTTTCTTCAAATTGTTTTTTTGCAGTTTCACCTAGCTTAATTTTCTCTTGAACTGCTTTTTCTCCTCCGTAAACTGTATTCACAATTTCTGGGTTATGAATCCAAGGTGCAACGGTAATTAACGATTTTATACGTGCATCTTCTGCGGTTGCTTGTGCCATATAACCAGCACTAGCACAAATCCCTAATCCTGTAATTTTGCTACTATCAACTGCATTTACTGTCTGTAAGAAGCTTACCGCATTTTTAATATCTTTTATCTTTTCTGTGGGAGATTCAAACCCACGCAATTTACCCCCACTTTCGCCAAAGGTGCGAAAATCAAATGTAAGTGCAGCAAATCCCTGTTCTGCGAGTTTTTGGGCATAGGTAGCAGGCATTTGTTCTTTGATTGTCATCCAAGCACCTGTGACAACTACTACGGGTAATTTATCGCCAGCTTTGTAGCTTGCAGGTAAGTATAAATTACCAACTAGGGTTTCTCCTGAGCTGGGGAATTTGACTTTGTTTATACCAGGTTTGTAAGTATTGTTCGTAATGGTAGTCTCAGAAACTTGCTGTACTTTTGGCTGTTTGAGATTCTGGCTTGGCGATACATTTGCTGCTTCAGTGCAAGC
This sequence comes from Calothrix sp. MO_167.B12, assembly GCA_030066045.1. GTDB lineage: Bacteria > Cyanobacteriota > Cyanobacteriia > Cyanobacteriales > Nostocaceae > Calothrix_A. The sequence goes on from JASJCJ010000088.1 coordinate 28,171, forward strand.
AGTACTACCAAATAATACTAAGGAAAGAGCGCAAGCTTTAACGGCTGTGGATAGGAATTTCATGATTGACTCTGCCTTGGTTTCGGTTCTTTGATACCAATTTAGAGAATCTCACCCATAAAGTTGTACACAATTCTTGCGCGGTTATATCATTTTCTTGCGGTGTCATATTAAGCTATTTGTTAGGGAAACTCAAAAGTATGCGATCGCCTGACTTTGGCATTGCATAAATGCAAGATGAATTAGCAGTTGAAAAAGAGTGAAAATTCGTAGAAATCATGACAAAAACTATGAGAAGAGCGGTAAGCGTATAGCCCTCCAGGCATTAAAGAAACGCGGAGCGTGCGCCTTGTTGCGCTTAGCCATGCCGAAGGCTTATCGCAATTGTTGATGGCATGGAAGCTAAAAGTCTAAAGGGTCAATATACCCTTGAGCGTTTTATATTTAATTGCACCTAGCTACTTCCATAGGATATTTTCCCATCATCTGACCAATTTCCATAGCCTCTCCATCATGTGTGTAAACCACCCCTCCAGACATCGCCAGTACAAGCCTTTCTCTCCTTGCCCATTCAAACCAAGCACTCACATCCGATGTCACAGTATTTTTTGCCTTTTCACCATTCCTACAGCTATTGATGAACAAACCAGTTGGATTCTCACACCACCCCTCATTAATCGCTTCCTTCACACGAGCGATCGCACCTGCCACATTCTCCCAATATTTCTTAACCACCCCCAAACATGATTCTGGATTAATCCTCAATCTCTTCAACTCAGTGCAGACATATTTCACCTCTTGCTTTGTCGGCTTGCTCGAAGTTGTAACGACTTTGACTTGCGACTGGGGAATTTGATCCTCACCAGAATCTATCTCGTCAGTCGAGTCAACCTGTTCTGATTCGCAAACGTAGTCAGTATTCTGGGATTGCTTCCAAGTCTCTGTGCCCTTCGCTACAGTTTCCCAATCTGCCTCCTCATGATTTTCTTCCTCAACAGCAGTGTTGTTGTTTTTCAAAAGTTTTAAGTTAGTTTCATATGTTGACGGATTATTCGCACATACATCTGAAATATCTGGCACATCTGTGTCGAATTTTTCGCATTGACTAAACTCTATAATTTCCGTAATTTGACTCAGATTTAACCTATACTCACAGGCTGTGTCTTTGGGAAACCGATGAGATGGTTTTTCCTCTATGAAGCCATCAAAAACAAGTTCCTTGATGTGTTTGCTGATGGTTTCTCGACAATATCCCAAAATATCAGCCAGATTCTCAAAAGTGATGCGTACCCAATCCTGACCGTAATAGTGCTTTCCGTCCAACCAAGACAAAATAGCTGCTTTGCATTTTTGGCGACGATTAAACGTAGCAAGAAACTCCTTGAGGATGTTGACTGGAGGGTGAATGTGTCCCAGTGTAGCAGAGGTAAAACTACTCATTTGTTTCCTCCTATGTGGGGACGGAAAGTTAGATTAATTCTTGTGCTAACTACTTTTTTGGTTTTAGGAACTTGATGCAGATGGGTCGATTGACAACCAGGATGCATAATCAACAAACTCCCATGCTCCAACCAAAAATCAGTGGGTTTACCCCCAATCGGCTTTATCTGGAATTTACGACTTGCTCCAAGACTTATAGAAGCGATCGCTGGATTTAATCCCATTGAAGATTCATTATCAGCGTGCCAACCGATTGAATGCTGTCCATCACGGTATTGATTACCGATAACTATATTGAATTTATACCCAGTAAAAGCGGTGATTTTATCCCTTAATTCAGCCAGTCTTTCTGTCCACGGAAGAGGTTTTAGGAGTACACTCTTTGAGTAAAGATAGTCACAATCTTGGTCACCATAAATACACTCTAAGCGAGGGACAGGTAAAATTTTACCCACCATTTTGATGTGATTTTGCTGCCATTGTAATTGCAAACAATGTTGGTACAAGTTGTTTGCTTCCTCAGTAGTTAAGAAATTTGGGTGGTAAGTAACTGGTAAAGATGGGGTTGATTCTTCAAAAAGGGACATTTGTCTCATCTTGTTCTCCTTCCTGTGACCAAAGTTTGCTCAATGCTTCGTGCTTTACTGCTTCTATTCGTTCTCTCTCTTCCTGTGATATTTCTCCAACTACTTGCTGAAGCTCATTCTTTTGTTTCTGTTTCATCTGCTCAGTGGTGATAGCAGGTAGGGTAAGTGGCTCATCTTTGCCTTGATTGGAGGGACAAAAGTGACGACGGCGAAACATGAAACGAAAATGGTACTTGTCAGGTGGGGGTAATTTCTTACATACTTCGGCATTCCATCCTGGTGGCATGAAATCAGATGAGATTGGGAGCAGGTTTTGCATTTGGGATTGCAGTTGAGCGATTGCTTTACCCTGTTCTGAAATGACCTGGTTTTGTTGTTCTAATTTTTCCAGTAATTGAAGAAGTACTTCTTGGTTTTGTGGTGCTAGTTCTGCCTCACGGGTTTTAACAGCAAAGTAATTTTGTGCAGCCGCTATTTCTGATTTACGAGGATCGCCATTCATTGCTACTAGATAACAGGCGTGTCTTGATAACTTAAAATCTTTCAGCACTTCTCTGAATGCCTGGGATGTTCCAATTCGCGCCATTTGGACGACCTCGACAAAATGGCAGGATATATCTAAACCAGAATTTTGGGCACTCCCAACTGCTCTTTCAACTGTGTCCTTGATTCTCTTCCAAGTTCGATACCCCATCAGCTTTAAGAATTCAGTTGCTAACCAATACTCAGCTCCATTTGCATCAACTTGTTTCATTTGGTCAAATGGACTGGCATTATGTTCACTTACGGTAATCGAATCCATATCTCCTCCGATTGTTGACGCATGACAACATCACAGCAAATGAGATTATGCTGTTATCAAACTTATTTTTCCGAGGCGTGTTGTTTATAAAATCATTAAGATGTTAGCTAATACTCCTATTTGTTGCGCTAACAGTTGTTCTTAGCTTTATGCAATACGGTATGGGGGTAGGAGTGAAGTGAACCCACTTGTCTAGACAAGCTTTGGCGATCGCTTTTTACTATGAGCGATCGCTTGTTACAAAAATTTCAGTTAAACTTCTTGTAGCTTTTGGGAAGCCTGAATGTCTGGCATAGGCTCTAGTGGAGTAGTGACAGGTGAGTATCGACAGTAACAGATAACTACAGCTTCAAAATCATCATTTGGAATTTTCCTTGTGTACTGTTCAACCCTGATTACTTCCCAATCCCCAATTCTGCTATGAGTACTAGCATCAGGAAATTTAGCTTGTGCAAACTTGGAAACACAGTGATATTCCCTCAATCTGTATCCTGGTTCGGGTAAGGGCATATTAGAGGAATCATAGTGTTCAGCAAGTATACTGGTAAAAGCTTCAGTGTGAGCTAACCGTCTGTCTTCCCAACCTTCTGCCGACATCGATTCAGCCTTGAAAATAATATATTTACCCATAAATTAGTCCTCCTGCTTGTAAGTGGGGAATTTGGTTTCACCTTCAAATACACAGTCAACCTTTAGTATCTTGTTTCCAGTTGGCTCTATTCGTAATAGCTTCCACCCATACTTTCTCTCCATCATGCGACATTTTTCTGGATCTGTTGCAGCGTGCCGTGACTCTGGTTTCTCTTGATTACTCATGCCTTATCTACCTCAAGAAAGCAAGAGTAATGCGAAAGAATTTGATTGAATTTGGGGCAATTTCTTTCATGCTGCAATTATTCCACTGGTATCTACATCTCTATCTTTTAAATTTATTTTGCTTATTTTTCCAATATTTCCTTTATCAACTACTGGGACTAAATTTTTCTCTCTTTGAGAGCTTCCATCATCATTACTGGGCACACGAACCAATAGCTCGCCAACTTCGCATGACAAAATCTGGCATAACTTATCCAAAGTCTCCAATGGTATTGATTTGGCTTTGCCATACTCAATCTTCTGAACATTAGCCAACGACATCTCAAGTCGTCTTGCTAACTCATTCTGCGAAATTCCTCTATCAGTTCTAATTTCCTTAAGTCTTACTTCCACGGGCATGAGTTGAATTCATATACATAGATTAACTTACTATTAGTAGTCTATCTATCAATAGTATTTATTGTAAGTAGTCCAATAGATAACTAACTATCATATATCTATCTGTTGCATAGCCTACTACCAGTAGGTAAAATGAAATAACAAAAAGCGATCGCCCACGTCTACCAAACAAGCGCGATCGCCTTTTGACCCTAATTAAAGGAGATCATCATTATGACGTATAAGACCGATAGACAGCAAGCACTTTTCGCCCCTTTTGTTGGTGAAGTTCCAGTCGAATCCAGACATCACACCACACAAAAAGTTCCAGTAATAGCACCAGAAGAAATAACAACAATAGAAATCAGCTTTTACGACCACGAAGTTTATGCTGGTGACAAACTAATCGCCTGTATCACCTATGACCAAAACGATTTCGTCACCCAACCTTGGTTAGTAATGGTTAACGGCGCTGAAATTCATTGTGCTAATTCGTGGATGCAGTGCTACAGCTACATTCAATGGCACTACAAGCGAGGAACACTGCCAATACAAAAGCAAGACTTTGATGCTTCCGTTACCACTGACAATGAAGTAATGGCAGAAATTGCCAACGAATGTGAGAGGTTTGAATTAGACTTGTACGACGATGGTATCTACCACAACGACATAAAACTAGGTGAAATTGGTTGCAGTAATGGTAATTGGTGGGTTTTACAGGCATCATCTCAAGAGCAGGAAAAATTACCCTGTAATTCCGCATCCGATGCATTGTGGTGTTTATGGATGTTATTGGTAAAGCAAGGAAAAACCTCGGTCATTACCTCAGTATTCACTATTAATGAAGAATTATTAGACCGTCCTTTTGACGAATTGACTCTTCAACAATGGAGACAACTTAAGGAGTATGAATCACTCCCAGAAGAATCAGAAAATATGATTTTAGTTGCAGCATAAAACAAATCGGTGGGCATAATACCCACCGCCATGAACTACATTTACAATCTTTTTTCATACTAATGGAAACTATTGAAATATTAAATGAATTTAATTCTTGCTACATCACAATTCAAGGGATTGTTCAATCTGAAAAATGGCAAGAATTAGTCAATTGC
>JASJCJ010000089.1 GCA_030066045.1 Calothrix sp. MO_167.B12
GGAGACGTTCTGACGGGGACTGGTAACAGTCTAGTTAAGAGTCTAAGAAGCAGGAAAAAAGGTGGAGAGGCAAGGATTTATCCTGCCTCGTAACATCCTTTGAGAATCCCTGCGGATTTATCCCAGGGAGTACGTCAAATATCATTCTTGCGTAAAGCCCACGAGCCACAAGTATAATGCGGGCTTTCAAACCCGCATTACCAATTTAAACATTTGGGATGCTACCATTATCTAATTTTGCGGCCGGTTAAAGCTTCCCGCACATCTAACATGGCTGTATAAGTGGGTAAGATGTGTAAGGTTTGATTATCTGGGGTATGCTCTAAAGCAGTAGCGATCGCTTGACGTAAATCTGTTTCTACAATCAAGTTGGCACGGTTATCACCATTATGATTCTCACTATACCGCAAACGTAGGGCCATATCATAGACGCGATCGCCACTAACTACCAATGTACCCCCCCGTGCCACTAATTTTTCTGTATCTACGTCCCAAATCCAGGATACATCTTCACCATCCTGAATGCGATCGTTCAATACTAATAGGGTGGTGGTGTCACTACTTTCAGTTACTACGCGAATGGTTTCATTTGTCCCTACGGGATTTTTCGACAACAAAATCCGCACCCGTTTACCATCCACTTCTAGCTCCTCTGCACGTCCAAAAGCGGCTTGGAAGGTGGGAATGGTAGCCTGAATAGTCTCTGTATCAATTCCCAATTCCTTGGCAGCGGTAGCGGCGGCTAGGGTGTTGTATTTGTTGTATAAACCAATTAATACCTGTTGCCACTCTTTACTATCCAGGGTGGGTTGACTTTTACTAAAACCGCAACTAGGACAGTGGAAATCCCCCAAGTGAGATAAATATACCCCTTGATAGTCGAGAGAATGTCCACAGCGAGGACAATAGATAGAATCTACTGCATGGGGAATGGCTTCTAAATAACGCTCTGGTTCCGTTAGACCAAAAAATGATACCTTTTGCTGTAACTGCTGACCGAGGTAACATAAAGTGGGATCGTCAGCATTGGGAATAACCACCGTATCTGGAGCTAAGGTGGAAATAGCTTTCGTCCACCGCTTACTAATGGTGTCTACCTCTCCGTATCTATCCAATTGATCTCGGAATAAGTTCAAACAAAGGATAATCCGGGGTTGAATTGGATTTAGCACCTTAGGGACAATATTTTCATCCACTTCCAAAATGGCATAATCCACATCCAACTTTCCTACCAAGTTGGAGCTTTCCATCAATGCTGTTACCAAACCATTTTCCAGATTCGCTCCCGTGGAATTGTGAGCGACGCGGTAGCCTTTACGTTCCAGTATCTCCCGCAATAGGAGGGAAGTAGTAGTTTTCCCATTGGTTCCCGCAATCAGAATTACCCCATTCTTTACCTGCTGACTTAATTGTTGTAACAGCTTCGGTTCAATGCGACGGGCAATCGAACCCGGTAACACACTCGCTGCACCTAAACGTAGCGATCGCACTATTAAGGTTACAGTTTTTGCGATCGATACCGCAAGACCTAATTTTAACCAATCTATGAATTGAATATTTTCTCCCACATCCGTACCCTACCTAAATATTTTGACAAGTTGTTAATTAACCGCCTAAAGTGACAAATTCTAACATGGGCGGAGGGAAGGAGTGTGGGGAGATGGGGAGATGGGGAGATGGGGAGATGGGGGAGATGGGGGGATGGGGAGATGGGGGAGATGGGGAGATGGGGAGATGGGGGATGGGGAGATGGGGAGATGGGGGGATGGGGAGATGGGGGGATGGGGAGATGGGGAGATGGGGAGAAATATTATTTATTTGTTTTACTCCCTCCATCACTGCCTCACTGCCTCACTGCCTCACTCCATCACTGCCTCACTCCATCACTGCCTCACTGCCTCACTCCATCACTCCATCACTGCCTCACTCCATCACTCCATCACTGCCTCACTGCCTCACTCCATCACTGCCTCACTCCATCACTCCATCACTGCCTTACTCCATCACTGCCTTACTCCATCACTCCATCACTGCCTTACTCCATCACTGCCTTACTCCATCACTGCCTTACTCCATCACTCCATCACTGCCTTACTCCATCACTGCCTTACTCCATCACTGCCTTACTCCATCACTCCATCACTGCCTCACTCCATCACTCCAGTAAGCGTTATCTTAAAAGTTAGTGGTTGGCGTAATTATATATCCGCGTCAATTAGCTGAATTCAGCATAAACTAGGGAAAAAATTAGGGATTCAAAGGTTTGTTAATGAAGGGAATCAAGTCATATTTTTTACATCATTTTCGGAATAGTAGTCAGCGGATTTTATCCATACTCACACTCATCATTTGTTTATTAATTACCACTGTGCAACCAGCGTTCGCAAGTATTAATGATGACAGGTATGATGGTAATATCTTTGTCGTTTATGCTGGTAACGGTTCCCTTGTACCGCCTGCACAAACCCTAGCACAGACGTTAACAGAACATAAACCAGCCATCTTAACTTTCTACGTAGATAACAGTAGTGACTGTAAAGAATACGCTATAGTTATTTCCCAAATACAGGCATTTTATGGTCGAGCAGCGGAACTTATCCCTATCAATGTGGATAGTCTTCCCAACCGCAAAAACTACAAACCTACGGAGCCAGGTTACTACTATTCTGGAGGAGTTCCCCAAGTAGTAATATTTGATCAAGCAGGGAAAGTTGTTTTTAACCAGAAAGGTCAGGTTCCCTATGAAGATATAGATGATAAACTGCGGGAAGTGTTTGATTTATTACCACGCACGGAATCAGTAAGACTAAAGCGACGTTCTTTCAATGAATTAAATAGCGAATTAGCTCCATAAATTAGCGGGCAGAGATATTTTTTCTGCCCATTTTTTTCGTTTAATTGGATACTATATTCCCTGAAAAAACAAGAGATAATTTTTTAGATTCTCTAGCACAATAGACGAATTCCCAGAATAACTGATAATTGATAACTGTTAACTGATAATGTCCCAGGTTTATACAACCCAAGAATTAATTCAAATTTTGACAGAGGAGCGCCGCGCTTGTCTGAGGGGAGAGCGTTTAAAGTTAGAAGTCACTGTATCAGGTAATCCTGTAATTGACCAATTTATTAAAACTGATGGGCTACAAAAATTTAATGCTTATCAAGATTTTAAAGCTGCTATTCATCAATATCAACGGGAACACCAAGTATCAGGAATCGTTAGACAAACCATAACTGTTAAGGGTAAAACTTTAGATTATCCTGCCGTAGATTCCCAATTAATTACTTTACCTAATGACTTAAAATTACTCAAGGATGCTAAAAATTCTATTTTGAATTTTTGGTCTGAAGTCACCGGGGATATGGATTTATATTTAAGTATAAATAACAGCAAGCAATACCAAACAATTCAGCTAATTGATGTTGAGAGAATAGCTAAAAGAACAGAATGGTGTAGTTTATGGAAATGGGAAAACTCCCACTTTCTAGAAATCATCTTACAACTAGGGTGGGGTAAAGCAGAATTAGCCGCTTATAAAAGAGGTTTTCCTGAATCTGGTAGCGAATATATTCATGCTGTTAACCCAGGCAATAAACCCATCGGTTAATACCGTTTCTGTATTTGTATCAGGGCTTTTGTAAAACGGTATTATAAACATTCAACACAAATATAGGAATCCGGTTTGAATATTGAAAAAAATTAGGTATCTGTAGGGTGTGTTATGACGCTAGTCTAACGCACCGAAACCCTTATATAATGGTGCGTTGCGCTTCGCGACAACACAACGCCAGTCGCCTTATGTCGGGAAACCCGCCAACAGCGCTGGCTCCCCTACGTATATTTCAAAAATCAATTAGGATTCCTCTATAGTCAAATATAATTAAATACTGTTTCCTGCTGCCTGTTCCCTACCCTCACCCAAAAACTTTTACGCAAGCCCTAACTAATACCAATTTGAAAAAAGAATGCGACACATGATTGGCTGGTAGGGGCAGGGTAACTCCGCCCCTACAATTAGACCTGTCGCAAATATCTTTTGATTTGGTATAAGTTTGACAGCTTGTCTTTTGACAAACTATGGTGTTTTCCATTGCAATTTTATTAACTAAATTTATATTCAGAGGTTTAGAAATTGAATTGCGATCGCTACAGTCTAGTCATTTTGGGAATTATTTGTAGTATTCCTATCACAGCTAATATTGCTTATTCACAAGAAGCATATAAAACACCTCACAATCATAAAAATAATATTAAAATTAATAGTGAATTAAATATTAATCGACAAGCCGAAGTCTTAAATTTCCTTGCTATTGGTAAATTTGACAAAAATGCGATCGCAACAGAAAATAACCCCAATTATAAACAACCACAAAAAAATGTTAAGAAAGATAAAATTTCTACTTCTGCTGTAGATATTCAGGAGCAATCCTATTTATCAACTCAGTTGGGTTTGTTTGATGTTCCTAAATTAAACCCGTCCGAGATGAGTTTTGAACTTGCTACCAAACCAGTTGTAGGAAAACCAGAACAAAATATCTTTCCTAATTCTCGCAATTTTCCCAGCATTAACAACTTTATCATTGCTGATAAAAACCACAGCAGTAAACCCGGTAAATGGTCTAGTGCTCGTCCTGACGGACACGCACCCATTGGAGTAATGGGAGAGCATACCCACGGGAAAGGAGAGTTTATGTTCTCCTACCGCTATATGTTGATGAGCATGAATGGGAATCGGGACGGTACGGATAAGCTCAGCGATAGTGAAGTATTACAGCAGTTTATGGTCACACCCACAAAAATGACCATGGAAATGCATATGTTTGGAGCCATGTATGCGCCAAGCGATAATTTGACTCTCATGGCAATGGTTCCCTATGTTGTCAAAGACATGGATCATATTACCCGTAGTGGCGTGCGCTTCACCACCAATTCTGAAGGATTTGGGGATATTAAAACCTCAGCTTTATACAAAATTTTTGACGACAACAATCAGCGTATTCACTTAAACTTGGGTGCAAGCTTCCCTACAGGTTCAATTAACGAACGAGACGACACCCCAGCCGGCAATAACCAGATATTACCCTATCCCATGCAAATTGGTTCTGGAACCTTCGATTTGCTACCGGGAATTACTTATTTAGGTCAGTCTAAACAAAATTCCTGGGGGGCACAAGCTATGGGAACCCTGAGATTGGGAGAAAACAGTAACGGTTATCGTTTAGGGAATCAATTTCTATTAACAGGTTGGGTGGCTCGAAATTGGACTGAATGGCTTGGTACTTCCCTACGATTAACAGGTAGAACTTGGGGTAATATTGACGGTGAAGATGATCGTCTCAATCCTATGATGATTCCCACCGCTGACCCTGATAGAAGAGGTGGAACTCAACTAGATATAGGTTTTGGTGTAAATTTATATGCCCCCAAAGGCGATTTAAAAGGTAGTAGGTTAGCAGTCGAATTTGAGCTACCTCTATATCGTTCCCTTGATGGTCCTCAATTAGAAACAGATTGGCAGTTAACCCTTGGTTTACAAGCAGCTTTTTAATTGTTTAAGAATTTGGATCAAAAACCAACAGCTTGGTTAGTAAGTAATTACTAATGCAATGACATAAAGTATTTTTACGCATAAAAAGAGATTGCTATTTAATTCTATTAGCATTCTCATCAAAAGTCTTTCTTAACTATATATGCTTTAAAAGCACTATATAGTAATACTTTGCGAATACTTGATATCTGAATTAGTGTAACTTTTGATGAAATAGTCTTGTTATTTCTGAATAAAGCAGCTTTAGTATTTTGATACTTCATATTTACTTAGACAAATGCAAAAAACAAAAACGATAAATGTAGCATTGATTGGGCTGATAAGTTCATTGATGATTGCTCCGATTTCTACCTCAGCCCATGAACCACGACTTGGTATATCTAATGGGAAGTTAAATTTAACAGTGGGATGGCGTGTGGAACCGGCGTTTGCAGGACAAGCCAACGCATTCGATGTTTTTGTTACCGATCCCAACGTCATGGATGATTCTGGTAATCCGGTTGCTATTGATGAGGGTGTAAATCTGAAGGTGAAGATTTTATTCCTATCAGATGATACTCAAAATGCAAGAATCCTCCGTAGAAGTATGTTAATTGGTAATCTTCGTCGAGATCGATCTAACCTTAGTCGGTATAATATTTCTGTTTTACCCACCAGAGTAGGAGCCTATGGTTTTCGCATTACCGGCGATGTGAGAGGGATCAAAGTTGATGAAATTTTTATTTGTCGGGGTGGTACACAAAACCCAGATGGACGCTCTTTTGGATGTGTTGAAAAGATTCAGAGATTTCCCCGTGGTAGACGTTATTGATCAGCTTGTGTAACGCCAATTCTATATTGAACTACCCATAGGGGAACTCTAGCAACCAGAACCTCGACTTTTGGGAAAGTTGGGGTTCCCATAAAATGGCATTTGCAAATTTGAAATATCTTTCAATCTTTAAACTTTTTAGTATGATTGCAGATTATAATCCCATTTCAAGGCTGGGAAATGCTAATTAATCACAGTGCTATTTATGAATCTAGTTTGGCAACGATTTACTTTATCTAATTTGCCACTGAAAACATATCTATCTACCAGTTTCCTACACCATATGACGGTGGGGCTATTAAGCTCTTGGCGACAAGGTAGTATTTTGATGCAGTGGGGAGATGCAATTGCTGCGGTTTTACTGAGTTTAGTATATATTCTCTCACCTTTTGTCTCCACATCTTTAATAGGTCTATTGTTAGCTGCTTGTTTCTTATTTTGGATCTTATTAACAGTATCAGATGACACATGGAAACAAAATGCAGCTACTGTTACTCCTATTCATCTGGTGGTATTAATATATTGGCTCGTTGCCGCAGCAGCTACAGCCCTCTCACCTGTGAAACAAGCTGCATTCAAGGATTTAATTGTCTTCAGTCTCTATATACCAATCTTTTTCATCAGTGCGCGGGTGTTGCGATCGCCCCGCTTCCGTTCTTGGGTTATCACCGTCTTTTTACATATATCTCTCATAGTTAGTGTGTATGGATTACGACAATGGTTTTTTGGTGCCCCAGCATTAGCAACTTGGGTAGATCCAGAATCTTCCCTATCAAAAACTACCAGGGTTTACAGTTATTTAGGTAATCCCAACTTGCTGGCTGGTTATTTAATTGCGGCTGTAGTTTTAAGCTGTGTTGCTATTTTTGCTTGGCAAAGCTGGTTGCAAAAAGCTCTAGCGGTGACAATGTTGGCTGTGAATGGAGCTTGTTTAATTCTGACCTTCAGTCGAGGCGGTTGGATTGGATTGGTAGCTGCAATTTTAGCTCTAGTGGGCTTGTTGTATTACTGGTGGAGTATTAGAATGCCTATGTTTTGGCAGATTTGGTCACCATTAATTATTTTAGGCACTATAGTTGGTATATTTGCTCTAGCAGTAGTATTTGTAGAACCATTTCGGGAACGTTTTTTCAGTATTTTTGCTGACCGTAAGGATAGTAGTAATAACTTCCGGCGCAATGTGTGGACAGCTGTATTTAAGATGATTGATGCCCGTCCATTAATTGGTATTGGACCCGGACATAACGCATTTAATAAAGTTTATCCCCTCTATCAAATCCCTGGCTACAGTGCTTTGAGCGCCTATTCCATTTTTCTAGAGGTAATTGTAGAAACAGGTTTTATCGGTTTAGCTAGTTTCCTCTGGTTAATCATTGTCTCATTTAATACCGCTGCCCTACAACTACGGCGCTTGCGTTCCCTGCAAAGGGTTGATGCCTTCTGGCTAATGGGAGCGATCGCTGCTATGGTAGGTATGCTTGCCCACGGTTTAGTTGATACTGTTTGGTATCGTCCTTCAGTGAACACCCTATGGTGGTTCATGGTAGGCCTAGTTGCCAGTTATTGGACTCCTGCAACTCAAAATCAACCCCAGGAAATTAATTCACACCCCTCAGAGGCTGCTACTTCGTGAGATAGAGGAGTGTGGGAAGTGTGAGAAGTGTGGGGGAGCATCCCAATTTTTCAAAAATATAGGGTAGGGTAGTGGGAGCATCTTGCTCCCTGAATATACAGCAGATTCGATGGTTAAAATTTTTGGGTTTTGGACAGGTTGACTGACAACATCCTTAAACATCTCATTTTTTCGTAGGTTGGGTGAAACGTAGTGTAACCCAACAAAAGCCATACTGGTGTTGGGTTTTGTTCCCTCAACCCAACCTACGCAATCATCTTTTGTCAGTCAACCAAGGATATTGGCTTACTAAGACATTTTATAACCCTTATCTAGCAAGGATTTTAGCCAAACAGTCAAACAGTCACAATATATTTATTTCATTACAGCGATTTTCAGGTAAATAGACTACACCGTAGGGGTTTAGCACTGCTAAACCCCTACATGAAGATGTGGTTCAAATAGATGAAAACTGCTGTAAGCTGTTAAAGTTCTAAATTGTATACATAAAGCGGGCAGGATACCCGCACTACAATAACCTGGTTTTTTACTTTATACAATTTAGCTGCGTATTAACTTAGTTGCGAGGAGATAATTTTGAATGCGTGACTTCCCCTCCTAGGGGGCTTGTATGTATTATGCGTATTATAATATTAGTTGGTGTTCTTAATTAATTTGGTATTTATTTGACTATTTAAACCTCATCTACCTTAAAAGCCGTAGTTTCATAACATAGCTTTGGGATTGCTTCCTTACGTCGCAATGAGACATGAGAATAATTAGAAACTCCAAGCTTCAACATGGATAAGGTTTATCTAGATTGATTTAGACAATTTTCATTATTTATTCTGTTTAAGTGAAGTGAAGGCAAATCGGATATTCAATGAGTAACAAGAGTAGTAAGAGTAGTAAAAATGGCAATAAAAGTGATGGTTACAAAGTAATTTGTGATAATCGACAGGCGCGTTATTTATATGAAATCCTGGAAACCTACGAAGCTGGAATTCAATTAGTAGGAACCGAGGTAAAATCCATTCGCGCGGGTAGGATAAATCTTCAAGATGGCTATGTTTTGATTCGGGATGGGGAAGCTTGGCTACTCAACGCCCATATTTCCCCTTACAATGCCAGTGGACAGTTTTTTAATCACGAACCCCGTCGTACCCGTAAATTGTTGTTACATCGCCAGGAAATCCGTAAGCTAATTGGCAAGGTGGAACAACAAGGCTTGACTTTAATACCTTTGAAAATGTATTTCAAACAGGGTTGGATTAAAGTGAATATTGCCCTAGCTAAGGGTAAGAAAGTCCATGATAAACGAGAAACAATCAAACGACGGCAGGACCAACGGGATATGCAACGGGCAATGAAAACCTATTAGTCATTCATAATTCATAATTCATAATTCGTAATTAAACCAAAACCACCTTGAGATTCGTAATTGTTGTAGTTTGGGTATAGCCTTCGGCATCCTGTGAAAAGCGATAGCGTAACCCAACGGAACCATTGCTATCGTTGGGTTTCATTCTATTGCTACGCAACGCTAACGCGAACAACCCAACCTACATGAGAACTCCAGATTTCAAGATTGATGGGGTTTAAATTGTAGGGGCGCAATACTTGCTCCCTTGCCATTGGTAACATAACTACACAAATTTCCAGCTTAAGAAAAGAGAAGCTTGTCCACAACGTTGATTTTGTTCGTCCAAAACGTTCCAAATTATTCCTTTTTCAATATGGAAACGTTTACCATTACTGGTAATGCGAACGCCTGAAAAATTTCTAAAACCTTTGCTGAGCGTATCAGTTAATAAATTATTATGCTCTTGTTGTACACCTTCTTCTGCTATTTTGCGAGCAGGCATTTGGGTAAATTCTTCCCAAGAAAGTTCCCACAATTCCAAAGCTTTGTGATTGCCGTAGTTGAAAATAGGATCTGTTTCTGTACCGTGAGAAACTACCACGAAAGGTGCTTCAAATAATGCTTGTGCTAAGTCTTCAGGAGGGATGCTTAAGTCGAATAGAGATTGTCCCATCCAATGTTGGTAACTATGTAGCAAGCGTTGGGTGTGGCGAATAATTTCTTCCTGTTGCCAAGGGTGTTGCACATCTGTATTCATGCGCTGACATAATATAGCTGCATGGTAATTATCTCATTTATCAATACCTTGAGAGAAATTTCAATCTATGCTTTTTGTTTTTCGCAAGGGGTTATGTAAAGCTAGCGTTGTCAGCAGAGGAAGAGATTTGGGTGAAGAATATTTTGGAGCAGGTAGAGGGTTGAGGTTTCTTACAGCGATTTTCAGGTAAATAGACCACACCGTAGGGGTTTAGCATTGCTAAACCCCTACATGAAGATGTGGTTCAAATAGATGAAAACTGCTGTAACCCTCTTATTTCAAATCTTGCACCACATGATTATTGCGAAAATTATCGCCTGTAACCCTTATTATTTCGTAACCCACCAATGCCCACCTTACCCTTCCACTCGAAGGTGCAAGATATGTGTTAACCCTCTTATGTAACTCTGGGAAGGAAAAAATAAATGCGGGTTGTGTTGTAGCTTGCTTCCACGAAGTGGTAATACCAATTCAAATAATGTTTGCGACACTTCAATTATTTGTGGTAGTAGGGGTTTAGCACTGCTAAACCCCTACCCATCTGTCGCATTCTTTTTTCAAATTGGTATAAGAAACCAAACCCAACAATACCGAGGTTTTTAGTTGTTGGGTTTCGTTCCTCAACCCAACCTACGCCCTTAAATTTAAATATTCACCTCAGAAATTGGGATATAATCACTCATGCCAAAAACTGAAATTAACAGACATAATCCTAACACCCACATTCCGCAGGTTCAGTTAAAAATCTATTTTTGACTTTTGACTTTTGACTTGATTCTGGTGCCAGGTAATGAAATCCGCAAATGACTATTACTTCGTTAAAAGGAACGTTGTAACAAAGATTTACAAAATTCTAAATCCCTTTTATATTACAATTTACAAGTCTCCATGCGAGAGAAGAGAAGGAAACCTTCAAAACCCACCATCAAATCATTCTCCACGTCGGTGAATGAAGGGAGGTGTCCCTCAGGTGATGAGGTCTCATAAGTAACATTTGAATACAATATCCAGTTTCCCTTCACTCTCCAGCCTACGCGATCGCCAAATTTTTTCCAAGCAGCTTCATAATACTTACCATCAGGCTTACCGCCTACTTCCAGGTAAATTCGTTTTTGGACGCTAAAGCCAAAATGTCCATTGCTATATTTTACCCACAAACGGTCAATGGTGCGGAGGTCAGTGCAGGGAAAATTTAATAATTCTTCATCCCTAATCCAATCACCTTTCTCTCGTCCTACAGCTTGCAGCATTACCAGATAAGTTTCCAAATCAGCTTCCTTCCAGTTTCCTGCTGCTAAATAGTCCCGCAGTTTGGTATAGTCTATGCCTTTTTCCGAACTTAGGTCATCTTCACCACTTATCACAGACTCTTGAATACCTGTCTCAGCCAAAGAGGGAGACTTTAATAGGTTTAACCATTCTTGCATGGACTGGGGACGGTCTTTTGCTTCTAATGCCATCCCTTGCAATATTGCTTGATTTACCCCATCGCTCAGACTGGGTACAAGTTGCTTTGGTGGTACTAATTCTTCATCATCCAACTTTCGGTCAAAAGAATTAATAGGGCATTGTCCAGTAACAGCATAATACAGGGATGCAGCCAGACAGTAAACATCCATTGTGGGGTGACGTTGGCTACCTTTACGCATACGGATTAGTTCATAGGGTGCAAAGGCTTTGTTGCCAAAAGTTCTAGAAAGACTACTGGGTGGGGACATATCTCCAGCAATGCCAAAGTCAATTAACACCGCTTTATAATTAGACATTTCTGGCTCAAAATTGAGCATTATATTAGGCGGGGTAACATCGAGATGTAATATCCCTTGTTTGTGTACTTTTACTAATGCCGAACCAATTTGGCGAATATATTTAACAGCTTGTGGTTCTGGTAATTTTCCTTGTTCTTGGACAAACTTCCATAAACTCATCCCTGGTATATATTGCATTACCAAACAGTGGCGATTGTTCTCTTCAAATAAGTCAATTACCTGAACAATGTGAGGGTGGGGAGAGGCACAGACTTTTGCTAATAAACGTCCTTCTTTGATAAACCTTTCAACGTATTTGGGGTATTCTGGGTCATTTTGGACGCTGAGGTTAGGGGTTTTAATTACTACTGGGCGCTTTAGTGTTGTATGTAGGGCTTGGTAGGTGATAGCAAAACCACCACTACCTAAGGGTTTTTCTATTTTGTATTTACCGTTGTGTATTAGCTGTCCTTCTCCCCAGAACATAACCGCGTATTTCTAATGGATATGTCGATTGTGACATGGATTATGGGGATGTGGCAGGTATTTTGGTTTTTGTATGTGTTGGCAATTACGCGTTGTATCAATTTGCAGTCAGGTGGGCATTGCCCACCCTACTTCGGTGGTGATGGTGTTTTTCCTGGTTCCTAGGCTGGGAACCCCGAAACTAGAGGCAGAGCCTCCCACAAGATAATACCAATTTGAAAAAAGAATGCGACACATGGGTAGTAGGGGTTTAGCATTGCTAAACCCCTACTAATAATTTATCTGTCGCAAACATTATTTGAATTGGTATAAGTTACAAGTCACAGTCTTGTAACGAGAGTTTCCCTCCGGGCGGGGTTTCCCCGCCCCTACTGCTTCACTCCTTGTTTGCATTGTCACAGGTTTGGGCACGGCGTGGTGAAGATACTCGCTGATACCAAAAGACTGTAGATGTTCCCTACTGATTACGAATTATTTTTCCTGTTTTTTCGGTGTTGCCTCACTCCTTGACTCTTTCACTCCTTCACTCCGTGTTTGCATTGCCACGGGTTTGGGCACGGCGTGGTGAAGATAATCGCTGATACCAAAAGACTGTAGATGTTCCCTACTGATTACGAATTATTTTTCCTGTTTTTTCGGGGTTCCCTGACTCCTTCAATCCTTCACTCCTTCACTCCCTGTTTGCATGGCCACGGGTTTGGGCACGGCGTGGTGAAGATTACTCGCTGATACCACAAGACTGTAGATGCCGTGCCCCTACTGATTACGAATTATTTTTCCTTCACTCCTTCACTCCTTCACTCCTTCACTCCTTCACTGCCCCTACGGGATTATTTGGGTGGTGATGATGATGGTGTTGACTGGGTTGCTGGTTTGTTGGGAAACAAATCTCTCAATAAGTCTGTGCCGTCTTTCAGTCCTGATATTAATGCTGCAAATATCGCCAATACGCCCAATATTTCTAGTATTATTGCCCATAATGGTTGTGCTTTTGGCAACCAATTCAGAGAAATCCCCCTTCTTACACCCAATTCCCCTAACCATTCCTGTACTGACTGAGGACGCTTATCTGGTTCTAATTCCATACCGTGGAGAATGGCTTTGTTGGTAGATTCGCTTACTTTCTCATTCAATTCTTTTGGTGGAATCAAATGCTGATTGTTATCTTTACGCTCTATGGCACTGACTGGCTGTTCTCCGGTTAATAATACGTACAAAGTGGCGGCTAGGGAATAAACATCTGTCCATGCACCCCGTCGCTCTTGCTGTCGTTGGGAATTAGTATAAAGCTCAATGGGTGTTAATTCTTTCCAATCTTTATTCCGACGGCTTGTCAGGGGATTGTCAAAACCCCGTGCTAAGTCAAAGTCAATTAATATGGCTTGGTGAGTACCTGCTCGCACCATGATATTTTCTGGTTTTATATCCCGGTGTAAAAATTCTTGCTGATGAACTTCTATTAGTGCTTGTCCGATTTGCTGGATGTATCTGAGTGCTTCTTTTTCTGGAAAAAATCCCCTGGCTTGGACAATATTGGCTAAATTATTGCCTGGAATATATTCCAGTACCGTACAAGGTAATTGCTCGTGGGTAAATGTTTCAATGACGGGGACAATATTGGGGTGCTTACATTTTTCTAGTTTGCGAGATTCATCCACAAATCCAGATATTAAGCGATCGCGCTCTTGATTGGCAAGTTGATTCAATAATTGGGATTGTAATGTTTTTATTGCCACCCTATGACCATTACTATCTTCAGCTAGGTATGTAACTGCAACTCTTCCCCTTCCTAACTCGCGTATAATTATGTATTTATTTTTGTATAATTTTTCCCCTGGTGCCCAAATCATCTGTTTACCATCTCAGAGCCTTGGATTTATTGTGACATAGCAACTACAAAAGTCAGAAAATCTTGAATTAAACCAAAATCACCTTGAGATTCGTAATTGTTGTAGGTTGGGTATAGCCTTCGGCATCCTGTGAAAAGCGATAGCGTAACCCAACGGAACCATTGCTATCGTTGGGTTATACTCCCAACGGCTAAAAACTTAACTTTTCGTAGGTTGGGTTGAACGAAGTGAAACCCAACAGCAAGTAGGTTTTTGTTGGGTTTCGTTCCTCAACCCAACCTACAATAATTAATCCATTTAGAGTATACTCTGCGAGAAGCCGCTGTTGCGTCTACATTCTTCAACCCAACCTACATGAAAACTCCAGATTTCAAGATGGATGGGGTTTATATCAAGTGCGGATGAATATTTATAAAACTTCATCCACTTGTGGCTTTTTCAAAAATATGCGGTAGTGGGAGCCGGAAAGCTCCCTTTATATACGAAGTGGGCAAGATTCCCACACTACAAATTTAAACATTTTTAGATACACATATCTTGCACCTTCTCAATAACTGTAAGGTGGGCATAGGTGGATTGCTAATACCAATTTCAAAAAATAATGCGACAAATAGATTCTTGTAGAGACGTAGCATTGCTACGTCTCTACCAAAGGATGTGTTGCGATCATTTATTAAATCGGTATCAATAATTAAGGGTTACAGGCGGTTTTCGCAATAATCATGTGGTGCAAGATGTGAATATACCAAGCGGGCAAGATGATATACCAAGCGAACCAGATGATATATCAAGCGGGCAAGATGCCCGCACTACAAATTGAATATTTTGATATACCAAGCGGGCTACAAATTGAAACATTTGGGATGCCCCCTCCTTCCCTCTGGGCGGGGAAACCCCGCCCCTACTCCGAACACCGAACACCGAACACTGAACTCCGAACTCATTCCCTCTCAAATATCTTGCTTGTCAGCCGTGCTTGTGATAAGAAGATTACACGTTAAAAATATTAGACTGAGATATAAGGACTCAGATTACACTGAATCCATCAAGTCAATTTCCCTAATAGCTTAAATTTAGGAGCATATATATATGGTTGAACCAATTATTGCGATTGTTTTAGTGCTCATGGGTTATGCCTTGGGATCGGCGAAAATTATTAATGAAGGTAATGAAGCTTTAGTTGAACGCTTAGGAAGAAAACACCGTAAGCTCTTACCGGGGTTAAATTTTATTGTCCCCTTTGTCGATCAGGTTGTCATGGAGGATACTACCAGAGAACAACTTCTGGATATTAAACCCCAAAATGTGATCACTAAAGACAATATCTATCTAGAGGTAGATGCTGTGGTTTACTGGCGCATTATGGATATGCAGAAGAGTTTTTATGAAATTGACGATTTGCAAGAAGGGCTAAATAATCTGGCTACTACCACTCTTCGGGAGGTTATTGCTCAAAATACTTTGGAGCAAACCAATGTTTCTAGGATGGAGATGGACCAGGAGATATTAGACAGGTTGAATGAGATCACTAAAGATTGGGGAGTCAGTATTTTACGGGTAGATATTCAAAGTATTAACCCCCCTGAGAGTGTACAAAAATCAATGGAGGTGCAGAGAGCTGTAGAAATTGAAACTCAGGCTGCTGTTGAGAGAGCAGAAGGGGAAAGACAAGCTGCAATCAAAAAAGCAGAAGGAACTACGAGATCTATGCAAATTATTGCCGAGGCTATACGTTCTAATCCTGAAAGTAGGGAAATTCTCCGCTATCTTGTGGCTCAAGATTATGTGGAAGCTAGCCAAAAGCTCAGTGCCAGTGACAATGCTAAAATCATTTTCATGGACCCTGGCAAATCAAAAGATATCTATGATCAGGTAGTTGCTGAGGAAGTAGCTCGTAACGATCGCAGCAATGGTAATGGTAATGTATAAATAATGAAAATAGATGACTGTAATTTCTCAAGGCATAATTTGAGATAACAGGGAGCCACAAATAGAAATAAATCTGTTTCTAGGTGCCATTGTTTCGATAAGCTTCCCTAACAAAACCTATTTAAGCAAAGTGGGGTCTCGAAAAATTGCATCTGCAACTAATTTAACATCATGCATGGCTCTTACATCATGAACTCGGAGTATGTCAGCACCGTTAAAAATGGCTGCACAACAAGCTGCTGCGGTTCCCCAAACTCTAGCTTTCGCTTGGGGTTGATTTAAAATCTGACCGATAAAACTTTTACGGGATGGCCCGACTAAAATCGGACAATTGAGCCATCTTAAGTCTGACAAACGGCGAAAAATCTCTATGTTTTGACTGTGGTTCTTGGCAAAGCCAATCCCCGGATCGATAATTATTTTCTCCCTGGAAATACCCGCAGAAGTGCCTGCGGCTATTTGTGCTGCTAAAAAATCCCTCATCTCCCCAATTAAATTTTGGTAATTGGTGAGTTGTTGCATTGTTTGGGGATTACCACGTATGTGCATTATAACAATAGGTACATCCAGGCTAGCAACCGTTGGTAACATTTCTGGGTCAAAAGTCCCCCCAGAAATGTCATTAATTATATCAGCCCCAGATGCGATCGCGGCTTTGGCTACTTCTGCTCTGGTGGTATCAACGGAAATAGGAATATTCGTTTCTGCACGAATCGCCTTTACCACTGGCAATACCCTGTCTAACTCTACTTCCAGGTCAACTTCTTTTGCCCCTGGTCTGGTGGATTGCCCGCCAATATCAATCATATCAGCCCCTGCTGCTTCTAACTCCCTGGCATGATCCACAGCGGCAGTTACTGAGTTAAAATCGCCACCATCACTGAAACTGTCGGGAGTTACATTTAACACACCCATTAAATAAGTTCGCTGTCCCCAAGAGAAACAGCGATCGCGTATCATTAAACTATTGGTATTAGTCAAGGGGAATTTAGAATTTAGAATGAAGAATTTAGAATGAAGAATTTAGAATTATTATTCTCCACGGATAAATCCGAGGGCTTGTATCCAGTCTATTCTTTGGTTACGGGGGAAAGCTAAGGGAAAAATGGTGAAGCATGGGATTTCTTCCATTCATCGCTAGAGAATTTAGTTCTTTATTACTTATTACTTATTACTTGTTACTTATTACTTATTACCTCCCCCTTGTGGGGTAAATACCATTTTGGATTTTAGCTATTCAGTAATTCCAACATCCAAAATGGTATAATTTGCGGCTATTTTACTTTATTGATAATTGACAATGCGAGCAAAATCAGCAGGTTCTAGACTAGCTCCTCCCACCAAAGCACCATCAATTTCTGGTTGAGCCATAATCTCATCAACATTACCAGGCTTGACTGAACCACCATATTGAATTGATACATTTAGATTGCTCAACAAAGAGCGAATTAAACCAATGACTCGATTAGCTTCCTTAGCTTCACAGGTATCGCCAGTACCAATTGCCCAAATTGGTTCATAAGCTATGACTAAGTTACTTTGGTCTACATCTACTAAAGCTGTTTTAATTTGATTAGTAATGAGGGATTCGGTTTCACCTGCGTCTCTCTGTTGTTTGGTTTCCCCTACACATAAAATCGGCGTTAAACCGTACTTTTGAGCCGCTTTGAGACGCATATTTACCGTTTCATCGGTTTCCCCAAAATACTGTCGTCGTTCGCTATGACCGACAATTACATAGCGTATGCCAATTTCCTGCAACATCGCTCCGGAAATTTCACCCGTGTAGGCTCCACTTGCTTCCCAGTGAATGTTTTGCGCTCCTAATTGGATGCGGCTGCCATGTAGACTATGAGATAAAATACTTAAGTCTGTGAAGGGAACACATAGCACAACTTCTCTATCAGAGGGAGTTTTCTCCAAAAGGGGCAGAAATCCTTGGAGAAAGTCCTTAGATTCTGCCTGGGTTTTGAACATTTTCCAGTTACCGGCAATAACGATTTTTCGCACAGGTGATTTAGTCAATATCCTAATATGAATGTGTTGGTCTGCTTTTTTACTCCTTGAAAGGCTATATCCCGGAGAATTTTCACCCTGATTTTGGGTTTAGAGTGAGAGCTTCAACAGGAACTTACCCATGGGAAGTCTACAAATGTCTCTTTTTCAAAATACCAGATCCGGTGACAGTACTGAAATGTCGCGGGTAATTTTTCTGGTGTTGCTTTGGGCGATCGATACAATGAAGGAGTGAAGGAGGGAAGGAGTGAGGGAGGGAAGGAGTGAAGGAGTGAGGGAGGGAAGGAGTAGGGGCGCATTGCGTGCGCCCTGGAGGTTAAGGAGTGAAGGAGTAGGGGTGGGGTTTCCCCGCCCAGGGTGAGGGAGAAAGACTGTGGTCAAATAAGAGATGATTAGCCTGTAACCCTTATTATTTCGTAACCCACCAATGCCCAGCTTACCCTTATTGAGAAGGTGCAAGATATGTGAAGAGGTAATAAGTGTTAACCTTCAGCTTGAAATCTATAGGGCTACCCATTGAAGGCGCGGACATTCCTAAATTCAGTAAACCCTTTGACAGCCTGCTGTCGCGCTTCCCTGCTCCCTAGTGTGTAGCACCATAAAATCTAAAATCTAAAATCTAAAATCGAATGCCCAATACCGATCGCACTAATTCATATATTAAAGATTCTAATCAATCCCCAGGTGCGGAGGAATTAGATGGTGCCATATTTACTTTTGCAGAAATTCAAACGGAACTCAACTACCAAAGGGCACAAACAGCACTACAAAATTTAGCTACTAATCTGGATCTTACCCCCCAAGAACAACAGGGCTTAGAAAATGAAATTGCTGATTTAGAAACCATGTTGGGTAAATTAGAGAACGTGGTTTTACAGATTGCTGCCTTTGGTATGGTGGGGAGGGGTAAGTCTTCTTTACTCAATGCTTTGGTAGGACAGCCTGTGTTTGAGACTGGGGCTTTGCATGGTGTTACTCGCACGGAGCAAAGGGTAAATTGGCACATTCATGAATCAGATAAGGAGACATTGCGAGTGACCCTATCTGCCCAGGGAAGAACCCAGGTGGAGTTGATTGACACTCCTGGTTTGGATGAGGTGGATGGGGACACCAGGGCTGCTTTAGCCCAGGAAGTGGCCCAACAGGCAGATTTAATTCTGTTTGTGATTGCCGGAGATATGACCAAACTGGAACATGAGGCTCTTTCCCAGTTGCGGGAGGTGGGTAAACCCATATTATTGGTGTTTAATATGGTGGATCGATATCCAGAAACCGATCGCATGGCAATTTATCATACCATCCGCGATCGCCGGGTTAAGGATTTGTTATCACCGGATGAAATTGTCATGGCGGCGGCTTCACCTATGGTCAGAACCTTAGTCCGCCGTGCTGATGGTACTAAGGGGGTACAGTTACGTCCAGGGGATGCCCAAATAGAAGAACTGAAGCTGAAAATCCTGGAAGTTCTCCAACGGGAAGGCAAGGATTTAGTCGCCCTGAATACCATGCTCTACGCCGATCACCTCAACGAGCAACTGGTACAGCGCAAACTAGTAATTCGGGATTTAGCAGCCAATCAGCTAATTTGGAAAGCTGCCATTGCTAAAGCAGTAGCGATCGCCCTCAATCCAGTTACAGTAGTAGATATTCTCAGTGGAGCAGTCATTGATGTGGTGCTGATTTTGGGTTTATCCAAGCTGTACGGCATCCAAATGACAGAAGCAGGGGCAGTCAAATTGTTACAAAAAATCGCCCTAGGCATGGGCGGTATTAGTGCCAGTGAATTACTGGCAAATTTAGGATTAAGTTCGTTAAAAACCCTACTGGGTATTTCGGCACCAGCTACTGGGGGTGCGTCTTTAGCTCCCTATATGTCGGTAGCCTTAACCCAAGCCGCAGTAGCTGGTACTTCTTCCTACGGGATCGGACAAGTTACCAAAGCTTATTTAGCTAATGGGGCAACTTGGGGACCCAATGGACCGAAAGCGGTGATTAATAAGATTTTGGCAAGTATTGACGAAAAATCAATTCTCAACCGCATCAAAGATGAATTGCAGCAAAAGGTAAAAATCAAGTAATGCTGTGTTTACCCATGACTACAATTTCAGTTGTTATCCTCTACTTTTAAAAGAGTTTAACCATTCTCTAACTTGCTCGCCAGCAACATCCCGACCACCAAGACCGAAAGCTAAAGCAATTGCTACTGCGATCGCTCCTAATAATAAACCAAAGGCAAGGTTCACAATATTGGGTGCAATACCAATCCTTTGTAATGCCATGGCTGATACCAGGGCAATAATGGCAATTCTTGCCACCTGACCCAAAATCAATGCTTGGGGGTTGCCAGAACTGGTGATGATATTGAAAGCCAGATTTGCCAAAAACAAACCAATGGCAAATACCACCAATCCTGCTAATATCTGGGCAAATACCACCAGAATGCCTTGTACCAAGTTTGTCAGCGCAGGTATTTGGAGAATATCCAAGGCTGCCACCGTAGCAAACAGCATTACACCAACTAAAACAATAATCCCAGCAATCTCAGATGGGGTACGGGTGGTAGGAGTAGGTTCTGTTTCCCCTTCTGGAGATACGGTTGCTTTAGGTGTGGGCAATGGTAGTCCCAAAGCTGTAAAAATGTTGTTGAATCCCAGACTAGTCAAAATACTAGTCACAAATTCTGAAATAAACTGTCCCAAGAAATAGGCAATAGTTAAGATGGCACCAGCAGTAAAGATTGCAGGTAAGGTATCCAGTACCTTTTGCAACATAGAGATCGCCGGTACAGAAATGGCAGAAATTTGTAAAGCATTCAGGGCTGAAATAGCCACGGGGATCAAAATTAGCACATAAACCAAAGTGCCAATAATTGATGATAGGGACTGTCCACCAGCAGTTGCCCTCAATCCAAACCGACTACCGAGATTATTAATGCCAGTAGCAGCCAGTAAATTGGTGACAATGCGCCGTACCACATTAGCTGTAAACCAACCAATGGCAAAAATAATTGCTGCTCCTAAAACATTGGGCAGCATGGCAAGGATCTCTGTAATCAGAGTTTGGATCGGTTCCAGTGCTTCCTGTAGTTGTAGGGCATCTAGAACTGGCATCAAGAACAAGAGAAAGACGAACCAATACAGGGCATTGCCAATGGTTTGACTCAGAGACATCTGAGCCAAACTGGGAGCCGTATCGTCCGGCTGATTAACCAGTTCATCAATCCTCAATACATCTAAGGTACGTACAGCCACAGTTCTGACTAAGGTTGCTACTACCCATGCAACTCCTAAAAGAACTCCCGCAGCCAATAACTTAGGCAAAAAGCCCACTAGTTGGGTTAACAAGTTATTCAGAGGTTGAGAAGCAATCTCCAGTCCTAGCCTTTGGAGAACTGCCACCACCACAAACAGCATGATGACCCAAAAAACTAAGCCACCGATAATTTTCTCTACCTTTGGCAGTTCTTCACCCGCACCACGCCCCATTAATCCAGCGGCAATGCGATTGTCGAGATTCGTTTTACCGAGTAGACTCTTGATGAACCAAGACACCAATAAGGCGACTAACCAACCAATAAAAAGGATAACAATTGCCCAAATGGCGTTAGGCCACTGATTGATTTGTTGTAAAACCCCTTGCGTGCCCTGATTGGCAACTTGATTTAATTGCAAGGTGGGTGATTGTGCTAAAAATTTATCCACCCCGATTGACAAACCAGTTCCCATTACTTGGGTTATATTTTGCCAAGTTGTAATCATGGTTTTCCGGTATTTAAGTTAAGTGTTTTTGAAACGAAACACTTCAGACGTTCGTCAGAGTGGGTTGTGACTAGCAACCAACACCCCGATCGCTTCCTCAGTGTTTTGTCTTTGAATTTACCAGGAATAATTTACCAGGAAATTCTCCATGTAATGTATTTACAAGAATATTTTTTACTTTTTTATTTAGTTTTATTGCCTATTAGGGGTATAAATTCAATTTGATTTACTAATTTTCAAATTCTAGTACTTAGTTATGCAGTTATACAACTAACTAAGTAAACACTGGTATTGGATGTCATAGGGAGTTCGGAGTTCGGAGTTCGGAGTTCGGAGTTCGGAGTAGGGGCGGGGTTTCCCCGCCCGGAGGTGAGGGAGTGTAGACGCAACGGCGGCTTCTCGGAGAGTAGGAGTGAACGAGGGAAGGAGTGAGGGAGTGAAAGAGGGAAGGAGGGAAGGAGGGATGAATTCAAGACTGTCAACTGTCAACTGTCAACTGTCAACCGTCAACCACCAACCAACAACCAACAACCAACAACTCCATCACCTGAAAATTCAAAATGGTTATCTACCCATTTGTGTCAATAAACCCCGAATCACATCAGCATCAAGGGCTTGGGGAGATTGGGCAAGGTAAGTTTCTAAGTCCCTAATTGCTTGAGAGAAACGACCTGTTTGATAAGATAATAAACCGCGATCGCGGATTTCTCCCACTACCCCTGGAAACAATAATAAAATCCTCTCCACCACTGCCAAAGCTTTTTCTAACTCTTGCTGATTCAGATAAATATATTTGAGGTTAGTCAGCATCCTCGCCAAAACTTGTTTCTTAGTTACCGGTGCTAAAAATTCCGGTTGCAAAGTCACCGATCGCTGGTAAATTTCTGTTAATTTTTCTTGACAATCTTCATAAAACATTACCTCGCCATTTTCAAAAGCATCCACAAAAATTTCCATATCTGGGACTTGAGGACGGATGAGAAAATGACCAGGCATTCCAATACCTTGCATGGGAAAATCTATCCGCTGGGCAATTTCCATATACACTAGAGCTAGAGAAATAGGGATTCCTAGCCGCCTGTCAATCACATGATTCAAAAAGCTATTACAGGGTTCATAATAGTTCTCTTTGTTGCCCTGAAAACCCAAATCATCGTAAATATACTGATTAATTGTCTGGATAATCTTTAATGGATAATGTTCTGTTGGTAAGCGTTCTCTTAATTCTGCCGCCATAGTATCCAAAGCATTAAGGTATTCTTGAGGATCTAAGTGGGGATATTCTTCTTGGGCAATATATAAAGCAGCTTTGGCCAAGTCGATATGCTCGTCAGACTGCTGGATTTCTTGGTAAAAATATTGTCTTGCTGACGAGAAATGCATAAGTAAATTTACAATAAAGTTACTATTAAATTACTGTAATAGGCTTGTGTTCTACATAAATTAATCTTAAAGATGTTTTCCAAAATTGGAAATGAAATTTTTACAACTTAGCCACCAAATATTATCGCCACCAAAGCAGGAGCAAACTCCTCAAGAGTTATCTCCATTTAAAAAAGGGTTTTTTTGGGCAGCGCGGACACGTATTCTCCTTTGGTATGTGGCGATTATCATCTTTATTTTTATGGTATCCATGCCTGTATTCCGCCATCTGCTATATCAACGGGTCGATGCCAGAGTGCGTAGGCAGCTGATCAAGAAAATGTTCGCATTTAATAAAATGATTGGTAATCCCATTGCTTCTCAAGCACCAGATCAAGAAATCGCCAATTTGGTGAATCAGGTAGAGGGTCGATCTAAGCCTCCATCCTCCACAGAAGAACTGAAACAGTTTTTCAATGAATTTTTAAAACAACAAATCATCGAAGATGATAGTTTTTTGCTGACGTTTGTGAATGGAAAATTCTTTAAATCTAGTCCCACAGCTAGACCCCCAGAATTCCAGGAAGATACGGAGCTAATGCGACAATGGGCTGCAAAAACTCGTTCCACTGAAAGAAAATTGGAGATTCCCCAAAGTAATCTGGGGGGAATGATTTACAAAACCCAAATTGTGAAAGTGAACGGTAGGGTATTGGGAGTATTTGTGGTGGCTCACACTACAGCTGGAGAACGGGAAGAAGCCCTAGAAGCTATCCAAACAATTGTTCATGTCAGTGGTGGAGTTTTAGTTTTAGCTGTGATACTGGTTTGGGTAGGCTCTGGACGAGTACTTGCTCCATTGCGCGTGCTGAGTACAACCACACGCTCTATTAGTGAATCTGATTTAAGTAAACGTATACCAGTGCGGGGAAGTGGTGAAATAGCGGAGTTGGCTACTACCTTTAATGAAATGATGAATCGGCTGCAATTAGCCTTTCGCACTCAAAGAAAATTTATTAATGATGCCGGACACGAACTCCGTACTCCCATCACTATTATCCGGGGACATTTGGAACTCATGGGAGATGATCCCCAAGAACGAGAGGAAACTATAACCCTAGTTCTGGATGAATTAGACCGGATGAATAGATTTGTGGAGGATTTAATCCTGTTAGCTAAAGCAGAACGACCAGACTTTTTACAATTGGAAACAGTGGATTTAACTACCATCACAGAAGAGTTGTTTACTAAAGCTCGAGCCTTAGCCGATCGCCAGTGGTGTTTAGATGCGATCGCCCAAGGTAAGATGGTGGTAGATCGTCAACGGCTAACCCAAGCTGTGATGAATTTGGCACAAAATGCCACCCAGCATACCCAAACCGAAGATACTATCGCCATTGGTAGCTTGATCGATAACAATCTAGTTCATTTTTGGGTCAGGGATACAGGGTCAGGCATTGCAGAAAGCGATCACATAAAAATTTTTGAACGTTTTGCACGGGCTGCTAATAGTCGTCGTCGTTCTGACGGTGCTGGTTTGGGATTATCAATCGTTAAGGCAATTGCTGAAGCCCATGACGGTGGTGTTAAGCTCCAAAGTACATTGGGTGAAGGGTCAATATTTACCATAGTCTTGCCTTGGGAAACCAGTCACTTGAATAATTGAGAAGATAAGGGAAGGAGTAGGGGCGGGGAAACCCCGCCCGGAGTGAAGGAGGGAAAGAGGGAAGGAACATTGAGGATAAATTCATCGAAGAAGACGCACCAGACACACCAGACGCACCAGACGCACCAGACGCGGAGCGTTGTCAGTGTCTCCGGACTCGCGTGGTGGAATGGACGTTCCAAGGGTTTGAGACCCCGACTGAATCAGAAGATTCAGTCGCTCGTGTTCAGGAGGAGTCACAATCTCTTTCTGAACACTGTCTCCGTGTCCCCCACTCCCCGCGTCTGGTGCGTCCTTGAAAAATAGGTGTTTTAGTCCCTCACTCCCTCACTCCATCACTCCATCACTCCCTCACTCCCTCACTCCATCACTCCCTCACTCCATCACTCTAAAATCCAATGACTCAGATTTTAATTGCAGAAGATGAACCCCGCATAGCCTCCTTTGTTGCCAAGGGACTGCAAGCAAATGGATTTACTCCCACAATTGCTGTAGATGCCCAGGAGACATTAAGCCTAGCTATTGGTAACGGTTTTGACCTGCTGATTCTTGATTTGGGGCTACCTGGTAAAGATGGCTTGGAGGTGTTGACAGAAATTCGGGGACAGGGGGCAAATTTACCCGTGATTATACTCACCGCCCGTGATGATATTGATGATAAAGTCGCAGGGTTAGAAGGTGGTGCAGACGATTACATGACCAAACCCTTCCGCTTTGAAGAACTATTGGCAAGGATAAAGCTAAGGTTGCGAAACTCTAATCTGGCTGCCAGTCAAGAGGAAATGATCCTCAAGGCTGGTAATGTGGTTTTAGACTTACGTAGCCGCAAAGCAACAATTGGCGATCGCATAATTGACTTACCCGTCCGTGAATTTACTTTAGCAGAAACTTTTTTTCGTCACCCAGGTCAAATTTTGAGCCGAGAACAACTACTAGATCGAGTTTGGGGCTATGATTACGATCCCGGCTCTAACATTGTGGATGTCTATGTGGGTTATCTACGGAAAAAACTTGGTAGCAAATTAATTGAAACTGTTAGAGGTATGGGTTATCGTTTGCGCAGATGAAAAAATTCTCATCTTATTTCCACAACATTATTGCTAAGGTAAACATAATTATTTGTTATCACAATAAACTCAACTTTATTCGGGAGAGGGAATAGGGAATAGGGAATAGGGAACAGGCAACAGGCAACAGGCAACAGTGAAGATTGTTGTCCAAAGGCTTGATTGGTTGCCGAGGGTGTTTACTCTTCCAAGAGCCTGGGTTTGAGTCCCCCACCACAATGAATAGGGTGTAGGGGATAGGGACTGTTTTCAAACTCATTCGTAGGTTGGGTAGAACGGAGTGAAACCCAACAAATCGACGAAGAATGTTGGGTTTCGTCCCTCAAACGCCACTGACTATAACGGAGGGAACCTCCCTTCGGGTTCAACACTTTGCTTATGCCGGGGAACCCGTCCACCGCAAGTGTTTCACCGCAACGGAGTGGCTCCCCAACCTACAATTTAGGTTAATGTGAGGTTTGAAAACACGCCCTAGGGCTTGGTCATCCGGTGTCCCCTGTTGCCTTGAATCTACTACAACAGCAATAATGCGGTGAAAAAATCTACGCCGCGTTATCCCTCCTCTAGAGAAAAAAATATGCCAGTTGCGTAAGTCTTAATCTAAATATTTTTGTAATTTTTTAATACTTAAATTAAACCGAGAAAATACATCACATGACACAAATTTTAATAGTTGAAGATGAAAGACGGCTGGCTAGCTTTGTAGATAAAGGATTGCGACGACATGGCTTTGAGACTCAAATAGCTGAAGATGGGGAGCTAGCTATAGCTAAAGTAGCAAGTAGTAAATTTGACTTACTACTGTTAGATTTAGGTCTACCAGAGAAAGATGGTTTGACAGTTCTCAAAGAACTACGAGAGCAAGGAAAAACTTTTCCGATTATTGTGATGACTGCTCGTACAGATGATAAGGATAGAAAAGTGGCTATGGCATTTGGAGCCAATGACTACATGACTAAACCCTTTCGATTTCAAGAGCTATTAGAGCGGATAAATACTCATATAGGGTCTGCTGAATAAATGTAAAACTCTTATAAATCAAGAGTTTCAGGCTATTTCTAAAGTAAAAAGTGCAATTCCCTTAGGGGTATGAGGCTTAAAAAACTTGCATTGATAATTAGAAATATTTACATCAATGGTGGGAAGATGTTTGTCTCTAGTGGTAGTTTTATTCAAGGTTGAAAAGTTACTCTGTTGTTTTTGGGCGTAAACTTTTTGTTGTATGAGAAATGTGGATGAAAAAACTTGCAAACCGATAGGTAAAGTCTTCCAACAAATATTTTGCATGGAGATTTTTCACTGCTGATATCATCACGGTTTTAGTTAGTAAACGAACCCGAAAAACTCCAACAAATGGCTATTTATGAATAGAAATATATAGTAATTATTCAGGACTTACGCAGGTGTCACAATCGACGGTTGGTGCGTGACGCTATAAGTCTCATTGCTATGTTCAAACATTTTCGCAGCGTCACACACCCTACAGAAAAAATATGCCAGTTACGTAAGTCCTATTATTTTTTTATAAATTCTAAATTCTCAATTCTAAATTCGTAACACACCCTACAAGGGTAAAACTATTGATGTATACAAAATACTACGTATATAGAACTTTGATGGTGAGAATATTCTCATTAAATTTTCATAAACTTCTCATAAGAAATAGTAATTATATCCATATAGGAAACACAATTGTTTGCTGTTTCTCACACCAGTAATTTTGTAGGGGGTTTAAAGAATCAATCATTAACCGTAGTGACTAGCAATAAATAATTGGTATACACATATCTTGCACCTTCTCAACCGGATGACACGGGGACGCGGGGACACACCGGACGCGGAGCGCTCTGTGTCCGGTGCCCCGTGTCCGGGGCGGTAAGCCCCAAGGGTCCTCCTCCCCCATCAAAATCTGCGATTTGATGGCTCCCGATTGGTGGGCACCTCAAGCCCCCACCACATCGGTGGAGGAGTGCGTCTCCCCCTCTCCGCGTCTCCGCGTCTCTTCTTGACCTCTTTCCTCGATCAAGAACTTGGCTATTTATTTCTCCATGGCAATGAGCTGGCAAGACGTTTTGGAGTTCTATCCGAATGAAAGATACCCCAATGTTGTTCAAAAGGTGGATTATTTTTCCAAATTTGGTCGAAGCCTTCAAACCAGGTGAAGGAGACATCTGTTTTGGTGGCTAGATACAGATAATATTGTTCCTGGGATTTCTCAGACAATCTATTTTGAGAATCCCCTGCCGTGGGGAGACCCACTTCTTTGAAGATCACAAAGCGATTGCTCCCACTCCGTCGTTTGATGTTTTTATATGCTTGTTTAGTCCACTCCACCGCAGCAATTGGTTCTAGTTTGCCGTGAAAGATAGGATGTGCATTTGGATATACCCAATCACCCAATTGAATCATGAGCGGTAGGGAAACCCAACAAAGTTTTACTGGTGTTGGGTTACTCTGCTCCAAGCCGCTGTTGCGTCTACATTCTTCAACCCAACCTACACTTAATGCATCATTTTAACCTTGCCATGCCACTACGTGTTTTTTAACAATCAAATAGTAATCCTATATCTTCAACTCATCCAAGTGGGTTTTCTTGAGTATGCGATCGCCCTACAATAAGTCAGTAACACCAAATGCAGACTCATCGCATCTTCACATCTAAAGTCGGAACGACTAGTAACTGAAAAGTTCACAAATGTACTAATGTAACTAGAATAACAAAGGAGATTAAACGCAAACACAGCTAGTGGGCATCAACTATGGTATCTACTTCTACACCCTTCCCGGATGTAAAAAGCCACTGGGCGAGGAATTTTATCGCTGCTTTGGCAGAACGTCGTATCCTCAATGGGTATCCAGATCGCACTTTTCGCCCGGATCGCTCGGTTTCTCGGGCGGAGTTTGCGGCAATTGTAACGGCCATATTTACCCAGCCTACTCAGCGAAAATACGTATCATTCATAGATGTTCCTAGCACCCATTGGGCAGCAAAAGGCATTCAAAAGGCTTATGAAACAGGATTTCTGGTGGGTTATCCCGATCGCACTTTTCGCCCTAATAATAGAATTGCTAGGGGGGATGCTCTGGTAGCTCTGGTAAATGGTTTACAACTCACAGCAGAAGTGCCAGCAGATTTAGTGACAGCACTACCCCAAATTTACCGAGATGCCGCCAATATTCCCAACTATGCTAGAAATCAAGTGGCAGTTGCCACCCGTGCAGGGATGGTTACCAGTTATCCCCGGGTAAATATACTGAATCCCAAAGTAGCAGCAACCCGCGCAGACATTGCCGCAATTGTCTATCAAGCCATGCTCAAATTGGGAAAGGCGACGGCAAAAATTGCTTCAGATTACCTAGTTATCCCCCCAGAAAAGGGAGCTATTCTCAACACAGTGCAAGTTAGCCATCGGCGGGAGTTTCGGGGAGCATGGATAGCAAGCGTGTGGAATAGTGATTGGCCATCCAAAGCCGGACTTTCAGCTAACCAGCAAAAGGCTGAATTAGTCAATATTTTAAATAAATTAAAAACCCTCAATTTTAATGCCGTCTTCTTACAGATTAGACCAGAAGGGGATGCCTTGTATGCTTCCCAATTAGAACCTTGGAGTTTTTGGTTATCCGGAACCCAGGGACAACCACCCAATCCTTATTATGACCCATTAGAGTTTGCGATCGCAGAATGTCATAAACGGAGTATGGAACTCCACGCTTGGTTTAACCCTTACCGTGCCCAAACTTCAGTAAAACGGGGAAAAAATGTCAATCCCCACATATCTGTTACTAATCCAGAAGTTGTTTATCGTTGGGGAAATCAGCTATGGATGGACCCAGGGGCAAAGGTAGTACAAGACAAGGCTTACAATGCAATCATAGATGTCCTCAAACGCTACGATGTGGATGGCATCCACCTAGATGATTATTTTTACCCCTATCCCATTGCCGGAAAGTTTTTCCCCGATGATAAAACCTATGGTGCTTATCGTGACGGTGGCGGTACTCTTAGTTTGGCAGATTGGCGACGGGAAAATGTGAACCAAATGGTGTTCCGTCTCTGTCAAGGGATTAAACAAGTCAAACCCTATGTAAAATTTGGCATTAGTCCCTTCGGGATTTACCGTCCCGGACAACCACCGGGAATTAGGGGATTGGATGCTTATAATGTGTTGTATGCCGATGCCAAAAAATGGATGGAACAGGGTTGGGTTGATTATATCGCCCCCCAACTTTATTGGCGCATTGACCAAACCGCACAAAGTTATCCTACCCTATTGAGGTGGTGGACAAGTATTAATCCCCAGCAGCGACATATATATGCTGGTAATACCTTGGCACAATTGGATGGAAAATCTTGGAAAAGCAGCGAAATTGATAAACAAATTCGCATTAGTCGCAGCTTATTAGGGAACTTATCCTTAGGGAATATTTTCTTTGACGTGGATTCTATTGTCGATAATCGTCAAGCGATCGCTGACAAGTTGAGATATACTCTATACAATCAACCTGCCCTAGTTCCTACTATGTCTTGGCGGGAAGCTGTGCAACCATCCCCACCGACTAATTTACAATTTAACAACCGTAAGTTGGGGTGGGATGAAGAGGTAGAAAATCCAGATATTCGTTGTTGGACTTTGTATCGGCAAGGTGGAGATACTTGGCAATTACAGCGAGTATTATCTAGGGGTACAAATTTTGCCACCGTTACCCCCGGTACTTATGCTGTATGTAAAGTGGATAGGATGGCGAATGAAAGTTTAGGAAGAATTATTGCGGTAACTTGAGAATGGGTAATTAGTTATTTCTCAGCCAATACAGTTCACTTAAGCCTAAAAAACTAGAACTAGCGTAGGTTGGGTTAAGGGACGCAACCCAACGCGGAGCAATAGTTGAACTCCTAACTTGCACCATTCTCAATCAAAGCCAGAGCCTCCATATTCTAATTACCAGACTGAGCCTGGTAACAAGGGGAAAGGAGGCGGAGCCTCCTGTTATCGGAGTTGGTGCAAGTTGTTAGGTTGAAAATAACTGGTGTCGGAACTTTAAACTTGTTCTTCGATTTGTTAACTAAACATCGCGTAATATCAAATCCGATAGCATCTGAATGATAAAAAACCGCAAAGACGCAAAGGACGCAAAGGAAGAGGAAAAGAGAGAGTAACTGAAATAATTCCGATACAAACGGAAACGATATAAGTTAGCTAATTAGTGAGATTTAGTTTTAATCAAGAAATAAATGTACTTAAATAAAAAAATCATTGTAATTGGTGGTGGAATTGGAGGAGCAGCGACAGCCGTTTCTCTTCACCGTAAAGGATTTGAGACTGTTGTGTACGAGCGTGTTAAAGAGTTACGGGAGGTAGGTGCTGGGATTGCACTTTGGGCGAATGCTACTCACGTATTGAAAAATTTAAGTCTTTTAGAAGAAGCTTTACAGATAGGAGTTCTCACCACAAACTATCAATTCAATTCTCAAAACGGCAAAGAGTTAGTTAATGTTCCTGTAGATAGTTTTGATCTTCCAGTAATAGGTATCCATCGAGCTGACTTACACCAACTGTTAATAAGCAAACTACCAGAAAAGCAACTTATCTTAGGAGAAAATTTTGAGCGATTTTCGTTGCATGAAAACAAAGTTCGCGCTCACTTTGCTTCAGGTTTAACAGCCTCCGGTGATGCTTTGATTGGCGCTGATGGTTTAAGGTCTAGAGTAAGAACCGAGCTATTTGGGGAAAAACCACCTATTTATCGTAATTTTACAACTTGGCGGGGTTTAACCTTGCACGTTACAGCATCCTGTACAAGTTGCACTACTCCAAACGTTGATGAAATTGATGAAACCTGCTATTAAAAATAGTTTTAAATCTCTCCATGCTTACAGAGCTTGACTTAAAAAATAGTTTTTACAAGCGCTCAAACCGCTTTTATTAATATTTTCGGTCACATTGGCACTTCGTGACAGCTTCTCTGTGCGATTCGTTGCGAGGGGGTTGAATACTTTTGACTTTTGACTTTTGACTTCCCCCTCATGGGTGTACTTCTAACTTACACATTTTAAAACCCTTATCTACTAACGGATTTGAGCTTTAATCAAATGTGTTAGTTTCATTTGTTGCTAGTGGCGGTAGCCGCTAGTCGGGCACTCTCAACTTGCACATTTTATAACCCTTATATAGCAGGGATTTTAGCCAAACAAGAATGCAGGTGCGTTTTTTCATTCGTTGGGAGGGGGTTTAATAATTTTGTTAGCGTAGCTCCTCTGCAAGAGGCATTTTGAATTCCCCTCCTGGGGGCGCTCACATCTTGTACGCCTCGGATTAATACGGATTTCAATTGTCTGCAATAAACATATTTTTTTATCAACAAGACGATAAATTAGCATTTACTAGCCTGCGTAGGCAAGCTGTGTCCGTATAGCCCCAGG
Organism: Calothrix sp. MO_167.B12; assembly: GCA_030066045.1. Lineage (GTDB taxonomy): Bacteria > Cyanobacteriota > Cyanobacteriia > Cyanobacteriales > Nostocaceae > Calothrix_A. Next base: position 32,399 of record JASJCJ010000089.1, read on the forward strand.
CAATAGCGCCTGTTGGTGCAGACTGCGCTTTGCGCTTGGGGTTTTTGAAAAAATGTGATGCTCCCAAGAATAAAGCCTCCTGAATGACAAGATGCATTCGCCCTAGCTTCACTCTGCGTTTCAAAATAGAGATAAAATTTCATCTATATTTAGGAGGATAAATCTACATATTTACATAAGTTATTTTTATTAGTTTTTGCTCGATGGAAAGAAATCAACTATTTAAATAGTATTTTCTTCCGGCATACAACATTAAAATCTTTGGGAATCATTACTTTAAATTGATGATGTAAGTATTTATATTTATAAAATTAATACTTCAATTTTTAATTGCTTTGATTGCGAAAAAAGAAATATCAAAAAGTCTGAAAGCCTTGACAGACAAAGGGCATATCTTTTATTGCTACTACAAAATATTGATTTGATTATAAATATTTAAATAATTTGTCTGACTATTGTATGACTATATATATACTACTTACGACATATATTTATGCTTAGCGATCGCCTGAGATATTTTTTTCATCCACTCCTTTCATTGTGAAATAAATTCGTTACAATTAGGAAGTCGATGGCAAATGAGTGATATCAAGTCAACAACAAGTAAGCCCCTATGGCTTATATATACATAAATGAAAAGTATTCATTATGTATGTAAACTCTAGTTGTCATGAATCGTGAATCGTAATTAGTTGACACTGCTAAAAACAGTTAAATTTATTTGGTCAACTTCCATGCAGTATCAATTTTCATAGACAGAAAATTAAGCATTCACAAGAGTAATTATGTGCTGACTAAGTCAATAATTACTGAAATTTTGCTCCCTAATAAACACACAAACAAGCTAGTCGCTTCAATTATTTATTGAATTTGGAGATCAACATGAAAAACGTTATTCCTTTTCTGATCACAGGTATTCTAGTAGTTGGTGCTGTTGGCTGTCAGGACACTACTCCTCAAGCTTCCTCAGACAAACCAGCTGATACCACCGAATCTGCTCAAACACCCGTAGAACCAGCTTCTCCTGTAACTGATAGTGTCACAGAAACTGCGCCTAAAGTAACTGACGGTGTGGAAGAAAATCAAAATGCGAATGTACCTGGTAGTGATTCACCTGGTAGTGCTGTACCTGGTACTTCTGCAATTGATGCAGAATCAACCAGCGTTATTGCTAGCAAATTGAAAGAAGCTTTGCCTACAAGTGATTTAAAAGTTACAGAGAAAGATGGAAATATAGTTATTTCCGGAACAGTAAGTGATGCGAAGCAACTGAAAATTGTCGATCAAATCATATCTCAGGAAAAATCTGTCAAACCAATTACTAATCAAGTAACTATTGAAGAAGCACCTAAGCCGTAGTCAGCAACTCAGGTCTAAAGACACTGAGCTTCAGGCATAGCTTGAAACTCACAAGCTGACCAGATTCGGGATTAATTTCCTACGTTTATGGTAAGCGTTTAAGTTCACACCAAGGAATGCGTAGCTAGTTCC
>JASJCJ010000090.1 GCA_030066045.1 Calothrix sp. MO_167.B12
ATACGCTGAGCGCAAAGCGCACGCTACGCGGTAAGCGTTCGCGTCAGCGTGTCCGCTAGGACTCAGCTATGCCGTAGGCTTTACGCGAGCGCCATTTGCTTTATGCCGGGGAACCCGTCCACCGCAATGGCTCACTTATTACTTATTACTTGCGCGTAGCGCTATATTACCCTATCGATGAATCAACAGAGCAGTATACCTTCTCATCTTTTGGGTTTATGAAATGGGTTATGGACATTTATCGTTGGATTTTAGAAGTTTGCCGTCGTCTCACTAATAGCGGAGTACTGAGGGTTGAATTAAGTAATAAGTAATAAGTAATAAGTAATAAGTTTGTTTTTGTGACCGGGATTCAAACCCCATCCCAAAAACATTCTGCCTCAAAAGACAGGGCACCAGACCCCAATATTTCGGTAAAACAATTGTAGTGGGAGCGTCTCGCTCCCTGTTTCCACAAAGCGGGCAAGATGCCCGCACTACGGTAAACTATCAAAATTAATGAAAAAGACCAGTAGTAAAACCATCATTGGTGGTTACATACCAATACTTTCGAGATACTCTGCAATTACAGCCACTCCTTTATTAGTATTTCCTTGTTGACAGCCTTCCGGACAATGGGCAATCACAATAGCTGTTTTGGATGCTTGAAGCGTAATTGCACCTTCGTCTTTCTTTTTCCCAAACACTACTTTGTGATCTTCTTCTCTCAAAAATTGGTACTTCACACCTTCAGCAACAATACCACTAGCCATGAATTGAGAGAAATCTTTCGACTTAAAGCATCTAGCAATATTGACAGCTTCCTCAGGAAAAATTTTCAGGGCATTAGAATGACCATCTGTAGTCCACTTAGCACCGCCATCAATACCAATAATACAAGCTTTGTCAGCATGGGTAGTTCCTGAAGCATCTTTAGTTTGAGCAATTAAATTGTCGAGATAGCTATCCCAGGACATAAAAAATTCCTTTTTCGTTTAACGTGTAATTTTATGTACGTCAAGGCAAATTATTTATTTACACTACCATATGTGTTTGATATACATTGGCTGATGTGTAAAAGTTGGCCGTCCATTCTTTCCTTTTTCAGAGACAAACAACATCATTCTATTGTTACTATAAGGTCTGTAATTATCCGGGGTGCCAATCCTGGTAATTGAATTATTAAAAACTTCCCAGCCCTTTGAAGCATAAAATGATTCCAACTTTGGGTCGCAGAAAAGTATCCCAATATCTGCATCACTATGCAAGATATAATTCGTTGCAACTTCTACAACAAGATTTCCATACCCTTGGTTGCGAAACAACGGAAAAGTAAATACATTACAGATTCCACAAACTTTATATCTTTTATATAAATGTACTACCTCAATTTCAATGACTTCAGCACGGCTAATAAGTTGCCCCTTCTCCACGATTGAAAAGAGAACAGGAACCCATTTGTCAAACATTTGTACAGTGTATAACTCCTAGGGGTATATCTTTCTACTTATTACTAATTATTTATGCGGCTTTAGTCGGAACTACCTCTGTTTTAGCTTGTGTTGCCTTTAACTCGGTCAATTGCTGCTCAATTTCATCCCGAACAATTTGCCGATATTCCATAAAATGCTCTAGGTTAGCACAATTGGCTAAATAAGATTTCCATACCTTAGGATTGTGCTTGAGCAGTAAGAATATTTGTTGCCAAAATTGAAAGCGTGTTTGGCGTTTAATTCCCTGCCGCCAAATAATAATGAATAGTGCTTGTAGTTCTTTTAATTCTGGCATCCGGAATTTCTTTTTATAAGTTTTTGGAGCCATTTGTAAATGATGTCGGTATACCCTGCCCAGATATCGCTTTGGTTCGTATAATTCCCAAAAACAACTGATATATTCCCTGGCTAATTCTTCTATGGGACGGGTAGTGATGAAGTTGGTTAAATTCATCTGGTTACCTGTGGTTTTTTCTTGGTCTTCGAGTAAACGACCTTCTTTTTTGAGTCGATGCCAAAGGGCTGTATTGGGTAAAGCCTGGAGCATACCAAACATTGCAAAAGGAATTGCTGTTGCTTCCACAAAATCAATAATGCGATCGCCTGCTCCTGGTTTTTCGCCATCAAAACCAATAATAAATCCAGCCATGACCCGCAAACCAATGCGATTAATTTTGTTGACAGCTTCCACAAGGGAATTACGGGTATTTTGGTATTTCTTGGTTAAAGCTAAACTATCAGCATCTGGTGTCTCAATACCTAAAAATACGCCGCTAAAGTTGGCAGCAATCATCAAATTCAATAGTTCATCATCCTCTGCTAAATCCACAGAAGCTTCTGTAATCAGGCTAAAGGGATAGTCATGCTCTACCATCCAAGGAGCTAATTCCCGCAGCAGCAACTTCACATTCCGCTTGTTACCAATGAAATTATCATCCACCACAAACACGAGTCGTCGCCAACCCAAATCATAAAGAGTTTGCAACTCAGCTAAAAGTTGTGCCGGCGTTTTAGTGCGGGGTTTGCGTCCATAAAGCACAATAATGTCGCAAAATTCACACTGGAAGGGACAACCACGGGAAAATTGAACTGACATATCGCTATAAGCTGTCAAGTCCAGCAAATCGTAACGGGGAATTGGTGTTTGCGTCACATCCGGTTTGTCTCCATTAGCACGGAATACCCCTGAAGTTTCTCCTCGCTCTAATGCTTCTACAAACAGGGGTAGAGTGATTTCACCTTCATCTAAAATCAAAAAATCCACCCCAGCTGCTTGAGCTGTATCCGGCACTGAAGTCACGTAAGGACCACCCGCAGCCACCAATTTACCGCGCTGTTTTGCCTCTTTGATACAGTGCAGCATATCTGGCTTTTGGACAATCATCCCGGATACGATCACCAAATCTGCCCAGTTCCAATCTGCTTCAGTTTCCAAACAGACATTACGATCTACTAAGCGAAATTCCCAGGTTTGGGGTAGGATTGCTGCCACAGTAATCAATCCCAGGGGAGGGAGAGAAACTTTACGACCAATCAATTCTAAAGCCCGATCAAAAGACCAAAAAGATTTGGGAAATAGGGGATATAGGAGTAAAACTCGCATTTAATTACTGGTTTAGGGGATAGGGGATAAGAAATTATGAATTATGAATTATGAATTGTGAATTTGTGCATCAACTATCAGCTTAATTTACCAGATGTCTCCAAAAACAATAAGTTTTTGCGTATTGTAGCGCATGTATTCTTGCTTAATTGCTGAGTAATTTGTAAATTTCTTATAAGATTGTCAGCAAATCCTCTAGTAGGATTATACTTTGACTCTCTGTTGTAATTGCACATTCAGGAGTGTGGAATGGAACTGGCTCCTACTCTCAAAAGCCAGACAATTCAAAATCGGGTACGGGAAGTGGGGATTAATCCCAATTATTGGTATCCAGTGGCTTGGGCAGATAAACTAAAGCCGGGTAAGGTAATACCCGTGGTGGTATGGCAACAAGCGATCGCACTTTACCGCGACCTCAAGGGTCAACTCTATGCCTTAGAAGATGCTTGTCCCCATAAAGGGGTAGCTCTCCATCAAGGGGAAGTTCAAGGTGCTAATCTTGTATGTCCTTACCACGGTTGGCAGTTTAATGGCAATGGTAAATGTGTTAATATTCCTTACTTACCTGAGGGACAAAAGCTACCATGTGCCCAAGCACCCAGTTATCCAGTACAAGAAAAATACAATATTATTTGGGTTTTCCCTGGGGATGGTAATTTGGCACCAACCACTCCTCTACCAGATGTACCCGAATATGACCATCCTGACTGGTTAACCATTCCCATACCAGCACATTTCCAAGCTCATTTCTCCATCTGTAATGAAAACACAATGGATGTGTTTCATGGTTTTTTACATAAGGATTTACAGGGTTGGTTCGATCCAGTGCTGTTGAATTTGCGGCAAAATGAACATTCAGTCCAAGCAAAATATCAGGTTTCCTATCAAGGGTGGATGACAAAATTTCTCGGATTGAGCGAACAAGGAAACCAAGTTACCACTCGCAACATCTCTATTAATTATGACTATCCCCACTACCGGAGTTCCCTGGAAGGAGTTTCTTCCATTTATTTAATGCGGCTACCTGTAGGGATGGCAGAAACAAAATCCTTTTCTCTGTTATTTCTCAAAGTTGGCTTACCCAAATGGATGCTAAAACGGATTAAACCACAACTGTCACAAATGATTTGGCGTTTTTTATTTAAACAGTTTCTCGACCAGGATGTAGAAATGGTAGAAAGCGAACAACGCACCTACTTAGCTAATCCCGGACGACGCTATGTAGAAATTAATCCGGCAATTATTGCCCTACAAAGGGTAATTGTCGGGCAATATGAAAAATTTATGCAACAATCTAGAGAACTGTCAAATAGTAACCATCACAAGGAGCAAGAATCATCTGCTGTAACTTAAGGAATTTCCTCAAAGGCAATTTTTGATCATCCATAAAAAAGGTAAATTAATTAGCTGCGATGAGGGTTAGTTTAAAACTGCTTAGACCGATTCCAATGTGCTTTTATCAAGGTGAGAGGAGTAGACTGTGGAAGTTGTAGAAGAATATATGCAGAGACTATACCAAAGTGGTCTCTATCCCGATAAGTTTGTTTGTCATGGAAAACAAGGTAATTTAGTTGATGTAGAAGACCCTGACAGTGGCAAACGGTACAAGCTTCTGACATTTTGCACCAATGATGTTTTAGGTCTAGTCCAATCAGAAGCCGTGAAACAAGCAGCTATTGATGCTATTGTCAAGTATGGAACATCTAATAGTTCTTGCTCGGTTCTCAGTGGTCGTATTGACTTGCATCGGCAATTAGAACAGGAAATATCTGCTTTTAAACATTTACCCCACACCCATCTGTTTCTTAATGCTTGGATGGCGATGCAAGCTTTAATAGATGGTTTTTGCCATTTGGCAATTAATATTCCTGGGTTTCACCATACCAGAGAAACCTTGATTATGACAGATGTTCTGAATCACGGTTGTATTCTCTCGGCGGTGGTGAATGCAGGTAATCGTTCAGGGAAAATGTTTAGTCACAGCCCCAATGTCCGAGTCAAGGCATACCGCCACTGTGATGTCAATGACTTTGCCCGGAAATTACGCCGCTATGCCAAAGAAGGCGATCGCATTATGGTGGTTTCCGATGCGGTATTCTCTATGGATGCGGATATTGCTCCCTTACCAGAGATGTTGGATGTACTGGAAAATTATCCTGGTAGTGTCATTGTCATGGATGAAGCACACGCTAGTGGGGCAATTGGTGCAACTGGTGGCGGTATATACGAACACTTTGGTATTACCACCCAACAAGTCCTCGATCGCGGTATGATTCCGTTGATTATGACCACTTTCTCTAAATTTGCTGCTTCTGCGGGGGCTGCAATTAGTAGTAATTCACCGTCAATGGTAGATTTGTTAGATGTTTCACCCACTTCCATTGGTACCATTTCTCTACCCCCTCCAATTACAGCCGCAGCCTTAGAAAGTATCCGTCAGGTCAGACAAAATCCCCTGTTAGTATCTACTTTACAGGCCAATAGTCGTTATTTGCGATCGCGACTAATTGAGCATAATTTTGAGGTAATTGGGGAAACTAATGTGATTCCATTAATCCTACCCCCAGAATATAATCCCAAGCATTTTGCCCGTCATATGATGGAAAAATACGGCGTTTGGGTATCTGCAATTTGGTTTATTGCTAAACCCCGTCTGCGGATTACCGCTAATGCCCTACATACTAAAGAAGAAATGGATCTTTTGGTAGAAGCATTAGTGAAAACACGGGAAGATTTGTATAAACCAGCTACGGTAGCTACGGCCTAGGGAGTTAGTAGGGGCGCGATGCTCGCGCCCAAGAGCTGAGAGTTTAGATATTCTTTGTATGATGTCCGGATGATTAGTTACCGCAAAAACCTCACCCCCTTCCCCTCTCTTTATTAAGATGTCATTGGCGAATAGTGGTTATGACCCCTCATTTACCCACAAATTGGTTGTTAGAGACGTAGCATTGCTACGTCTCTACACCTGGTGGAATAGCGAAAAATCATTATCTGAGGGGTGATACCTTTGATTCGCCAACAGTATCTTATTAAGGAGAGGGGTGTCCACCAAGACGGGGTGAGATGATGACAATATGGTAAGTAAATAAGCGGATTTGATATTGCTCATGGCTTCTCACTCTTCAATTTTTCGCCTTTATCAATCATGGATAAAACTAGCAAATTTCAGATCAAAGCTGTTAGCACGGAGTTAGATAAAGAAGCCTTCCTGAATATTCCTGATCAAATTTATCAAAACGATCCAAATTGGGTGCCTCCAATCCGTAGTAGTATTGCCAAACAACTACTCCCAGATAATCCTTTTTCGGCATACGGACAGTTTCAACAATTTATAGCTGTAGAATCAGGCTCGGGGAAACCCCTGGGACGAATTGTTGCAGCCATTAATCAGCGATTGATTGAACAGGAAGGCAAGAATATCGGACTGTTTGGTTATTTTGAATCTGTAGAAGAATTGGAAATCGCCCAAGAATTATTAGAAACAGCTTGCCAATGGTTACGCGATCGCGGCATGATAATAGCCAGGGGTCCAATTAACTTATCTACCCACAACAGTTGCTTGTTTCTGGTGGATGGGTTTGATTCTCCACCCATGATGATGATGCCTTACAACCCCGCTTATTATCCCCAGTTTATGGAACATTTGGGGTGGCACAAGGCGATGAATGCCTACGCTTATGATTTTCCCTTAGATGGTAGTCTTTCCGCTAAGTTTGAAAAGGGTTATCGCATTGCTTGTAAATCCGGGATTACCTTCCGTCCCATCCATACTAAAGGGGAAGGGTTTGAGCAAGATTGTCGCAGTCTTTATCAGTTATTTACCACCGCCTTTGCTAATAATTGGAGTTCTACTCCCCGTACAGAGGACGAGTTTCTCGAAGAAGCCAAGGATTTACAGCAACTCGTCGATCCAGATGTATTTCCCGTAGCTGAAGATAATGGTAGGATGATCGGCTTTTGGATGGGTTTGCCAGATTATAATATTGCCTTGAAACACGTTAATGGTAAACTCAACTGGTTGGGTATTCTCAAATTTCTCTGGTATCGCCGTCAAATAGACCAAGGCAGGGTAATTGCGATCGCATCCTTACCAAAATATCGTCGTCAAATGGTGCCTTTAGCCTTGATTTACCTGGGTATGCAAGGAGGAATCAAGAAGGGTAAACCTTACAAAAGAGCAGAACTATCCTGGGTGTGGGAAAATAATTATTCCTCCCGCAAGTTGATTGAAAGTGCTGGTGGCACAATTTATAAAACCTATCGCGTCTACGAGAAATTACTGTAAACTACCCACCACCTCCCTTTGGGTAGGTGGGGGCTTTAAAGCCCAGAGTTTACCCGACTAAGTACTACGAGTACTACGATTTAATGGTCATCTTACCTACAAATGCGAAAAGCCAGTTTGTAGCTCTAAGGTTAACGATTAAACAAGCATATTGGGGAGGCAGTGCGTTGGACGGGTTTCCCGGCTTATAGCAACTGCCGTTTGAAGCTAGTGTCGTTAGCGTAAAAAGCCTTTAAATCATTGTCTAGGCTCACATTACCCGCAAGGAGGGACTTTATGTCCAAAGTATTTGTAATTGATTCAGAAAAAAGACCAGCTACCCCAATACATCCAGCACAAGCTAGGCAGTTATTACGAAACAAAAAAGCAGCCGTTTATCGACGGTATCCGTTCACTTTAATTCTGAAAGAAACACGTCCTGATTCACTAGTTCAACCAATCAGATTAAAGATTGACCCAGGTGCAAAACACACAGGAATTGCCTTAGTCAACGACGGTACTGGGGATGTTGTATTTGCTGCCCAATTAAAACACAGAGGTTTTGCAATTAGAGACGCGCTAAGCTCTAGAAGGCAATTGAGACGTAGCAGAAGAAATCGTCAAACTAGATACCGCAAACCACGCTTTTTAAATAGAACTCGCCCAGAGGGATGGTTAGCACCAAGCCTAAAAAGCCGAATTGAAAATATCAAAACTTGGGTTAACAAGTTACGCAAATTTGCACCTATTAATGCGATTAGCCAAGAATTAGTGCGCTTTGATATGCAATTAATGCGTAATCCTGATATTCAAGGTAAAGAGTACCAACAAGGTACTTTGGCTGGTTATGAGACTAGAGAATACTTGCTTGAAAAGTGGAATAGACAGTGTGCTTATTGTGGTGTCAAAGATGTTCCCCTGCAAATAGAACATATTCATCCGAGAGGGAAAGGAGGTTCAAATTCAATTACAAATCTGACTTTAAGTTGCCAAAAGTGCAATACCAAAAAAGGCACTAAAGATATCAAAGACTTTCTCAAAAAAGACCCATCAAGGTTAGAGAGAATCTTGAAGCAAGCAAAAAGATCGTTGGCAGATGCAGCAGCAGTTAACACAACTAGATTCGCTTTACTAGAAGTTTTAAAAGCAACTGGATTACTTGTAGAAACAGGTTCGGGTGGGTTAACTAAATTTAATCGATGCCAGCAAAATCTAGAAAAATCCCAGTGGTTAGATGCCGCTTGCGTTGGCAAGTCAACACCAATTCTTAATATCAAAGGTGTTAAGCCTTTGTTGATTACAGCGTCGGGTCATGGAACTCGCCAATCATGCCGCACAGACAAATTTGGCTTTCCAAATCGTCATTGTTCTAGAAATAAGTTTCATTTTGGTTTTCAAACGGGAGATATTGTCAAAGCGGTTGTTATAAAAGGGAAAAAAGTAGGTGAATATGTTGGAAGAATTGCAACTCGTGCATCTGGAAGTTTTAATATTTCAACTCCAAATGGGTTAGTTCAAGGAATCAGTTACAAATATTGCACTTTTATTCATAAAAAGGATGGTTACTCCTATGCATTCTAAGAAATTAGAAATTGCTCAACTGTCCCCGCTCCTTGTCTTTGCTTTGCAAAGAATCCGTAGGGGAACGTTTCATAATTTTTCTCCCATTCCTCCAACCACTTCCTTTCAGGTAAGTGGTGATCTCCTGGGAGGTTGAGATGAAAGCTTTGGTTACGGGTGCTAATGGTTTCACTGGCTCTCACTTAGTTAAAGCCCTACATCAGCGCGGTGATACGGTGGTGGGTTTGGTACGCTCTAGTAGTAATTTAGCCAGAATTGCAGACATACCCATAGAATTAGTCTATGGAGATATTACCGACCATCAAGCACTGCAACAAGCTATGGCAGATGTTGATACGGTCTTTCATACAGCTGCTTATGTAGAATTAGGGTTGGTGAATGACCGAGAAATGGAACGGGTGAATGTGCAGGGAACCCAAGCAGTCTTGGAAGTAGCCAAAGAGACAGGCATATCGAAATTGGTTTACTGTAGCACTATTGGAGTGTACGGCGATACCCAAGGGCAAGTAATAAATGAAACCTTCCAGAGAACCCAGAAAGACTTTTCCTCAGTTTACGATCGCACCAAATACCAAGGCCAACAAACTGTAGATGAATTTGCCGCCGCCGGATTGCCCGTAGTAAGCGTCATGCCTTCCGGTATATTTGGTGCAGACGACCCCCATTTCGCCCCCGCACTGAGATTATTTTTAACCGGCTGGTTGAGATTGTGGGTAGGTGGCGATCGCATCACAGGTATTGTGCATGTGGATGATTTAGTCGAAGCGATGATTTTAGCGGCAGAGAAGGGGAAAATCGGAGAACATTACATCATCTCTGCCGATGAACTGCCTACCAAAGAGATGTTTGCCATAATTAGCCAAGAAACTGGTATACCCGTACCCGTGGAAGTACCGGAACCTGTAGTGAGGGTGGTAGGAAATATACTTGACCCCATAGGTAGAGTATTAAATTGGAATCCTCCCATTGCTAAGGAAAGGGTTCATTATCTTTATGATCGCTGCGTGCGGGTGGAAGGTAAAAAAGCTCGTCAAGAATTGGGTTGGAATCCTCGTTCTGCCAAGGAGATTTTATTAGATATTTTGGGGGATTAATTAAAAGAATGTAGAATGAGCGAATTACGTGGGAGCAACGGGGAATTTACAGCAGTTTTCATCTATTTGAACCACATCTTCATGTAGGGGTTTAGCACTGCTAAACCCCTACATGAAGATGTGGTCTATTTACCTGAAAATCGCTGTAACCCCCAAAGTTGGTTAATGTTAGTTCGGGTTAAGAAGGTTTAAGCTGTTAAGCGTCTAAATTGTATAGATAAAGCGGGCAGGATGCCCGCACTACAATCACCTGATTTTTTACTTTATACAATTTAGCTGCGTATTAACTTATTTAGGGTCTGCTGAATAACTTGAAAACTCTTATAGCATTTCCCACTTTGGTGAAGTACACATCAAAACCCCTCTCCTTAATAAGGAGAGGGGAGATAAAGCATAGCTTTATCGGGGTGAGGTTAATCCGTACCTCACTAGGCTCAGAAACCCTATATCTTGTTTGTAATATATAAAATTATTTTACTGATACCGTGCCCCTACCCAACTATCCCATTTTATGGCGCAACTGCAACGGATAGCGATCGCTCACTCCCAAATTCACAATGGACAAATCACCCTCACATCCTCACAACAGCATTACTTGTATCGAGTGCTACGTTTACAATCAGGCGATCGCTTGATTGTCATGGATGGGATAGGAAAATGGTGGTTGGCACAACTAACCAGTGAAGCGGCGCAAATCATTGAGCCTCTGAGTGTAGAGACTGAATTACCAATAGCCATTACCCTGATGGCAGCTTTACCTAAAGGAAATGCCTTTGATGAAGTAGTCCGTTGTTGTACGGAATTAGGTGTAACTTGTATTGCTCCAGTATTGAGCGATCGCACCTTGCTCAAACCCAGCCCACAAAAACTGCAACGCTGGCGTAGAATTGCCCAAGAAGCGGCAGAGCAATCAGAACGAGCTTGTATTCCCACAATTTTAGAACCAATAACTTTTCAGGATGTAGTATCAGAGACTACTGCAAATTACCGTTATCTGTGTGAAGGACGTGGTAACTATCCTCACTTAACAAATATTATTTCCGAAGTTTCTCCTGCCGCTGAAATTGCCATTGCCATTGGGCCAGAAGGTGGTTGGACAGAGGCAGAAATAGCATTTGCCACCGCCAATGGATTTAAGTCTGTGTCCCTAGGGAAACGTATCTTGCGAGCAGTTACTGCCCCCATAGTAGCTGTATCTTTGATAGCAACTTTATTAGAATCAATCGCTGAAAAGTAAGTGCATTAAGCTACACTAGGATACCAGAATATGCTTAATCAATGATGAGCAGTCTGGTTTCACTGACCAATGTCAATGCACTTAATTTAATTTCTATAAATTTATTTATGATTGAGCAAGTTGCCACTGCTTTCGCCAGCCAGGATTATCGTACTGCCGCCAAGTTAATCAAAAAACTACTAAAAGAATCGCCTGAAAATCCTTGGGTGCAATTTTATTTAGGAAAGCTACAGGAAGTATCTGGGAAACATCAAGATGCGGAAAAGATGTATCTTCAGATACTACGCAGCACTACTAACTCCAAGATATTGTCTCAAGCTCGTCAAGGAGTAAAAAGGCTGCAAGACATCAAGAAAGAAGAAACCAAACAAGCCATTGCTCAAATCAAAGCTAACCCCTGCAATGCAGAAACCGGAGTACTAGTCTTAGAACCAATTAGCAGCGAAACCAAAAGCCAAGTTGCTCCTAAATTTGCTCAAATTATGCAAATAGACCCCTATAGTGCGCGACTAATTATACCTAGTCGGGGTTGGCGGGTGTATCGCAGTGGAGGAATAGCAGAATTACAATACTATGGCAAACAACTGCAAAATGTGGGGATTCCTTGTTTTTGGGCAAGATTGGCTGATATCAAAAAAATTCAAGTGTTTCAAGTCCATCATTTTGCTGAATCTCTTTCTCAAGGAACTGTAGTTTGTCACAATGCATCCAATCAAATTGGTTCCCTGAATTTTAATTGGTCAGAAGTTACACAAAGAGTGCAAGGATTAATACCTATATTTGAAGAAGTAGTAGATCGTGATGTGCGGGGAAAACTGGAACGCAAAACCCAAATCCAAGACTACTTTCACTTTTGTGACTTACATTTACCCAGTCGGCGTTGTATTTTAAGAATTTACGATCATGGCTATGAATTCCAGCAAGGGGTAGTATTAGCCCCCCAAGCTAGTCACAATACCATCAGAATTAATTGGAATAGTTTGCTAGGCTGGCTCGAAAAGCAATTACCCCCAGGCAAAGTTTGGTCTGAGTTTACAATCTTTGCAGAAACGGTTCTGGAGCAAACAGAGGTGTTAGAGCAAATTCCCTCCCATGTACAGTTATTTCGCAGGGAAACAACTCCTTGGGACCCAGCTTTTCAGTTGTATAGTGGATTGGCTTTTGTCAGGAATACTTAGTAGGAGGCAGTCGAAATGAACTTCGTACACCGTCAAGGATGAAAATGCTTTGTGACTAACTCCTCAAGGGCGCACGCAATGCGCCCCTACTCCGAACTCCCTATTTTCAAGTTAGCCCCTTATGAACGTTTGTACACAAACAAACATGAAAATAATCCCTTCACTCTGGGCGGGGAAACCCCGCCCCTACTCCTTCACTCTTTCACTCCTTCACTCCTTCATTCCTTCACTCCTTCCTTCCTTCCCTCCATCACTCCCTATTTTCTAGCTAGGCCTCCTACGAGAAAATCCCACACCCAAGCTGTCAACCGTTAACCACCAACTATCAACTAACAACTAACAACTAACAACTAACAACTAACAACTATCAACTCCCCACTCAAGAATGTCGTGATAATTCTGCCTGATGATTTTGGGGATGAAACTCTTCTCCATGAACCAAAGGGCAAAACTTAGTGTTAGCACTCATACAATCCATATGGGGAGTTTTGGCACAAACTAACAACAATCCCCCTAAAATCACGAGTAAACCGCAAATAGATGCAGCTTTGATCCAAGAAATATCTAGGGCACCATGAACGATGACTTCTCGCAACACCGATACAACTGTGACTTCCACCGCCACACCCACAGAAATGCTATGTTCCTGTAAGTAAACCATCAACAGTCGGAACAACTCTACCAAAATCAAGATAAACAGGATTTTTGCAGTCACTTGCTGATAATCAGAAGATTGGGAAAGGGCGACAAATATTCCCCATAATTGCACTAACATGACGGCAAATAGTCCCAAACACAGGAAAATGACTATTAAATCTTGAAAAGCCTCCATGTTACGGACGATTGCTCGCCGATCCAACCAGCGATCGCAAAATAAAAATCTACTTTTGGGGCGCTTGTTCATGAATATCCTATGGCAATTGAGAACAACTTGTAACCACACCAGCCAGTCGAACCATAATCCTATCTTAAATGCAAAAAGAAGACTCCCGTTGACCATAGGAGATGAGGAGTTCGGAGTTCGGAGTTCGGGGTTCGGAGTTCTGAGTAGGGGCGGGGTTTCCCCGCCCGGAGGGAAGGAGTGAAGGAGGGAAAGAGGGAAGGAATGATGAATTACAGCAGTTTTCATCTATTTGAACCACATCTTCATGTAGGGGTTTAGCACTGCTAAACCCCTACGGTGTGGTCTATTTACCTGAAAATCGCTGTAAAGACTGTCAACTGTCAACCATCAACCAACAACCATCAACTATCAACTAACAACTAACAACTAACAACTAACAACTATCAACCATCAACGAGTTTGGGAATTTAGTTGCTGTACTTGTTGCAACATTTGTGCCGCATTATTTTGCCACTGTTGATTGCCTTGTACCTGGTATAAATCGAACGCATACCGGAAGACTTGGGCGGCTTGGGGATATTGCCGTAATCGCGTGAAAGCTAACCCAGCAGCGTAATAGGCATTGGCATAATTGGAGTTGGCTTGGGCTGATTTGCGAAATGCTGCCAATGCCTTGTCATACTTACCTTGATTGAAAAATATAGTTCCCAACTGATAGTGTGCTTCGGGATATCGAGGATTAATTTTGACTGCCCGCTCAAAAGCTCTTTTAGCTCGATCTGTTCTCCTCTGTTTTAAATAACAAGTTCCCATATGATAGGCTGGCTCGGGGGCATTTTTACTATATTTCATTGCCTGTTTAAATGCAGAAATTGCTCGTTGGCAATCTCCCTCAATTTCTCGCAGTAATCCCAAATTGTAATGGGCTACTCCCAGTTTGGGATTGATTTTTAAGGCTCGTTGCAAGTAATTATTAGCCTGGTAAAAATTATTTCCTTCTAATAAAGTACCCCCTAAATTAGCGAAGGCAAGGGCAAAATTGGGATCTACTTGGGTAGCTTGGTAAAAAGCATTGGCTGCTGGTTGTAATTGTCCTGCTTGTCTGAGTGCTAAACCCAAATTGTAATGTGCTGGGGCTAAACGGGGATCTAACTGGGTAGCTTGACTAAACGAGTCGATGGCATCTTCAGTTCTCCCAGCTTGAATAAATTGTAACCCTTGATTGAAAAAGTCTGTGGCAGTGGAGGCTTTAGTTTGATTTTCTTGGTCCGTAGACACCGTGGGTAAACCAGGGATCTCTTGTTGAGCAAGGCTAGGAGAACCATAGAAAATGCTCCCACTACCGATAATTAAACTTACAAGTAGGAAAAGGTAAAATTTGGGAGACAACAGGCACAAAGGAGAAAAGCTGGAAATATTAGCTTTTGGTTGCCCATTAATAGATATTTTGTTCGCACCAAGTCGTACTAGTATAGATGGGCGATACTGAAACAAGAATATTGACATTGATTTTCTATAGGGATTGCAACAGTTTTAGTAAATTTTGATTCACAAACCTATGGCTAAGGTTGCAAATTATTCATTAAACTTCAATATTTTCTATAAAATTTCGTATTACTTAAAATTTTTCGACCTAAATCTTACAACAAAATACGATTCTTTGCTGTGGTGATTAAAGAGGAGTTAATCTCAACTTAAGGGCGAGATAATTCTTTCTAATCACAAATTTTGATCCTCAACCGCTCTAGATAAACAAAAAGCGATCGGCCACCAGCTAAGAAAATAGACCTACAACCGAAAAAATAGTTAAATCCCTGAATGCTGAGTGCTGACTGCTGTTGTCACATAACTAGGCGTAGCTAAACGCAAGGGAGGTTTTATGAACGAAAAAGTCAAATCGGGTTCGCGAAATGTTGCAATTGTCGGTCCATATTTAAGTGGTAAGACTTCATTACTAGAGAGTTTATTATCTGTCACGGGAGCAATTTCCCGCAAAGGCAGCGTCAAAGATGGTAACACAGTGGGAGATAGTGCCACAGAAGCGCGCGATCGCCATATGAGTGTAGAAATTAGCACAGCCTACACTGAGTATAATGACACCCACTTTACATTTATCGATTGTCCTGGAAGTGTCGAATTTGCCCAAGAGACTTACAATGCCTTGATTGGCGTGGATGCAGCAATTGTGGTCTGCGAACCCATCAACGAGCGCGTCCTCACCCTTGCCCCCCTATTTAAATTCCTAGACGATTGGGAAATTCCCCACATGGTCTTTGTGAATAAGATGGATCGGGCAAATATTCATGTTTTGGAAACTTTACACGCCCTAAAAGCAGTTTCCAGCCGTCCATTGGTGGCTCATCAATACCCAATTATGCAAAACGAACAGCTAATTGGTTTTATTGATTTAGTCAGCGAACAGGCATATCATTATCATGATGGGGCACCTGCTGACCCAATTCCATTCCCCGAAGAACTTAAAGAAGAAGAGCGCGTTGCTAGGGCAGAAATGTTAGAAGCCTTAGCTGATTTCGACGACCATTTACTGGAAGAACTTTTAGAAGATATTGAACCTCCCCAAGAAGAAATTCTCAAAGATTTAAAAATGGAATTGGGTGCAGATTTAGTTGTACCCGTATTTTTTGGTGCTGCTGAACAGGATCATGGTGTTAGACCCCTATTAGATGCATTGTTAAGAGAAGCACCAGAACCAGAAGCCACAGCAAAACACCGTTTGAACGAACAAAAAGTTAATCAACCATTAGCCCAGGTACTCAAAACTTTTTATACACCCCAAGGTGGCAAACTATCTTTAGTCAGAGTTTGGCAGGGTAAATTAACTGATGGAATGAGCCTCAATGGTTTGCGTCCTGGCGGTTTGTATCGCCTGATGGGGCAACAAATGAAATCGATCAGGGAAGCTGGTGCTGGGGAAATCATTGCCCTGAGTCGCATGGAAGGTATTAATACTGGTGATACTTTGCAACAAGACTCCAAAGTAGAATTACCCAAGGCAAAGCAACTAGAGCCAGTTTATGCCCTAGCAATTACCCCGGAAAAGCGTAACGATGAAGTTAAACTCAGCGGTGCTATTACGAAATTGCTAGAAGAAGATCCTTCCCTCGCTTGGGAGCAACATGGGGATACCCACGAAGTGATTCTGTGGGGACAAGGGGAAATTCACCTGCAAGTGACCCTCGATCGCTTGCGGAACAAGTATAATTTACCAATGACAACCCACTTACCCCGAGTGCCCTATAAAGAAACCATCCGCAAGCCCATTTCCTCAGTTCACGGGCGTTACAAGCATCAAAGTGGTGGGCATGGTCAGTTTGGGGATGTTTACCTAGACATTCAGCCCCTATCCCGTGGTGAAGGCTTTAACTTTAGCGAAACCATCGTTGGGGGAGTCGTTCCCAAACAGTATATTCCCGGAGTAGAAACCGGGGTGCGGGAATTTTTATCACATGGTCCTTTGGGTTTCCCCGTAGTGGATGTGGCTGTTACCCTCACCAATGGTTCCTACCATAGCGTTGATAGTTCCGAACAAGCCTTTAAACTAGCAGCTCGGCTGGCCATGCAAGAAGGACTACCACAAGGTAATCCCACCCTTCTAGAACCAATAGTCCGTTTACAAGTTACTACTCCCAATGAATTTACCTCCAAGGTAATGCAACTATTGAGTGGTAGAAGGGGGCAAATTTTAGGCTACGAAGGCATACATGACTGGCAAGGTTGGGACCATCTCACCGCCTACTTACCCCAAGCAGAAATGCAAACCTTTATAGTAGAATTGCGATCGCAAACTTTAGGTGTTGGTTCCTTTGATTGGGAATTTGACCATCTCCAAGAAGTACCAGACAAGGTTGCTGAACGCATTCTTACTGTTGATGAGCAGACTGTTACTAGCGGTAACGGTAAGAACGGTAAGAAGTGATGAGGAGGGAGTGAAGGAGTGAAGGAGTGAAGGAGTGGAGGAGTGAAGGAGTGAAAGAGGGAAGGAGTGAAAGAGGGAAAGAGCTAAGAAATAATATCTCCCTCCGCTTCCCACACTTCCCACACTTCCCACACTTCCCACACTCCCCACACTTCCCACACTCCCCACACTTCCCCCAAGGTTGGTTAAAGATAGGCGTAACTGTCTGCTTGCAGTTAGTAGCAAAGGATAAAAATAAAATGACCCAAAGAAGACAAGCGCTTCTTAAAGCAATTCAAGAAAGGTTAGAACAAGCTTACGAGGATACATTGGAAGATGTAATCGAGCTTTTAGACATTCGTGCATCAGAAGACAAGGAAGACCTTAAAGCGATGAAAGAAGGTCGAGAAGATATCAAAAAACACGGGTCAATTCCTTGGGAACAAGTTAAACAAGAATTAGCCAGTGAATAAATATCAAATCGAATTGTCCAAAGCAGCATCTAAGCAACTTAAAAAGTTATCCAAAGAAGAACAGGTGCGAATAGAAGAAAAAATTGATGAATTAGCTGATAATCCTCGACCAGAAGGAGTAGTAAAGTTAAAAGACTCAGAAAATAGCTATCGAATTCGAGTAGGTAATTATCGAGTACTGTATGATATTTTTGACGATATTTTACTCGTAAATGTTATAAGAATAGGTCATAGAAAAGATGTTTATCGCCAGAAAAGTTAGTATAGTAAAATAACAACAACAGATGGTCGTTTTTTAGTGGTAGTTTGGTCAGTGAAGGGAAAGGGCACTAAAATAACATCACCAAATTTATAATTGGTCATATTCAGCGTCGTCAGGGTTATCCCAGATTTTTTGCAGAACTGGTTCGGAAAGTTTGGTAGCAGCTAGGGTGAGGTTATAGTCTTCATTTTGCTGACGTAAGGAATCAATAAAATTTTCAACTAATACCACTTGTTCTGGAACTAGCTGACGTATTTTCTCGATTAATCTTTGTTCTGGTATTTTATCAGCTTGCATTGTTTACATCCCCCTTGCCTGTTTATTATTACATGGGACTTTGTAAAAGTTCTGCCATTTGTTCTTGAGTCAACTTAAGTGCCTGTCTCTATTGTTGTCGTGTCATTTTCTGGGCAATTAGCAAGTTGGATTCTTCTGCAATTTTTTGCTGTCTTTCTGGTGATAACTGTTCTAATTTTTCTTTTAAAGTTTTCCCCATAGATTATTCCCTTTTTTCTTCTTGCTGAGTCTTAGTCTTGAGTTGGGCTAAATGTTAACTGCTTTAATCCCCCGGTACAGATAACCACTTTTCACTTTTGACTTTTGACTTGAATTATAGGGGGTGCTATAATAGACATTTATAAAATTCTGAAAGGCTTAAATGTTAGACTTCAGAAGTCTGGACGCGAGAGAAGAAAGTTTGGACACGAGGCTCAAACTCCGACTTAAAGCCCCCCCAACCGCGAGCCGTCGAGCCCCAACCCAAGCCCCAACGGACACACAAAGGGAGGTGACCCTCATGAGCAGAAGTGCTAAAATTAACTTCACTTATGGATCCCCATTCCCCGCCCCCAAACGGTCCCTCACCATCATAATACCATCCAACGCGCTCGCCAAACTTACGATAGCTAGCGTGTAGGTTTTCTCCTACGACACTTTCCCAAACGCGCTTTTGCACACTGAAGCCAAAGCGTCCATCGCTATATTTTACCCAAAGTTGGTCAATAGTGCGTAGGTCTGTGCAAGGAAAACTTTCAATGGATTCGGTATTCAGCCAGCGTTCTTCTTCTCTGCCAGAAGCTTTCAGCATCACAGCTAGAGTTTCCTTATCTGCTTGTTTCCACTCACCAGCTTGGAGTAAATCTCGCAATCGCCTGTAGTCTACTCCCACCTCTGAACTTAAATCATCACCACCACCTGATATGCTTCCCGATGCACTTTGGCTATCTAATAAATTCAGCCACGCTTGCATGGTTTGTGGACGTTCCTCTGGTTCTAACGCCATTCCCGCCAGAATTGCCTGATTTAATTCTTCGCTAATTCGGGGTTGGTGCTGCTTGGGTGTAACTAAATTAGCTTGATGATATTTGCGATCTAAAGAAGTTGTGGGATATTCACTAGTAACCATATAATAGAGGGTCGCTGCCAAACCGTAAATATCTACCGTCGGCTCTTTACTACCCTTCATTTGTTCGTAAGGAGCAAAGCTTTCATTTCCCCAACTTTTGGAAAAAGAACTTGCGGGGGCAATATCTCCTGCTAAACCAAAATCAATTAAAATAGGTTCGCTATCCCTACGCAACATAATGTTACCGGGATGAATATCACGATGGACGATAGAGTTTTCATGCATTTCTACCAGTGCCTTGCCAATTTGGAGAATGTAATTGACTGCTGCCGATTCTGGTAGGGGTTGTGGTTGATTGCTTTCGTTTTCAACTAAATTATATAAATCTTGTCCTGCAATAAACTCCATTACCAAGCATGGTGTTTTACCTTCCCCTTCTTCAAAATAATCTATTACTCGCACAATATTAGGATGGGGAGATTGGCAGATTTGACCTAATAATTCTGCTTCTTGAATAAATCTCTCTACATAGCGGCGATATTGTCTATCCCGTTTCAGGCGTGAATTAGGAGTTTTAATCACCACTGGTAGCTGAATTCGCGTATTCTGCACAGCTTTGTAAGTAATGCCAAAAGCACCTTGCCCTAATTCATCTTTAATAATGTATTTACCATTGTGTAATTTATAACCGGGATACCAATACATGATTATTTATTAGAAATTTTAATTTAAGAATTTATAATCTCGTACTCTTGTTACTCTCGTTACAAGGTTTTACCTTGTAATGCATTTCAGGGAGGCTCTGCCTCCTGTCAAGTCTGGAGGCAGAGCCTCCCTGTATGCGTTTCCAGGCTAAGCCTGGAAACGAGTTAGTTAATGATTCTATTGTAGGGTGGGCACTGCCCACCTTACCCTTAGTTAGAAGGTGCAAAGAATCTTATTTTACAGTTTTTGTTGGTGTTGGAGTCGGTGTCGGCTTCATAAACGAATTAATAAACCAATTCCGAATATCATTTTGAAATATACCCGTTAATATTGCTACCACTGCGACAATCAAGCTTATTATCGCTACCCGAAAGTTTTTAACTTCATAATTAGGTCTTTGTGGTTGTTCTGTATCTTCACCAGCTTGGGGTTGTAATCCAAGGGAATCTAACCATTGTTGAATAGATTGGGGACGATTTTCCGGCTTTAAGTCCATTGCCCAAAGAATACCACGATTGACCTTGTTGCTTATTTGCGAGTTCAATTCCTTTGGTGCTGCTAATGGTGCATTATTTTGCAGTCTTTCCTTAGCACTGATGGGTTTTTGCCCCGTCAAAAGATTGTAGAGTGTGGCTGCTAGGGAATAAACATCAGTATATGCACCCAGTTCCACGGTGCGCGAATATAACTCTGGTGGGGTATAACCTGCTTCTGCTTCTGTTTCCAAGTTGCTGACACTCAGCCTTCTGCTATCAAATCCCCGCGCTAAACCAAAGTCAATCAAAACCGCTTTGGGCTTTCCTGAGGTAATCACAATATTTGCTGGTTTTACATCCCGATGCACCAAGTTGTTTTCATGCACCACTGTTAAAGCTTCGCCAATTTGTTGGATGTAGTGCAATGCCTCTTCTTCTGTCAAAATATTATGGGAACGATGGGTAAGATCGATTCCAGCAATGTACTCCATCGCTAAACACCACAAATCGCCCTCTTGGAATGGATTTTCCAGAAGGCGGACAATATTAGGATGTTGACACTTAGCTAGCTTAAAGGCTTCTTGAACAAACTTTTCCTGCAATCTGTTGAAGTCTGGCTGATTGCGTAAATCATCATCCAGAGTCTTGATGACAATGCGATTACCTTGTTCATCCGTAGCCAGGTAAGTAATACCGAAACGCCCTTGTCCTAATATACTTTCAGCAGTATATTTACCACCGTGTAACTGCTTGGGAAGAGTCCACACCATTAGCCATGACTTTTAGACACTAGCTTAATTTTGACATACGCATATCACTTATCAGTTATGGTGATTTGTAATTGAAGGGAGCATCCCAAATATTAGAGATTGTAGTGCGGGCATCTTGCCCGCTTTGTATGTAAAGGGAGCTTTCCGGCTCCCACTACCGTATATTGTTGAAAAATTGGGATGCTCCCTCTTGCCCGCTTAGGTAATTTCCAGAATTAAGATTACCAGGCAATTACAAATTTATTGCAGGGGCACAAGCATTGCGCCCTTGTCATGGGTAAAATTATTTTGAGAAATCACCTTACAGCGATTTTCAGGTAAATAGACCACACCGTAGGGGTTTAGCAATGCTAAACCCCTACATGAAGATGTGGTTCAAATAGATGAAAACTGCTGTAATAGAAAGGGAACAAGATGAATATAAACAGAGCAAGATGAATATAAACAGAGCAAGATAAATATAAACAGAGCAAGATAAATATAAACAGAGCAAGATGCTCCCACTACCCTATAATTCAACATTATTGGAATATAAAGGGAGCAAGATGCTCCCACTACCTAATCTTTTTTCAACATTGGGATACTGTCTATCTAACTAAAACTCTCCTGCTAAAGCATCAACACAACGCTCACACAGCAAGGGATGCTCTGCGGATTCTCCCACATGGGTAGAATAATTCCAACATCTGTCGCATTTTTTCCCTTCTGCATCTACTACCCCAATTCCCCAAGCATCAGACTCTAAGCTATATTTCAATCCTTCCAATCTTCCAGGTGTATCCAATACCTCTACTTGGGAAGTAATAAATAGATAGCGCAGTTCATCCACACCATTACTATTTTCAGTCAGTGATTTTACTGAAGAGCGTAGTTGCTCATCAGACACGTAAAGTAGAACCTTCCCTTCCAAGGAAGAGCCAATTTGTTTTTCTACCCTCGCTTGTTCCAATACCTTATTTACATCTGTGCGGATATCCCGTAATTTTTCCCAAGATACAGCTAATTCTGGATTCTGCCATTTATCATCTACCTGTACCCAACCAGCTTCAAACACAGATTTATAGGGCGTTTCATAGGGAAGAAACTGCCAAATATCCTCCGCCATGTGACATAATACAGGTGCGATCGCTCGTGCTATATTTTCTAAAGCAATCTGCAATACTGTTTGACAACTACGGCGACGGAAGGCATCGGCTGCGCTGATATATAGTCTATCTTTAGCAGCATCCAAATAGAAGTTGGATAAATCCACCACACAGAAATTCTGCACTGTTTGGAAGAAGCGGAAGAACTGGTAATTATCAAAGGCTTTTGTCACATCACTGAAGACTTCCGTCATCCGATGCAACATATATCTATCCAATTCCGGCAATTTTTCAAAAGGAACTGCATCCTTGGTGGGGTCAAAATCATGTAAATTACCCAACAAAAACCGGGCAGTATTGCGAATCTTTTGCCGCACATCCGCCATTTGCTTGAGGATATTCTTACCCAAGGGTACATCTGAGGTGTAATCTACGGAAGATACCCACAACCGCAGCACATCTGCACCATAGGGAGGTTCTTGCTTCTGGTTCTTCCCACCGTTGATGACAACCCTAGGATCAACTATATTCCCCAAAGACTTACTCTGCTTCCGTCCTTGCTCATCCAAAGTAAAACCGTGGGTTAACACAGTCTTGTAAGGTGCAATTCCATTTACAGCCACACTGGTAAGCAAACTAGACTGGAACCAACCGCGATGTTGATCCGAACCTTCCAAGTATATATCCGCAGGGTAACGCAATTCTGGACGCTGTTTAACTACGGATGCCCAAGAAGAACCAGAATCAAACCATACATCCATAGTATCTGTACCTTTACGGTAAGACCTACCATTATTGCGATATGTTTCCGGTAACAATTCTTCTACCGATAATTCCCACCAAGCATCAGAACCCTTTTCCGCAATAATAGCTTGTACGTGGCTGATACTTTCCTCATTCAGTAGGGCTTCCCCCGTTTCCTCATCGTAAAACACCGGAATTGGCACACCCCAACTGCGCTGACGGGAAATACACCAATCAGAACGCTCCGCCACCATTGGCGTAATCCGGTTTTCACCCTGTGCCGGAATCCATTGTACCGAAGAAATAGCCTTCAGAGCCTCTTCCCGGAAACCAGCCACAGAAGCAAACCACTGTTCCGTCGCCCTAAAAATAGTAGGTTTCTTCGTCCGCCAATCATAGGGATACTTGTGGACATAGGGTTCCTCCTTCAACAGAGAGCTTTCCTCCGTCAAAGCATCAATTATTCCCTGATTACCATCCACCAGGACATTCAACCCCGCAAATCGTCCCGCCTCCTCCGTAAACTTACCAGCATCATCCACAGGAGAGAGAATCGGCAAATTATAACGCTGACCAACAATGTAGTCTTCTTGACCATGACCCGGAGCCGTATGTACCAACCCCGTACCAGACTCAGTAGTAATATAATCACCACCTACAACCACCGGACTCTCCCGATCAAACAAGGGATGCTTATAAGTAGAATGTTCTAAATCTTGCCCCTTAAACGTGGCTTTCACTGATAATTCCAACTCCAAAGTTTCAGCCAGACTCTCCACCAAATCAGCAGCAACAATCAAATACCTGAAACCACCCTCTTCTCTCTGCGCCTCTGCGCCTTTGCGTGAGACTTCCACCACCGCATAATTCAACTCCGGATTCACCGCCACCGCCAAATTACCGGGAATAGTCCAGGGAGTCGTCGTCCAGATAGCCACTCCCAAATCTGGCAAATACTCCGCCAACTGCGGTACACCATCCCCCAAACCAGTCACCGGGAAAGCAGCGTAGATACTGCGGGAAGTGTGTCCCTCTGGATATTCCAACTCCGCCTCCGCCAAAGCAGTCCTCGAACTGGGACTCCAGTGAACCGGCTTTAAACCCCGGTAGATATAGCCCTTTAACACCATCTGCCCGAAAACACCGATTTGTGCCGCTTCATATTCCGGCTTCAGGGTGAGATAAGGATTTTCCCAATCACCCCAAACACCGTAGCGTTTAAAGCTTTCCCGCTGTTCCTCTACTGTTGTCAGAGCAAATTCCTTCGCCTTCTGTCGCAATCCCAAAGGATTGAGGTTTTGCCGTTCTGCAGACTTCATTTTTTGCAGAACTTTCAGCTCAATGGGCAAACCATGACAATCCCAACCGGGAATATAACGAACCTTACGTCCTTTTAATAACTGGTAACGGTTAATAATATCTTTAAGGATTTTATTTAAAGCATGACCAAGATGGAGAGTACCATTGGCATATGGTGGTCCATCGTGTAGTATAAATAATTCGCCTGGGTTTTCTTGAGAAAGGCGATCGTAAATTTTATTATCTTCCCAAAATTTCTGGATTTCGGGTTCTCGCTTGATAGCATTCGCCCGCATATCAAACTTAGTCTTGGGGAGATTTACCGTATCTTTATAGCTTCCAGGTTCTGTCACAGTACTAATTTTAGAATATAGAAGGATCTGAGTTTTACGATTATGGTTGATAATTGCCCAGGTGTTCAACCTAGGTAACTTATATCTTAGAGGTGAGGATTTTCCCACCTCCCAGAAAGAGTCAAATATTTTTATGGTAATGCGAAATCACCAGCGAGGGGAATTTTAACTTGCACCAGTGTAAGGTGGGCAGTGCCCACCCTACGTCTGTGGTGTAAGATTACCTATCTTCTTTTTCTTCTTACTTTGCGTCCTTTGTGCCTTTGCGGTTCATTAAATCGGTATTCTTCTGGCGGGAAGGGAGTGATTGGGGAGTTGGAACGGAGCTAAATCGGTTTGGAAATGGCAAATAATTATCAGCAAATTCCGATCGCACATCTACCAAAAGTTAGAAAATAGAAAAAAATGTAGCAATCATGTTGAATAACTGTAAATATTGATCGAAAATACAACTTTTCGAGGTATAAATGAGTGACATTCCTCTCTGTAGCATAGCAATTTCATCCACACTTCCCCCAGATGAAATAGAATCTTTACAAACGTCGTTGCAGATAACTAAAGTTAAGTTACAGAAGTCAACCGATCGCGTGTTAGGTGTAGACGATATAGTTGTGATAGTTTCAGGGGTAGCAGCAACCGCCCAATTAATTGATTATGGCATTAAAGTAGGTCAGGCGATCGCTAATTGGCGGCGAAGGTTGCGAGAGAAAGGGATAGAGCCAGCAGGGAAGTTAACACATCCAAAACGTCCTCCCCTGGATTTAAGCACCGCTACTGATGAGGAAATACAAGCATGGTTGTCTCAAGAGTAGCTGGAAAAGTTCCCCTGAATCCAGGATTAGAAGAAGTTCCTGAACCAGATAATTCCTTCAGTAACCAAATTCTCATCTTGTTTTCAGCACCCCTACTCAATGAAGATTTATTACCAATAGAGAATTTATCGATACAGAAAGAGATTAATGCGATCGCTTTAGCATTAGAGGATATATCCTATCCTATAGCGGTGGAAATAGTGGTTAAAGTCGCCACTTCCCAAACCCTACAAGATGTGCTGTCCCATCGTACCAAACCACTGATTATTCATTTTATCGGTCATGGGATGAGAGATGGGGATGGTACAGCCTTGGTGTTAGAAGATGAGGTGGGGATGACTCGTTCTTTGAGTGAGTCAGAGTTGGAAATTGCTTTATCAAATTTGAAGCAACCACCTTGTCAATTAGCATTGTTGAATGCTTGTCATTCAGAAAAATTAGCTCAAGCTTTTGTGAAAGCAGGGGTATCCCATGTAATTGCGGTTAATGCTGAAGATAAAATTTTAGATGTAGCAGCGAGATGTTTTTCTCGACGACTTTATCAGGGATTATTCAATCAAGATTTCGTTATTGATTGTTTTTTAGTAAGCCGTAATGCAGTTAAACTCAATGATAAATTAAAGAAGCTGTTTAACTCCCAAACTTTCCAGCAAGGAGTTAATTTTGATGAAGCTTTCAAATTTCGATTACTACCCCAAGATAGCCATAATCAATCCCTAATTATAGAGCCAGCCGATTCTCACCAAGTTATCTATCCCCAGTGGTTAAATACTAATATTCCCCCAGATAATCCCAACTTTGTCGGACGTAGACAAGAAATACATCAAGTAATTAAAATCCTGGTAGAATCAGATAAACATTGTATAGCTCTTCATGGCATGGGAGGAATAGGTAAAACAGCCTTAGCCTATGCCATTGGTCAATGGTTACATGAACGCGATCGCTACAAGCATGGAGTTTGGTTTATTAGTTTGCGGGATACTGACTCTGTAGGAACTTTGATTACCAAAGTTAAACAGATTCTGGAATTAAATAGTTTTAGTTTAGAAAGAGAATTAAGAAATAGTCGAGTGTTTTTGATACTCGATGATTTGGATAAATTGATTGAGAAAGAATCCGATGAATTAATTGACTTTTTGAACTCCCTTTTAGAACAATGTCCTCATCTCAGACTGTTGTTAACTTCCCGTGATTCTCTAGCAAGGGATATTCTTTATTGCCATCAACAAGAAGTGATGAGTATGGGAGCATCGGAAACCAGACAAATATTTATAAAGTATGCTCCATCAGAATCCCAATGGGGGGATGATGAGGATTTGACTGAATATTTGGATCGATTGGTGCAGTTTCTCGATGGTTATCCCTTACCCATTAAATTAGCAGCATCCTATATGGTAGAAACTCAATTTACCATCAAAGAGCTGTGTAAAGAATTGGACATTGAACCACTAGAAATACTTGGTTATTACTCTCCTGAAAAAAGAAAAGAAAGGAGTCTACGCATAACTTTAGAACGTTCCTTTGAAATGTTATCAGTAGAAGGGCAAGATATATTTCCTTTGCTGGCTTTCTTTCCCAGTGGGTTGAGTCGGGATTTAGCTAGGGCGATTTGGGGTAGAAGTGGGAATAAAGCTTTATTGGAATTGTTTAAGTTTTCGATGGCGGAAAAATCCCCTACTGCATCAGATTGGCGAGTAACTTTACCCGAACCTGCTCGTACCTATGCTGAGAGTAAATTACAGAAAGGAAGAGGAATTGACTATCTTGCTCCTCAAGTTTTGGATTTCTATCATGATAATTTCTGTGACAAAATTCTCAAGCTGTTTGATAATGGGGATAATAATAAGGGACGGCAATTACTTCTGCAAGAAAACTCAAATTTAACCTTGTTTCTTCAATGGGGTTATGAACAGGAAATGAGTTCAGACGGAATTTGTCGCAGTGCTAGGATAACAGCTTCATTAAGTGCTTATTGGCGTTGGATTGAAGCAAATCAAGACCCCTTGGTTAGATTGGATTTGGCTTTAGCAGCAGCTCAGAGAAATCAAGATAAAGAGGGAGAAGATTTAGTTAGAAATGCAATTATTGCTCTTTCTCTTAAGTCCTTTGAGTTTGAGACAGTCACCGTCAACCGTTATGGTAAAGAAATCAAACGAGAAACCAAACAAGCTCAATATTTTACCGAAGATTTGGGTGAGGGTATCGCCTTAGAAATGGTTTTCATCCCCGGTGGTACATTTATGATGGGTTCGCCAGAAAGGGAAGGATATAACTCAGAAAAACCCCAGCATGAAGTCACAGTTCTATCCTTCTTCATGGGTAAGTACCCAGTAACACAGGCACAGTGGAAAGCCGTAACCAAGCTACCCAAAGTTAACCGCGACTTAAAACCAAACCCATCAAGATTTAAAGGAGATAACCTACCTGTAGAGCGAGTTTCTTGGTACGATGCCGTTGAATTTTGTGCCAGATTATCAAATCATACAGGACAAGAATATTGCCTCCCCAGTGAAGCAGAATGGGAATATGCTTGTCGTGCTGGTACTACTACACCGTTTCATTTTGGCGAAACAATTACTGGTGAATTAGCTAATTATTTTGCCAGCAAGACTTTTGCAGATGAAACCAAAGGAGAATTTCGCCAACAAACCACCCCAGTGCGAGAATTTCCACCCAATGCCTTTGGCTTGCACGATATGCACGGGAAGGTTTGGGAATGGTGTCTTGATGATTGGCATTCTAACTATGAAAATGCGCCCACAGATGGCAATGCTTGGTTTGATGACGATGATAATCTTGATCAAAAAACTGGCACGGCTGTTCTGCGGGGCGGTTCCTGGGGCGACAATCCTAGACTCTGCCGCTCTGCGTACCGCAACGCTTACACTTGGGCGGAGCGCGACCTCATCACTTTCAATATTGGTTTTCGTGTTGTCTGCGCGTTTGGGAGGACTTTAAAATAGCCCTTTATACTTTATTTATTACACAATAGGGAGTGAACGGTAGGGGCACGGCACCTACAATCTCTCGGGTAATTGAATAACCTTACCCACGCCGTGCCCTCATCCGCCATTTTACCAAGGAGAGTACCCAGGCGAACCTTACCCACGCCGTGCCCTCATCCGCCATGATACTAAGGAAAGTCCCCAGGCGAACCTTACCCACGCCGTGCCCTCATCCGCCATGATACCAAGGAAAGTACGCAGGCGAACCTTACCCACGCCGTGCCCTCATCCGCCATGATACCAAGGAAAGTCCCCAGGCGATCGCAATTCACAACCAAAAACTTCAAATTAGGCCCGCTCTGGTTACAAGGTTCTACCTTGTAATGAATTTGAGGAGGCTCTGCCTCCCGTTAAGTCTGGAGGCTAACCCAACAGGACATTCCACAAAGGGCACGGCGTGGGTAAGATTACTCTATAACCCGAGAGATTGTGGATGCCGTGCCCCTACAGGACAATTTGTTTTTGGTATTTTTGAATTTGCTTCAATGTCACCTTGAAAGGATCGGCATTGCCCACCTTACGAAATTTGTTCCTTCACCCATTGCCGAAATGCTCTTAATGCAGGACTTCTACCAATATTCCTACTCTGCTCAACAAACTGAGGAATCACCTGCAAAATCGGCAAATTGGGAAAAATCAAACTGATTTCCGACTGAATATACTTACCATCCCGGAGAATATTTATTTGTAACTTGCCATCTTCATACTTCCACAATTCAGGCACCTTGAGAGCTTCGTAAGCATCCAATTGAGTCTTGGACGTTACATCCACTTCAATTGCCAAATCTGGTGGTGGATCAACCTTTAAATCAATTCGTTCCTTACCAATCATTTTGGCATGATTTTGAATATAGAAACTGTCATCAGGTTCCACACCCTGAGCCATATCTTCCCGTTTAAAAGTGGTGGAACCAAAAGCTTCACAATCAATCTCTAACTCCTCCAGGAGAATTTTCACCAAATCCCCAATAATAACCTTAGCTTTTTCATGCTTTGGTAACGGCATCCTGATTTCCAAAGTTCCCTGGCTATAAGCCAATCTAGCCGCCCTATGCTCCCCAAGCTCTGTTAAAATCGCCTCAAACTCTTGCCAGGTAACATCATGGAACATCACCCTATGCCCAGGGGGAACACTTAATTGTCGCAATTGTAGTGTTACCATCTACACCTCTGAATTTCAGGTTTGAGCTTACCAATAGCCAGTATCAACATATGGTAACGAAAAGCGGCGTTGCTGAATCAGGATATGAAAAGTCAAAATAACCTTTATTTTTCTTTGTAACTTTGCGCCTACCCTGCGGGAAGCCGCTCCGCGTCTAATGCGCCTTTGCGTGAGGCAAATTAATATTTTCAATCAGCAACGCCCGAAAAGCGATATTTCGTAGGGTGGGCATTGCCCACCTTGCCCTTATTCCTTCTGCTCACTGGGTGGTTTTTCTTCCGTTGGTGTTTCCCCAGGAGGAGCCGATTCCGTATCGGAAACAACCTCTTCCGTTGCTGCTGGAGTTGGTGACTCAGTTTCAGTTTGTGCAGCTTCTAATTCCCCAGATGGAGGAGTAGGTGAAACTGCTTCCGTCTGGATTGCTGTCGTCTCTTCTGCTGCTTCTGGAGGCTGTTCTGGTGTTGGGGTTTCCACTTCCGTTTCCGCAGCAGGTGTTGCCTCAGCAGTTGCTTCTACGGTAACTTCAGCTTCTGTAGTTGTCACTTCATCAGTTGTCACTTCCTCAGTTGTAACTTCCTCAGTTGGTGCCGGTGTTGTGGTAGATTCATCAGCAGTAGCGATCGCATCAATAGCAGCTTTATCTAAAGTAGTAGACTCAGTTACCCCAGTCTCAGCAGTTGCAGGTTTTTTCCTCATACCTGCAAAAATTCCACTCACACCACTTACTAACCCCCCAACCTTGTCAAACAGGGAAACTTTTGTTACCTGTTCTTCCACAGCCGTCTGTACTTCTTCTGAGCTAGGAGTGGGAGTTGGTTGTGCCTGTGGTGTGACTTGACGACGCAGTGACATAGTTTGCCAGCCAAACCAAAACAACAGGGATACACTAGCTACATGACCCAACAATAGCCCCCCAGTAATACGCCGTGCAAATACCCATAAAACTAATCCATAGAAAAGTCCCACACCACTCCAGATAAAATCATTCTTCCGGTGGATTTCTGGGAAAAAGAAAGCAGCTAAGTATATTGCTATACTACCAATGGCAACTGCCAATGCCAGGACATGTGCCAGCATATTGTAGTTACTCCTTACAGTGTCATTTGATTAGATATTGTAATTTTGCCAATTTTGCAAGGAAATTGTGAATTTCGATACAAATTACAATTAATTATCTGTATAAGTTGGGTATTTTTTGTAATGTACATGAACTCTTAATCTCTTCTTTAGGAGAGAAGAGAAATTCTCGGACTACCCTAAAAATAATAACGAACCGCAAGAGTTAGCCAACAAAATTGTTATGACACTACAAAGCTTTGGTGTGATTGGTTTAGCCGTAATGGGTGAGAATATTGCCCTCAATGTGGAGCGTAATGGCTTCCCGATTGCGGTTTATAATCGTTCTCGTGAGAAAACAGATAGATTCATGGCGGAGCGCGCCCAGGGCAGAAATGCAAAAGCTTCATTCACCCTGGAAGACTTCGTTGCTTCCCTAGAACGTCCCCGGAAAATTTTGGTAATGGTGCAAGCTGGTAAGCCAGTGGATGCCGTAATTGGCCAGCTCAAGCCCTTGCTGAATGAAGGTGATATTATTATTGACGGTGGTAACTCTTGGTTTGAAGATACCGAACGCCGTACCCAAGAATTAGAACCCACCGGACTGCGTTACCTTGGCATGGGGGTTAGTGGTGGTGAAGAAGGTGCCCTGAATGGTCCCTCCTTGATGCCAGGAGGCACAGAAAGCTCCTACCAGTACCTTTCACCCATTTTCAACAAAATTGCCGCTCAAGTAGATGATGGTCCTTGTGTAACCTATATCGGACCAGGTGGTTCCGGGCACTATGTGAAGATGGTACACAACGGCATTGAGTATGGTGATATGCAGCTAATTGCTGAAGCATACGATTTGCTGAAAAATGTGGCTGGATTGGACAGTAAGCAACTCCACGAAGTATTTACTGAGTGGAATACCACCGACGAGCTTAATTCTTTCCTGATTGAAATTACCGCCAATATTTTCCCCTACGTCGATCCAGATACCAAAAAGCCCTTGGTAGAATTGGTTCTGGATGCAGCAGGGCAAAAGGGAACTGGACGCTGGACGGTACAAACTGCTTTAGACTTAGGCGTACCCGTACCCACCATTGTGGCAGCGGTTAATTCCCGGATTATTTCCTCCTACAAAGAAGAGCGCTTAGCAGCATCTAAGCAACTTACTGGTCCTAGTGGTAAGTATGATGGGCAGACCAAAGAATTTATTAACATGGTGCGCGATGCCCTTTATTGCTCCAAAATCTGTTCCTATGCTCAGGGTATGGCACTGCTATACAAAGCTTCTAATACCTATAATTGGAATTTGAAGTTGGGCGAAATGGCACGCATTTGGAAAGGCGGCTGTATTATTCGTGCTGGCTTCTTGAATAAAATTAAGAATGCTTACGCAGAAAATGCTTCCTTGGCTAACCTGTTATTAGCTCCCGAATTTAAGCAGACAATTCTGGATAGACAAGGTGCTTGGCGTTCAGTAATTATGACTGCGGCGAAACTGGGTATTCCCGTACCTGCATTTAGTGCTTCTTTAGATTATTTCGATAGCTATCGCCGAGAGCGCTTACCCCAAAATCTCACCCAAGCACAGCGGGATTACTTCGGCGCCCATACTTACAAACGCATTGATAAGGAAGGCGTATTCCACACCGAATGGGTTCCAGTTGAGGAATCTAAAAAGTAAATTTTCTGAGTATGAAATTGTAAACATTGCAACACTGTTAATTTGATAGTGATCCTGAATCTCAGGGTCACTTTTTTTATAGCTATAGCCAGTCAAGTTAGGACGTTTTTGATGTTGACAGTTGACAGTTGACAGTTGACAGGTGGGAGTCATTGAGTAAAGCAATACTGTCCTAATCAAAATGGCTACAGCTATATCAACTCCCTTTGGGAGAGGGGACAGGTAACAGTGTTCTCTGTGCCTGGAGCGGTTTTTTATCACTAAGAACCTTTTCTAGCTAGAAAATAGGGAGTGATGGAGTGAAGGAGGGAAGGAGTGATGGAGGGAAGGAGGGAAGGAGGGAAGGAGGGAAGGAGGGAAGGAGTGAAGGAGTGAAGGAGTGTAGACACGAAGTGGCTTCTCGTAGAGTAGGAGTAGGGGCGGGGTTTCCCCGCCCAGAGTGAAGGGATTATTTTCATCGGCAGGTTGTGGACAAAATATTGTCCATGTAGGCACGCGAAGCGCGGCTTCTCGCAGAGTAGGACTAACGTATATACGTAGTGCTATATTTTCATCGGCACTGCCTTCTGCCTGATTCAAGAAGCATAGAAAAGATACAACGATCCCAGAAACTTGCCGGTGGGAGGATGTCAATCTAGAATCAACATCAGTATCTAAAGCTATCAAGTTCAAATGCTGCTTTTTATTCAAGTCATTATTTGTTTGGGGTTAGTAATTGTTGTCGGTTCACAGCTTTCCCAGAGCGCGGATGTGCTAGCAGAGAAAACGGGACTCGGACGTACCTGGGTGGGTGCAACTTTGCTTGCCGGGGCAACTTCTTTACCAGAGTTAGCAACTGGGATCAGTGCTGTGACTGCAATCAATGCTCCTGACTTAGCAGCAGGGGGTATATTTGGTAGCTGTCTGTTTAATTTGTTGATTCTAGGACTGTTGGATATTTTTAGTGGACGGGAACCATTACTCAAACGAGCCCAAGTTAGTCATGGATTGGCAGCAAGTTTGGGTTGTGTAATGCTTGGTATTGCCTCCGTAGGTATGCTACTGGGGAATACAAATAATGATGCGAATACTACTGTGGGATGGGTAGGATTTCCCAGTATTATATTGATTTGTTTATATGCTATTAGTGCCTTTATGATTGCCCAATTTGAAATGAGAAGGCGAGCTGAGGTACTGGAAGAAGAAGCCGAGGTATTTCACTATGAACATATTAGTCCTAAAAAAGCTTATCTCAAATTTGCTGCTTTAGCGATCGCAATTGTTGTAATTGGTGTTTGGTTAGCATTTCTGGGAGAAGAAGTTGCTGTGCAAACGGGAATCGGGGAGAGTTTTGTGGGCGCGCTGCTCTTGGCTGCGGCTACTTCTTTACCTGAGGTGGTATCTTCCCTAGCTGCAATTAAGCTTGATGCGGTAGATTTGGCAGTTTCTAATGTGTTTGGTTCTAACCTATTTAATTTGGCAATTTTAGGAACCTATGACTTCTTTTATGTCAAAGGAAATCTATTAACACAGGTTAGTCAAATTCATATTTTTACCAGTGTTTTAGCAATGGTAATGACTTCTGTCGCCATTACCGGACTAATTTATAATGCTGCACGTCGCACCAAGCTTTATATCACATGGGATGGCATTACTTTAATTGTTTTATATATTGGAGCCATGTATGTCATTTACCGCAGTTAAATTTAAATAATAAGTAATAAGTTTATTTCGGGTCTGCTGAATAACTATCAAACATTGATTTATCAATGCATAAGGGCTATTTTTTGGGGAATTAAGTGCAAGGGAATTAGGATTTTATGTTTAAAATTCTTGCATCTGTAATTTTTGATGATATTTTG